>CAJXBM010000031.1:0-21353 GCA_913051185.1 uncultured Chloroflexota bacterium | reverse complement strand
TAAATATAAAATAATTAATTATTTCGAACATTGCTTTACAGTCAATCTCGTTATAGGCCTCGATATCATCCATAAGCTCGTAGTCAGTCAGTACAGTATTTTCTTGGGCTGCTTTATTGTCACACCACCACGCACCAGTCATCGCACCCATTCCAACTTTACTCATTTCCTCCTCCTCATCATTCGGGAAACGCTCGGGGTCGACTAGGAGCCTCGAAACTGGAAACCTAAGGAAGGAATCATCATTTGTTGCACTAGCTAGGAAAAGTTCGTCGGTGAAATGATCCGTCATAAGTAGGAGCTCGCTCGCGAGTTGGGTGCTGTCTAAGAGGAATAGTGACCGATACTCGGCAGGGATATCTGTGCTGCTGTGTGGGATGTGAAAAATCATAATACTAATACTGAATTCATAAATAATTGATGATTACAGCATAGCGTCGGAGTATCTCGTGTAACTTTCAACTCACTCTGGTGTTATATATACGGCGGACGAGGAGAATCATTGAGATCACTGTTATATATACCAGATCAAGAGCCAGACGTTAATTCTGACGAATGGCTAAAGCTAGACAAACCACTACTAAATTGGGCTAATGAGATGGCTCAGGCCAGTGATACGCATTGGTGGCAAATCTATAAGAAACACGCACAACAAGTGAATGACCGACACATAGGGCCCTCTACAGTAGTCACGTCGCAGGTCGATGACCGATGGGGGAGTGAATTCATGGCGAATGGGTGGCGACGTATTGAGTTCTATGAGGCCGGTGACAATTAACCCCGTACACCGGCATCAAGACACCCCGTCAAACTTCCCGAATGGGTGAAGTGGTAAGTTTGGGCGGTTTTTTATCACGGTTAGGAGTGGATGTGATCGACGTAAATCAGCAGATGATCGACGAAGGTCACGCCGTCCCGTACTTTGGAGGCAAGCGCTAAAGTGTAAGATTTTGCGGGTTTTGACGCTCTCACGTTCACAAGATGATGCACCTTTTGATGCACCTTTTGCCCGAGATTTCCTGTTTCGCTTACCATATAAGGGCAAAGGATTTAGCGTGGTGGGGGCTCTGGGATTCGAACCCAGGCTCGCCGGTTTATGAGACCGGAGCTTTAGGCCACTAAGCTAAGCCCCCAATCACGCTGTATAAGATGATAGACGCTTAAGTAGGGCAGGATAAAGTGCTTCCCTCAATTGATTTCTTAGAAGAGAGTGTTCGTGCATATTCTGCCCGTGAGATACCTCTTGGCGGAATGAGAGAAAGTGCTGTTTTAATACTCATTTGTGAATCTAAGTCTGAGTTGTATGTGGCTCTGCAGGTTCGTACGAACACCGTGGCCCATCACAAAGGTGAGATATCTTTTCCAGGTGGTAGGAGAGATCCGGAAGACTTAGATTTATCCATGACTGCACTCAGAGAGACTCATGAAGAGATGGGTGTCGAGTCCGATGAGATTGCACTGATCGGTCGTTTAGATGACACCAGCACAATTGTATCGAATTATCGAATAAGTCCTTATATCGGATTACTTCGCGGGGTTAATCTAGACGGATTTTTCTCCAAAGCAGATGCTGAGGTCCGTGATGTCCTGATTGTGAGATTAGATACCTTAATGTCACCAGAATCACGGGTTTGGCATATGGTTGAACAGAGTGGATCGCCGACTGCAACACGTGCGTATTCATTCCGACTGGATGGAACTGAGCATCTTGTTTGGGGTGCGACTGCTCGGATATTAACTAATTTGTTTCATATATTGGACGTAGCGACCGACAATGACGTAGATGAAGAGGGCGTACAGCAAATGAATGATTTTTTTGAATTATTTGAGGAGAATTAATCATGACGGTTATTTTGGTGAGACATGGTGAGTCGGAAGGGAATGCCGCCGGTATTATTCAGGGCTGGCTTGATACCGAACTCACAGTTAAAGGACAGGAACAGGCTAGAGCAGCCGGAGATCAGCTTGCTGAGATGCCAATACAAGCTGTCTATGCCAGCCCACTCAAACGTGCGTATCACACCGGCCTGGCTATAGCTCAGAAGCATGACCTTGAAATTATTTCTGAGCCAGATTTGCGTGAGCAGCGATGGGGTCTTGCCGAGGGAAAAACATGGGAGGAATCTACTGAGAAATGGAATCTCAAACCTGGAACGGACTGGGCAAGCTTGATTCCGGAAATGGAACCCAATGCAGTACTGCGTAAGCGCTCATACGAATGTTTCAGAAGAATTGCTGATCGTCATGAGGATGAGTTAGTGGTTTGCGCTACCCACGGTGGAGTTATTATTCAGTTGCTTGCCGAGATTCTTGAACTCGACGAGACCGAGTGGCCGAGAGTGAGAGTCTTAAATGGCGGATTAACTACGGTGACTGGGAATTCTAAGACTTTCAAACTTGAAGGCCTGAATGTAGCTGCGATTTAGACTGGCAATCGATAAGTGTTTCAGCTCAGTTTTTGAAACTCACTACCGTAACGCCGTCTCCACCTTGACCCGCCGGTGCGGAACTGAAATCAGTTATTGACGGATGAGTAACTAAGAACTCTCGAACCGCTGTTTTCAGTGCGCCAGTCCCTTTTCCATGGATAATTCGTGCGGTTTGGATATTTCCCTCAGTTGCCTGGTCAAGATATCGTTCAAGCAGCGGTACGGCTTCATCAATTCTATTTCCACGGATATCTAATTCAGAGTTCACGTCAACGCGCCTTTGCGAGGGTACTTTGCCTTTCGTCTGGGGTGCTGGCTCATGCACCTCTAGGATGGCCGACAATTGAATTCTCGAACTGAGGTTTCCAAAAATAACTACAAGCGATCCGTCATCGTCTGGCCAGCTTTGGATTTCACCACGTATATCAAATCCCTGCACAGTTACTTGCATGCCTGGCGCTAGCTGGTCCGGATCGACGTCCTCAAAATAGTCATCGAAATCCCATCGTTTAGACTGCTCGGTACTGGCTTCGACCGTTGTAGCAACTTGATCTGTCACTTCTTGGACTTCGCTTTCTAGTTGCCGAATTTTGACTGCTTCCACCTCACGTTTAGCTCTGGTGAGTAGCTGCATAAGACGGGCACTTTCCCGTCTTAATAGATCTAGTTCATGACGGGTGTCGCTCTGAACTGTCTCTAGGGTTTCTCGTAATTCACGTTCCGTTTTGTTACGAAATGAAGTTATTTCTGCTTTTTCGTTTTCAGTTTCACGAACATTTTCTTCCGCAGCTTGCAGGGCATTCTTCAACTCTGTAAGCATTGAAGATAAATCTCTTTCTTTGGCTCCGAGCTCAAGTCGGGCGGCATCGATGACCGAAGAGGGGAGACCAAGCTTTGATGCAATTGCTATCGCGTTTGATTCTCCTGGAATTCCCATGAGTAGCCGATACGTTGGCTGAAGAGTGTCAGTATTGAATTCAGTAGATGCGTTAGTGATTTTCTGATTGGTATGCGCATATATTTTTAGCTCAGCATGATGTGTCGTACAAACCACTGCCACCTGCTTTCGAAGGAGTTCTTGAATTAGTGCGATTCCAAGGGCCGCACCTTCTCGCGGATCAGTCCCGGCACCAATTTCATCAATCAGAACTAAGGATCCGGGCGTTGCGACCGACAGAATGCTATTGATTGTCGCTACATGGGCAGAAAATGTAGAAAGCGAATGCTGTATTGATTGCTCATCACCAATATCTGCCAGGACGTTTTGGAAAACCGGCATTTGCGTCCCGACGGATGCCGGCACAGGTAATCCAGCTTGGCTCATCAGAGCTAATAGGCCGCAGGTTTTGAGTGAGACTGTCTTTCCGCCGGTATTTGGTCCGGTAATAAGTAAGACCATGGGATCGGAATCATCCTGCTCATCCGCAGTGACACGCAAGGAAATTGGAATCACGTCACCTTCAATTAGGGGATGCCGGGCATTTACTAGTGAGAGTGCTCTGTCTGAAGTCACAATCCAATTACTCGGCGAAGATTCTTGATAAAGTTCCAGAGCGTCTAAATCGGTCGCCAAAAGGCCTTTTGCTTGTATGAGGTCAACTTCTCCGAGCTGAGCGACTAAATACTCGAGTTCATTGAACTTTTGCCCGACTGCATTTGATAAATTTTTTAGTATTTTCTCTAACTCACGGTCTTCCTGGGCCTGAGCTTCTTTATAAATGTTACCTAGGCCTATAGCTGAGCTGGGCTGGATAAAGACCGTTGATCCCGAGGCTGAAGAATCATGGACGATACCAGGTACGTTAGATTGGAAACCAGCCTTAACAGGCAGGACGTATCGTCCCTCCCGCATCACAACAATGGGTTCTTGGAGCGCGTTGCTTAGTCCTGCCGACTTGGCCATCCCATCCATTTTTTTCAGTAATTGGTCATGCGCAGATTTTCGGCGCGTTCTAATTTCAGCGAGCTCCGGCGAGGCGTTATCCTTAATGGCTCCGCTGTCATCCACAGCCGCATGTATCATCGATGCGGTTGAGCTCAAGTTTTCAGCACCACTGATTTTGGACCAGATAAACGGAACGATCTCGCTATACTTACCTAGATTTGTTCGGCACTGGTTACCGACACGGCAGGTGAGACTGACTTCGAGCAATTCAAAAGGTGTCAGTAGCCCACCTCGTTGAGCTTCGTATATCTTTGGGCGTATGTCTGGAAAAGTGTCGGATAGCAGCTGAATATCTCGAGATAACAGACTGACTGCTTCAAATGTCTCCTGCTGTTTGCGAAGCACCTCATGGTGAGTCGAGCTTGGTAGAAGCGATTTGGCAAGGTCGTATCCGGCGTCAGATCGCGTAAAACTCAAGAGACGGTCTAGAATTACAGGATATTCAAGTTTTTCTAGATCGTATTGGTGGGTCATAGTTTGTTCAGTTTACTTAATTCCAGTATGCCGGACGTGTATTAATTTTTATTATGATAAAAAATATAGCCCTTAGCTTGCTTATATTTCTGATTGCTGCCGGATGTTCACCATTTTCCGACGATGAAGACTTAGTACAGATAGTGGGATTGAGTTCGAAGGCTGACAGCAATGTATCGGGCTTGAAATTTCCTACTGTCACTTCCACGGTCACCCAAATTGCATTAGAAGAGGATGACACAGAGGATCAGGAAGTCGTCACGGTATTGGCTAAATTCGATGTGATCGGCTCGGGTTGGAGCTTCCAAAATACCAAGGCGTATTGGGTGGATTTATTGTTTCAGGGGAATTCACGCCTACCCAATGAAAGTTATTTGTTGTTTACGCTTCAGGCTTTTGAACCACGAAAAGGTACCGTGAATATTCCGCTGTTAGAGCAGGTCTCCTGTCAGGAGGTGAGCTGTTCGACGACGCTGTATTTTGAGGTAGAGAGAGGGTTTGTTCCTATTAGATTAATTCATTCAGACGGCAGAACATGGTCAATTGATGCACCTGTTCGTCCGGATCTGAAGACTCCTACTCCCAGCGCGGATAGCACTCCCTCGGCGACTCCTTCACCAGCCGCGACTGAATCATCTACGGCGACCGCTTCACCCACTGCAACTGAACCACCAGTTACGCCAACTGCAACTACCGCGGCTGAATAGTACTTAGCTATTTCACACTTTGGGAAATTCTTTCAAGCGTGTTCACAACTTGTATATCTTGGTCTACTAGTACCGTTCGTGGATCAAGTTGTAGCACACCGTCCTGAATTTTAGAAATGATGGGAACTTCAGACAAACGTAAGTTCTCGCTAACTAGCTCTAGTGTTTTTTGAGGCAAACTAAGCGCACATAATCTTGTCGGAAGAGTTTGTCCCGGTAGACTGCCTCCCCCAACTGTTGACTCCCCGGTAATGACGTGCGCAGTAGTGCCCCAAGCCTGAGCGTAGAGCTCCGCTCGTTCCTGCAGTATTAATTCATCCATAGAGATCATTTGCCAGATTGGTATTTTTTCGATTGCTTCGCCTAGCGCGTAGTGTTGTAGAGTCGCAGCAATTCCAGCGATTGTCGCTTTGTCCGGTCGAAGAGCTCGGGTGAGAGGATGCTTCCGAATTACATCGATGAGTGAAGATTTTCCTATTATCAGGCCAGCTTGTGGCCCACCAATTAATTTGTCACCTGATGCGAGCACTAGATCTGCACCGTCATTGATGCAGTCACTCAGTAAGGGCTCGGGTTCTAATCCATATGGTCGCAAGTCAAGAAGCGCGCCTGAGCCAATATCGTCGATCACCGGCAAATTATGTTCGTGACCAACTTTTACAATTTCACGTAAGGGCGTCTCCTCTGTGAACCCGGATATAAGGAAATTCGAAGGGTGTACCCGCATGAGAGCTTTGGTTTTATCAGTTATGCCGTTCTCATAGTCAGCAGATCGGGTGCGGTTTGTGGTACCTACCTCTTTGAGTTGTGCACCAGACTGGCTCATCACGTCTGGCACTCTGAAACCGCCTCCTATTTCGACAAGTTGACCTCTGGATACCACCACTTCACCATCTCTGCAGATTGCGGCTAGTGTTGTGAGAATGGCACCTGCATTATTGTTCAAAACTATTGAATCTTCTGCACCCGTCAGGCGCTGAATCATCGACTGGAGATGGCTAAATCGTGAACCTCTGCTTCCGCTCCGTACGTCGTACTCTAAGTTTGAGTATCCATCCGTTACCTTAGCCATCGCGATCTGAGTTTCTTTGGAAAGCGGAGCACGTCCGAGATTGGTATGTAAAATGACACCTGTGGCGTTGATAACAGGCCGAAGAGTATCATCAAGTCGCTTTGCTTTTGACTCAAGGGTCGTCAGGATGCCATCCAAATCGGTCTGAGTGTTTTCGATAGTGGCGATATTGTCTCGAACTGTCTGCAAAATACCGCGCGCGAGTTGACTGATTGCGCTTTGGCCATATTTATCAATCAGGAGTTTAGCTCGTTCTGACTCAAGTACTTTTGAGGTTGATGGAATCCGACTTAGAGGATTATTGCTGCCTTGATGATTTGTATCCATATCTATAATTCTAGGTTGTTAGGACATCCTATAGTGTGACCTGTCGAACGCGACTGATCCCCGTCAGATCTGAAATTTTTTTGGCCTCAGCTTGGTCCAGCGGACGACTTATACCAATTACCATTAGGGCCGGATCGTCGTTAATGAGGCCTGGCGCAACTGCCATGGAGGATATATTGACGCCAAGCTCACCCATAACCTGTCCAACCCGTCCGACTTCACCAGGTTGATCTAGGTTTTCAACAAGCAGAAGTGTTTTAGAGGCAGGCCTGAAATTTATATTCCATTTTCCGATGCTGACTATTTCAACTCCTGCATTTGTACTGGTAGTAGACACTTTTTCAGAAAGTCGGTCAGTGGTTACGGTTACCTGAACAAGATTTTCATAGGGTTCTATCGAGTCAGAAAACTTTTCCTGCACACTTAGTCCAGTGGATTCAGCAATATTCACGGCGTTGACTATGTTGACTGGAATGCTCGTCGCCGAGCCGAGGATTCCGATGATCGCTGAAGAGCGTAATGGATGTGTTTCTAGACCAGTGAAATGTCCAAAATAATTAATATGTGCGCTTTGTATGTTGCCGGAGGTGCTTGTTCCTACGGCTAGCTGGGATGCAATACTCCCAGCCAAACGGCTAGGCTCGAGAAAAGGAGCCAATGTGAGCATGGTGTCAGTATCTACAGTATCAATATTGACGGGAAATTCAGGAACAAATCCTTGAAGAATTTGATTGACCTGTTCAGCAACGTCGACGGCAGCTCGCGTCTGTGCTTCAGAAGTTGAGGCAGCGAGGTGCGGCGTGACTGTGATGTTTTGATGCTGGGTAAGTGGATTTCCTATGGCAGGTTCGATTGAAAAAACATCGAGTCCCGCCTGATCAATAAATCCTTGATCTATCGCCTCCAGCAGTGCTTTTTCGTCAATTAAGCCGCCTCGTGCGGCATTAATCAGTCTCAGTCCAGGCTTTGCATGCGAGAGGATTTCAGCGTTAATTAAATGTTTTGTATCTTCATTAAGCGTTGTGTGAAGCGTAACGAAGTCAGATATTTTGAAGAGATTCGTTAATTCACAAATTACAATTCCTAGACTTTCCGCCTTGTCTTTAGACACAAATGGATCGTATGCGACAACGTGCATTTGAAATGCCTGAGCTCTTTTTGCAACCTCAGTTCCGATTCGTCCCAGGCCTATGATGCCAAGTGTTTTGTTGGCTAGCTCGACACCAGAATATTGACTTCGTGCCCATTCTCCGGATCTTAGCGATGCGTCAGCCGGCGCCACATTTCGCGCAGTTGCAAGTAAGAGGGCAAAGGCGTGTTCTGCAGTGGAAATAGTGTTCGCTAAGGGCGCATTTACGACGATTACACCACGCTCTGTTGCTGCATTTACGTCAACATTGTCCACACCTACTCCAGCTCGTGCGATGGCTTTTAAATCAGCTCCGGCTTCGATTACGGATCGGGTAACACTCGTTTGGCTGCGTACAATTAGCGCCTCGTAGTCAACAATAGCGGTGATAAGTTCAGCTTCAGTGAGGCCAGTCTGAATAGTTACTTCATGATCGGCCCGCAAGAGATCTAGTCCCTCTTCAGCGATTTCGTCAGCGACTAAGATTTTTGCCACATGCGACTCCTTGGCTGCGATGGAAATATCTAAGCTTTAAAATTGAGATCGACTAGAGTGTTTCGCAAGGCATCAAGTGCGGAATCTAGATCTGAGTCTGGCATATACCCAAGATGGCCGAAGCGAACAATCTGTCCCTTCAAACCGGCCTGCCCTCCGGCAAATACGGTTGAGTATCGCTCCCGAGCAATCTTTAATATTTCAAGCCCATCCAATTCCGCTGGAACCGCAATTGAAGTCACTGTATTTGATTCAACGCCTTCCTCAGAAAATAGTTTCAATCCCATAGCTCTCACGCCATCTCGGACTCTTTGGCCTGCTCGTGCGTGGCGCGTCCAGATTGCTTCAAGTCCCTCTTCTATCATCATGTCAAGCGCTTTATCAAGCGAAAACCAGACCGAGATTGCCGGGGTCCATGGCGTTTGACCGTCGGCCAGAGCTTTTTGATGTCTCAGTAGATCAAAATAAAATCGGGGTTGCGGATTTTCCTCAAATCGCTTCCACGCTTTCTCACTGACAGAGATGAACGATAAGCCTGGTGCAGTCATCCAACCCTTTTGTGATCCTGAACAGACGACGTCAACTCCCCAGTCGTCCGTGCGAAATTCTACGGACGATAAGGACGATATTGCATCGACTATTAATAGCGCGTCATGTTGCTGCACAACTTTCACGAGGTCAGGGATAATCGGGTTTGTGACTCCAGTTGAAGTTTCATTATGAGTTACAAAAACTGTCTTAATTTCAGGATTTTTTTCTAGTGCATCTTTAATTTGTTCAAGATCTGCGGCCGAACCAAAGCTGAACTCCAGCACAGTTGCGATACCACCATAAGCATTGACCAGTTCCTTAAATCGATTTCCGAACACTCCAATGGTGATAACGAGTGCGTGAGAACCAGGGGGCATGAAATTCACCACTGCGGCTTCCATCGCCCCAGTACCGGAGGCAGTAAGGGTAAGTACGTCATTTTCTGTCAGGTAAATTTGTTTGAGTTTTTCAGTTGTCCTGTGAATTAATGAAGCGAATTCCGGCCCGCGATGATTTATCATCGGCGCGGCTCCTGCTTGAGCGACTGCTTCTGGTACTGGGATAGGCCCAGGTAATCTCAGATTCACGGTTTGCTCCTTGTCTGGCAGACGATTTTCTTCGTTCTAAATCATAGTCATGCGACTCTGACTTAGAGTCAACGCTTCTTTCGATTCTAACTTTTCAGAATTATGTTTCGGTTAGCTTGCGAAACAGTCTGAGGAGCTTTCGCAATATTACTAATTCACGCGCCCCGAGAGTGGGTAAAAAACCATACCAGTCCCGAGCTTGGGGTAATAGTACGTAGTTTTCTGTGGCAGCACCTCTCCCGTGGCTGCAACGGCTTGTACTTCATTAATTGTTGCAGGATTAGCTAAAAATGCAACTTTGGCATGGTTGTTTTTTATAGCATTTTCCACTGTGTAAATATTTTCCTCGAAGCCAACTCTTTTACCAGCTGCCAACGCAGCACTGTCGATGTTAAATATCGGTCTGAGAATTGTGGACGTAAGGACAAGAATATCGACGTCTCTAGCAGCATTTCCTAGATGACTTGGCATTGCTGAGCGTATTTGATTCGTGTCTCTCGCTGTAAGTAGATGAATTGAATAATTTTTACCTTGCTTGGTTAGCCCTAATGCGGCAAAGGTCACTGGTCCATTCGCGTTTTCTCGAACAGCTTCCCACGCTGATTCGAGTGAGTCTGATTCAGTGACCTGATACAGACCTGAAAGTCTGTCGAGGATGTCTTCTGGGGCTGAGTCCTCGAGTAGAATCCTGTGTGTTGGAAGAATCAATAAACTTTGGTCCTGATCAGATGCTAATCCCATTAGTCCAAAACGTTCAGCGGCATAGGGAGGGAGTTTTTTGTTGGAGGCCGCCTTATCTAGATAGGCTAGTGCGGTCATGGTTCGATGATGCCCGTCAGCGATAGTGGCCGGAAGATCATGAACAACCCGGCGAAAATTATCTATGTCAGTTTTTGCAGATATTTTCCAAAGTTTATGCTCAACCCCTGATAGATCGGTCGCAATGAATGTTTCGGGTCCGTAATTTTTATTCAGCAGGGCAAGAAATTCAGAGTTAGTATCTTCGACTGATGCAAGTATCGGACTTATTGCATGTTTGGTTGTGATATAGAGCTTGAGTCTGTCCTCCCTGGGTCCGGCCATTGTACTCTCATGATGTCTGATTGCACCATCTTCAGGTTTTGATAAGCGTGTCGCCGCAATTAAGACTCTGCGGCGGTACGTAGTGTTTTTTGTATTGGTGCCACTTTCCGGCAATTTGAACGTTTGCTCATACAGGTAGACCGATGGAGTTGTCTCTTTTATTAATATGTCGGCCTCTGTCCATTTTTTGATAGTGGCTAAGACGCCTTTGTAGCCGGTTGGCGTTGGATCGGGGTTTTCAAGTATTGACGCGTTATATCCTCGATCAGAATCAGTTTCTGAGCCTGAGTCTCGTAGCAAGTGCAGATCATCTAATTTGACGATGTCGTAAGGAGGTGAAATAACATCCGAGCCTCGCACAAGGCTTGGGTTGTATCGGAGACCGTAGAAGGCTTGAATTTCGGGCACTCAATAATTTCTTTCGCTATATTTTTTTTATCCTGTTGCCTTATAATTTCATGACTGAACTGTAACAGCTACCGATAAATCTAAAATAGTTCACTCAGGGGGAGTCATGGCCGGATTTTGTGTTTTTTGCGAGATAATTGCTCACCGCGAACCAGCAGAGATTTTCTATGAGGATGAAGACGCTATTGTGTTTCGCAACAGACTTAAATGGGCTCCGGTGATGTTGTTGGCTGCCCCAAAGAAGCATCTGACACAAAGTGAACTTTGGTCTGATATGGACGCAGTCGGTCGCGCTGCCACGTTGGTGGGTGAAGAGCAGTGCCCTAATGGATTTCGTTTAATTTCGAATTTTGGATACGATGGAATGCAAAGTCAAAATCATGCACATGTACACATACTTGGCGGACACTTCCTTGGGGAGTATGCCTAGAGTGGTCGTCGATTACTATTCCGTAGCTGTTCCGACGCAATAAAAGCCTGTTTGACGAATTCTCGGCCATATCTATTGCTTCCCATCGGGGTCCAGTGTGCATCGATCATATCTGCCGGTAATACAAAGACCATTGCGTTTTCCTCGACGACCGATGATATGCTATCGCGAATTTCTTTTGCTGTTAATTCTGACAGAACAAGGCATGTGCTATCTGTCACCACCCAGTGTGCTTTAGCCGCCGCGGCAATCGCTCCTAAAAGAGTTGGGTACTCCTGTATAGATCTCTCAAGCTTTGTGAGCACCGCATAGAGTCCCAGTTCGTCATTCATGTCGTGGTCACTTACTCCGCCATTCATCGAGTGCTTGCCGCTGAGCTGCAAATAACTGTTGGATACCAGTAGTGGCTAGGTCTACCATGCGATCAAGGTCCGGCCTACTAAAAGCTTTGCCTTCAGCTGTCCCTTGTACCTCTACCAACTGATCGGTCGAGAGCATCACGACGTTGAAGTCAACGTCTGCTGACGAATCTTCTACGTAGTCTAGATCAAGTAATAATTCACCAGATACCATTCCACATGAGACTGCGGCAACCTGTGCTGTTATTGGTGAAGAGGGCAATTTAGCCGTGCTTTGCAGTCTTTCAATCGCCATAGCTAAAGCAGTCCAAGCGCCTGTAATTGAAGCTGTGCGGGTTCCACCATCTGCTTGAATCACATCACAATCTAGAGTGATTGTTTCTTCCCCAAGTTTAGCAAGGTCGATAGACGATCGGAGAGACCGCGCGATAAGTCGTTGAATTTCGGTCGATCGTCCGTTTTCGCCCCTTCTGGATCTGGTATTTGTAGCTCTTGGCAGCATGGCATACTCGGCAGTGAGCCAACCGGAATTATCTCCGCGTTTCCAGCGTGGCACTCCTCGTTCAACCGTAGCGGTGCACAATACCTTTGTATCACCAAAGCTTATGAGAGCAGATCCCTCGGCATGTTTACTAACATCGGTCTCAATATGGATCATTCTTAGCTGGTTGGTGTTTCGATTGTTGCTTCGGTGGATTCCCATCTGAATCTGCACTTCCTAGACTAGGACCGTTTACGAAGGCACTATTCTGTTGCGTGTATGAGTTTAAGATCTTGAGATTACCAAAAGAGGTGCGTACATGTCAGCTTACATATTGATCGAGGATGAACACGGTGAGACCAGAATTGAGTCCTACTCAATAAAAGATCTACCTTTTGAAATCGGACCGGGCGCATTCAAAGGTCTGGGTGGAACCATTTTAGGTGCTGCATCACGGTTCATGATGTTACGCATTGAGGATGAAATCACTCTGCCGCTTCATAGAGCTGCTCCTGGTGTTGCGATAAATTTGCTAGGAAAGCTCACAATTACTGGTAGTCAAGGCTCAGCGGTGACCCTTAACCCCGGCGATTTGCTTAAAATAGAAACAAAGATTAGAGGAGCTTGGGCCATCACCAACAATAATCACGAGGAGGCTTATCTCGCTCTGATACCGATGCCAATTGATAAGTAATTGTTGTTTTTTTATATTTGTTTTGGTCGGGACTGAATCAGCGTCTAGGTTTATACTTAAAGTCCCCTGAAAAATAAGTTAGGACGTATCGCCGTGATTGGCCGTGATTTAGTTGCTATTGCTGATTTGACTCCGGAATCCATATTGGAGTTGCTTGATTCTGCAGAATTTTTGAAGAAAAATGGCCCTGACCAATCGTTATCTGGCAAAGTACTAACAACTATTTTTGAGAAGCCGTCGCTGAGAACCAAGGCCTCATTAGAGATAGGGGCTCAACTCCTTGGTGGGCATGTCGTGGCATTTGGTGCGCACGAGTTTAAAATAGGCGATCGAGAGCCAATTGAAGACGTAACAAGAGTTGTTTCAAGAATGGCTGATGGGATAGCTCTCCGTGTTTTCTCTCATCAAACTATCTTGTCAGCATGTAACGTCAGCGATATTCCAATTCTTAACGCTTTGTCTGACTTGGAGCATCCGTGTCAGGCACTTGCAGATCTTCTTACTTTAAAGGAGAAATTAGGATCTTTGCGTGGAATGAGCATCGCCTTCATAGGTGATGGTAACAACGTGGCTCTGTCACTTGCGTACGCATCGGTCATGACTGGAATGCACATTAAAATTGCGTCACCCATGGGATATCAACTTGATCCGAGCCTCGTGAAACTGGCTAATTCACTACCTGGCGATGGAACAGTTCTTCAATTAACCGAGCCCTCTGAGGCTGTAAGCAATGCTGCAGCTGTTTACACGGATGTCTGGGCATCCATGGGTCAAGAAGGTGAGGCTGCGTTAAGAGCGGAAGTATTTGCTAGTTACCAGGTTAATTCGGAACTCATGTCTTTGGCGCCATCTGACGCATTGGTAATGCACGATTTGCCGGCACACCAAGGCGAGGAGATAACACGTGAGGTTTTCGATGGCCCGAATTCAATTGTTTTTGATCAGGCTGCGAATAGATTATTTACAACTCAAGCAGCTTTGAAGTACATGTTCAACGCAAACTGATCGATTGTTTTACTGTAGGCTCCGTGACTGATGTCTTTGGTCTAGGATTACTGGGTAGTAATGATGACTAGGAGTATCTCAGGTGTTTGATTTCTCAGGTGAGTTCATTGACTTGGTTGCGAGCTTTGATATCTCGTCGGTAGTTGACATCGTGATTGTTGGTGGAGCACTTTACTGGCTACTACTCCTGCTTCGAGGAACTGCGGCAATGTCAGTACTTCGGGGTGCGGCAGTTCTTTTGGTAGTCGCATTTTTGCTTGCACGAATTTTTGATCTAGTAGTTTTAAATTGGTTATTGAGAAACGCTTTGACTGGATTGGTTTTGGCGGTTGTCATTATTTTTCAGAGCGATATACGCAGAGCTCTGGAAAAGCTTGGTCGAACGGGTGTATGGGGATTAGCAAGCAATCGAAGAATTGAACCACATGTGTTGGAACTGATTATTAGTTCTGTTTTAAAACTTGCCCGAGATAATGTGGGTGCTTTAGTTGTATTAGAGCGTGACACGGGTTTAGCCGATGTAATCGAGGTAGGGATCAGCGTGAATGCACGGGTCGGTGGGGAACTATTGGAAACATTATTTTTCCCGGGCACACCGATGCATGATGGGGCAGTAGTCATACAACGTGGTCGAATTCTCGCAGCTGGTTGTACCTTGCCACTATCTAGTAGGGTGATGGCTAGTCGATTTGGTACACGCCATCGTGCAGGACTTGGCCTCACTGAGACGACTGATGCTGTTGTTTTGATTACATCAGAGGAACGCGGAGAGATTTCTTTGGCAGCAAATGGCAGGTTGGTCAGTCCGGTAAATGAACGACAACTGCGAGTCCAACTGGAAACCTTATTTGAAGTAGATTTGCAGGAGAACGAGCCCCCAGAGCCACGCTCTATTAACCCAGATTTAAGTGAGGCTCTCTAGTGCGCGACCGTTTCGATCTTGATGAGGAAATAACCCGCGAAGAGGCTTTGGAGCTTGTAAAGCGACTATGGAATCGGGTATTCAGCGCTGCTAAATCTTCGCCAAGTTTATTGATTATTTCTTTTCTATTGAGTCTGTCTCTCTGGATATTTGTTACTGACTCAGAAAATTCAAGGCGCGTCGATGGCGTTCCGGGTCTCGTATCAGTTATCCCGGTTAACGTTGCTCCGGATCTCGCAGTTGTCAATGTGCCTTCCGGCTTGAAAATTTATGCAGCTGCTACATCTGACAGGTGGGAATCATTAACAGCTGCAGATTTTCAAGCGAGCCTTGATCTAAGTGATTACGGTGAAGGAGAGCATCTTATTGACATCACCCCACACATTAGTTTTGGGAATAAGACCTCGGTTCGATTGGTTGAGGTAGAGCCATCTCAAATTTTAATAAGCTTAGAATCGAGAATAACAAAATCAGTGATTCCCGGAAGCCGACTGACGGGATCTTTGGCTGATGGGTTGGAGCTTGGAAGTATAAAATTCTCCGCTTCTCAGATCAGTGTGTCGGGTCCAAAGTCGCGTATCGAACTAATCGAATCTGTTGCCGTTTGGTTAGATGTCAGTGATATTCAGGCTACTTCTTCACGATTCTTATCGTTTCACGCATTTGACATGAATGGGTCTGAAATTGGTGGTATTTCGATATCGCCTCCATCTGGCGAGGTGCAAGTAGAAATTGCTAGAAATCGTAGTATCCGACAAGTTCCTGTGAGTCTTTTGATTTCTGGAATTCCGAAGAGTGGGTATCGAATCTCAGATGTCCGTGTGTACCCAGCCGTGGTTGAACTTTCGGGGCCCCAAAGATTTATTGCCGAAGTAAATAAAATTTATACGGAAGATGTAGATGTCGATGGTCAGTCCGAGTCTTTGAGTGAAAGATTGGCACTTACGATACCTTCTGGAATTGGGATTCTGGGAGGAGTTCCAGATCAGAAAAGTTTTGTCACCGTCACAATTGAGATTGTTCCTATTTTAGTAACCATGTCCCTGGAACTGGAAGTAGATCTCAATAATTTGGGAGAAGGATTGGACCTGATAGAGCCAGCTCGCGTTGCAGTGGATGTACTCGGAACAATTGAGTTGATTTCGAAATTATCACCTGAGGCGATCACGGCTATTGTCGACCTGTCTGAATTACCCCCGGGGAGTCATAATGTCGAGGTTGTGGTGACGTTACCTGATGGCCTTACTTTAGAAAAAATTAGTCCGCTTGTTATCGATCTGGTGGTGGCAGAGTGACCGAAAAGGAACAATCTGAACTTGATGCGTCGAGTAATTTTGATCACTCAGTGATAGCCATTGTTGGACGACCTAATGTCGGTAAATCAGCTTTATTTAATCGCTTAACCAGATCGAATACTGCGCTGGTAGAGGATTTAGCTGGCACGACTCGAGATCGAATATATCGAGCCTTTGAGTGGCGAGGACAAGTATTACGGCTAGTCGACACCGGTGGTCTGGTGGAAGGTGACAGCGATGACCCTTTTGCCGAATTGATACAGAGTGGAGTGGAATTAGTGCTGGATGAGGCAGCGGTAATACTGTTCGTAGTCGATGGAAGAAATGGGCTCAATCCCGCTGACTCAATTATTGCTGAACGACTCCGGGCAAGAGAAAAATCTGTAATTCTTGTGATGAATAAGGCTGAAGCTTCAGATCATCAAGTATTAGCGGCAGAGTTTTATTCGCTTGGTCTTGGCGATCCGATGGGCATATCAGCGCTCCACGGTAGAGGTATAGGAACGTTACTAGATGCGATAGTCAATGAGGTGAGTAGCACGAGGGAAGACATGGTACTGAACACAGATCTCTCGAATGAATCTGAACTTATTCGGGCGTCGATTGTGGGGCGTCCGAACGTTGGGAAGTCATCTTTAACAAATGCCATACTCGGTGAAGATAGAGTTATCGTTTCGGATATACCGGGCACTACTCGTGATGCCATTGATACTAGATTCGACTTTGAGGGGCATTCGGTACTCTTGGTCGATACTGCAGGAATTCGGAAGCGCGGGCGAGTCGATCGAGGCGTTGAGCGACATTCGGTGCAGCGAGCTGAGTCAGCTATGGCACGCGCTGATGTGGTGATTTTACTTTTAGATTATCAAGAATTACTCACTTCTCAAGATACTCATATCGCGGGCTACGTCAATGAGAATTTCAAGGGCTTAGTCATAGGAGTCAATAAATGGGATCTGGCGGAAGATAGATCGATTAGACCAGAGATCGTCAAATCTATTGATTATCGTTACCGGTTTTTACCGTGGGCTCCGGTAATGTTTGTGTCTGCCAAAACTGGAGAGGGTATTCAAGAACTTTTGCAGCTGGCAGTTACGGCCTATCAGGTGCGGCGCAGACGTATAACTACGGGTGAGCTTAATAGAGTGATTCGTCAAGCTATGACAACGCATTCGCCTCCCATGGTGGGGACTAGGCGTTTGAAGGTCATGTATGCTACTCAGGCTGAGATTGAACCCCCCACCTTTGTTTTTTTTGTTAACGATCCAGAGTTGGTGCATTTTTCGTATAAGAGATATCTGGAAAATCAGATCCGTGAAAATTTTGACTACACAGGGACCGCTATACGTCTCATCTTTCGTAAACGGTCGGAAGATAGATTTGATAGTGGTCAGTCGTAGAATTACTTGATTGGATTAATGATGGAAATAATTATAGGAATAATTTTTGGCTATTTGTTTGGAGCAATTCCTGTGGGACTAATCGTTGGAAAGTTAGCAGGCCTGCGAGATGTGCGTGAATATGGATCGGGAGCGACTGGTGCTACGAATGTGCTCAGAACATTAGGGGCACGATGGGCGATACTCGTTCTTATCATTGACGTAGCAAAGGGCGCATTGCCGATATTGATTTTGAGCCAGGTAAGTGACTCGTCGGCAGTAATCGCATTGGGAGGCACTGCAACAGTTTTAGGTCATGTGTGGCCCGCGACTACAGGATTCAGGGGCGGCAAGGGTGTCGCGACCGCCTTCGGTATTTTTTTGGCGCTGTCACCAGCTGCAGCGCTGATAGTTTTATTGGCTGCCCTATTATTATTGATTTTGACTCGGTATGTTTCGTTGATGTCTATGGTGGGGGTGTTGGCGGGATGTTCGTATATCGCAGTTATGGCGCTTTCCGAAAGGTTTGTAAGCGATCCCTATTTCAAAGACTTAGAGTTTTCGTTCTGGATATTGTCGTTAGTATTATTTGGTGTAATAGAGTTCAAGCATCTAGCCAATTTCCGTCGCCTCCTTTCAGGTAACGAACCTAAATTTGGAAAAGGTGGCGAGAAGAGATCTGAGTGAGGCCCTGTGGTGAAAGAATCGATTCAACGAGCTGCAGTTTTAGGTACTACGTCGTGGGGCAGTACGTTAGCGATCCTAATGGCGCGTAATGGAGTCAACGTCAGCTTAATAGGAAGATCTGATGATGAGGTTGCTGGATTGGAAGCGAAGCGATGTCACTCAAGTTTGCCTGGGATTAGTTTTCCGGATGACTTGAGAGTGACGACAGCTTCGACTCAGATATTAGATGTACCTCTTCTATGTGTGGCAGTCCCCTCGGGGACGATGAGGGAGAATTTGACTTCTATCCGGTCATTTGTTTCATCAGACACGTTGATCTTGTCAGCAACTAAAGGTTTTTCTGCCGGACAACCTAAGCGCATGTCAGAGCTTATTGGGGAAACTTTTCCAGAGAATGAAGTTGCTGTGTTGACTGGCCCTAATTTATCTAAAGAACTCGCAGATGGATTGCCAGGTGCTACCGTGATCGCAACAGAATCGACTCGGAAAGATCTCTTGCTTAGCGCCTTTCATTCGGAAAAACTTCGTGTCTATCTTGACGATGATTTGGTGGGGGCCGAATTTGGGGGCGCGATGAAAAACGTGATAGCAATTGCTGCTGGTATCGCGGACAGTTTAAATGTGGGGAATAATGCAAAGGCTGCTCTTTTGGTTAGAGGATTGGCCGAAATGACACGACTTGGAGAAGCGTTTGGTGCGCGACCGCTCACATTTCAGGGCTTAGCTGGCGCAGGGGATTTAATTGCGACGGCATATAGTCCTCTCTCTCGAAATCGTTTATTTGGTGAGAAGATAGGGAATGGCTTGGATACTGAAGTTGCAGTGCAAGAAATTGGGCAAACGGTTGAGGGACTTCATTCTTTAAGTGCAGTCTTGGTCTTAGGAAAAAAGGCTGGGGTGGAGTTGCCAATTTCCCAGGAGCTTGATGCGATAATTTCTAAACGAAAGAGTGCCGAAGAGGCGTTAATAAGTTTGATTAGTAGAGGCGCGACTGTCGTGACTAACAGGTAGCGACACTATCTTATTAACCGAGTGAGGAAAATATCTAAATGATAGACCCGGAAATCGTACCAGAAGACATCGACGGAGTTTTTGGACTTGAGTCAGCGATCGATGAGCCCGATCAAGCTTATTCTGTGACGGATGTTTTAAATAGCATCGATTCACATGAGACTCTATCTAGCCCAGCACTTGAGAGCCTATCTCGTCCGACGATGGAAACACTGCAGGCTTTGGTCTTGCTATGGTCCAAGGTGACGACCGATCGGATTCGTATAATTATTGAAAAAATGGTGCAGATCAATTCAACTGATCGAACGCTAGACTATCAAGCCATATTTCTTTCGACGATCCGTGTTGATGATATTCCCACTCGTGTTTTTTCAATACGAGGATTAAAAGACGAGGATCGACCAGAGATTATGCATCTTTTCTTGAGTCGCCTAAAGGAGGAGATCTCACCTGTCGTTCGAACCGAGTTAACAGTTGCTTTGGCACCTTGGGTTGTAGCAGCTGAACTGGGTGTCTTGTCAACTGAGGATGGCGAAATACTTATCACGGCTCTCCGAGAACTAGTCGAAAATATCGAGGAAGAAACGAACGTACGGGCAGGTGCGCTTGAGTCACTTGGTGCCCTGAGCGGTGATTTGATTTCAGAGTTAATTACTGATCAATATGAGACCGGAGGAAGTCAGATGCAGCTAGCTGCCTTAAGAGCGATGGGCAGGAGTGCTTCTCCAACATGGCTTGATCTTTTGATTTACCATTTTGACGATGAGGACTCTAACGTCAGAGAAGCTGTTGCGGAGGCCGCGGGTGGTCTAGTTACGGATGGGGCACTCGAGCCATTGACGATGTTGCTTGAGGAGGATCCTGAGATAGATGTACGCCGAGCAGCTATCAGAGCATTAGCGGAAATTGGGTCGCTCGATGCAGAACGAATTCTTGAAAGAATTGCATTAGACGGACGCGAACCCGAACTTGCTCATGATTTGGAGACTGCGCTTGACTCATTGCAGATTAATTCAGGCGGACTTCTTGAATCGATGAAGCCTGATGATGAACAGTTTGGACAATAGTAAATGGCCGTAAGTTCGACTGAAATTGCTGCTGGTGGAGTGGTACTACGAGAATTTGGTGGGCAGTTAAAAGTCGTTTTGTGCCACCGTTATAGAGGGCAGGGCTCTCGTAGCTTGTTCGCTCTTCCTAAAGGGCGAATAGAATCTGGAGAGTCCATATCTAGCGCAGCTGTGCGTGAGGTGCGTGAGGAAACGGGCCTCATAGTTGAGATAGATCGACCTCTTATGGATATTAAGTACTCAGTAAAACGAATACCAGATCCCTTGAAGCACAAGACGGTTCATTTTTTTTTAATGCGACACATTGGAGGGGACTTTTCCAGTCATGATGCTGAATTCGATGAGGTTGACTGGTTTCAGGTAGATGAAGCGTTAAAGCTACTAACATATCAAAATCAGAGGGAGGTCTTGGATATGGCCCGTGCTACATTCGATCTCGAGCGACAACGTAGAACAGACTGAATCGATGAGCCATCTGGATTCTAGATTTGGATCGATTGATGATCTAGCTATCGTGGCAGCCGGACAGCTGGTGCAACTACGTGGCAAGCATATTGATGATGCATCAAACGACTATGACTGGAAATGTGACAAAGAGCTTGCTGCATTCGATGGTGCTACACCTTACACAGGAACATTTCAGGCATTCAGAAGTAATATTCAGCGTGATTTGCGCGAGACTACGATCTATAGGAAAACATACGCTGTGTTGTCCAAGGAGACGTCTGAGCACATAGGCAATGTTATGTATTACGGATATGATCCTTTGCGTCAGGAAGCTGAGCTTGGAATAACTATCGGTAACAAGGAGTTTTGGGGTAGAGGCTACGGTCGAG
>CAJXBM010000030.1:0-22279 GCA_913051185.1 uncultured Chloroflexota bacterium | reverse complement strand
TAAGAATGCTGGGTATTGACCCAGGATTAGCCACCACTGGATATGCCGTGTTGGATAAATATGGCGAGTTAAATAATCCAGATTTGATCAAGAGTGGAATAATCCGTACAAACTCGAAATCGACTAAATCGACACGGCTGGGTTTGATTTTCGTGGAGTTAATGGAACTCATTGCACTTTTTCAACCGGACGAACTCGCTGTTGAGACACAATTTATTGCTAAAAATGTCAAAGCCGCGATGTCGGTATCTGAGGTACGTGCGACGGCTTTGATCGCAGCGAGTAGACATGAAATTCCGGTATGGGAAATTAGCCCCCGTGAGGTGAAGGAGTCAATCACTGGATGGGGGAATGCGCCAAAGGAGCAGGTCCAACTAATGCTTGCCGCCCAAATTAATTCGACAGAGATCCCGAGTTCACTCGATGCCTCCGATGCCGTTGCGATAGGGTTAACTGCATATACTTTGCGCCGCTACGAGCTAATGTACAAGCAGGAGCCTAAACGATGATTCGAGCCCTTGAAGGTATTGTCCGAGATTTTGATAGTGACTCATTAACGGCGGCAGTCGTTGTGGGTGGAGTCCATCATGAAATTCGCGTTCCAGCGTTCGCGTCCAGTTGGGCCGAAGAAATGGAATCGCTTGGTCAGCTGGTACTCGTGCATGTCTATGAGTACGCGAGCCAGCACGACATCACGAGTCAACTTGTTGGTTTTCCTTCCGCGCAGGAGCGGGACTTTTTTCGGAAATTTGTAGAAGTCCCAAAGGTTGGACCGAGTCGAGCAACGCAAGCGCTTGAGAAGCCGGCAGCTCAGATTGCGGAATATATCGAAACTGGAAATCAGAAGGCGTTGACAAGCCTTCCAGGGATCGGCACACGACTCAGTCAGACGATCATTGCTCAGCTACAGGGAAAATTAGATTTTCTACTATCAACGGATGTCACTAGCGGAGCTTCGCTTAATGATCAGATGAGTGAGGGTCTTCGTTCTGACGCAATCGAGGCGCTTTTGTCGCTTCAATATAGTTTGCGCGAGGCTACTTTTAAAGTGGATTCAATTCTTTCTGAAGGGCCGAAAAACCTTACTTTAGACGAATTAATACGCGAAGTGCTCAGAAGTTAAATTAATAGAGAATCTCAAAACCAGAGTTGGTGAAATCACCACTTGGCTCTTCCCAGCGCACCTCGATATTGTCTACTCGGGATAAAATCGGTCCCTCGCGAAGTTCTTCAAGAAAACTACGAAGTTGATTCTCCAAGCCTTCACCGATGACCTCCACACGTCCATCAACCATGTTTCGTGTTGTGCCTAGCAGAGAGGCTCGCATAGCAAGGTCAGCCGCGAACGCGCGATAGCCAACCCCCTGGACACGGCCTGATATAACTGCCACTAAACGTTTATCTCTCATTTCATCGCGTCACTCGTCGAACTGCATCCCGGATCAGTGTGTCAGGAACATCCGCATGAATAATTGTTTTCCCAATCTCTGTTACAAACACAAATCGAGCCTTACCATCGACTACCTTTTTGTCGCGAGACATTGCTTCAATTATTGCATCTGGATTAAGTCCCGGAGCGCTGATGGGAAGTCCAAAATCTCGAAGCAAATCAGTTTGTCGTTCGAGAAGATTAAGTTCCATTAACCCAAGCTCACGGGCTATTTGGCCTGCAGCGGTCATGCCGACCGAAACTGCTTCTCCGTGCATCCACTGCTCATAGTTCGTTACTGTCTCAATAGCATGCCCGACCGTGTGTCCGTAATTTAGGATGGCACGTAACTCTTCTTCATGCGGATCGGCAGAAACGACTAGCGATTTCAGGTATGTGGATCGGGCAGTGATTCGCTTTAGTAAACCAGCTTCAGGTTTTTCATTTATTAGATCTGCGCGATTGATTTCAAGCCATTCCAACAATTCGGAATCCAAAATTAGACCGTGTTTGATAATCTCAGCGAACCCTTCGATATACGATCGTTTAGGGAGAGTTGCTAGCGTATTGATATCTGCGATAACCGCGCTTGGCTGTTTGAAGGCTCCTACAAGATTTTTGCCGGCACTAAGGTCGATTCCTGTTTTTCCGCCGATTGCTGCATCATTCATCGCCAGAACCGACGTAGGAATCATAATTACAGGCAAACCGCGGAGATACGTCGCGGCAACATATCCTGCTATATCGCACACGACGCCACCACCAAGAGCAACGATGACACTTGTTCGTTCGGCCTTATGCGTGGCAAGCCAATCATAAATCTCTTCTATCATTCCGGATGACTTTGAGCTCTCGCCCGACGGAATAAGATATGTAGCTCCTGAAATTTGGGCAGCCTGGAGCTTTTGCGCCAAAAGTGTGCCATGAGGCTCCATCACTGATTCATCCGCGATAATAAAAAGTTTGCGATTCGTAAGCTTGAGCTGAGCTAACCGATCTGGTAGCCGCTCGATCTGATTAGCACCGACCCAAACCGGGTAAACACTATCCATAGTTCTAACAATCGCTGCCGGATGTAATGGGGGTATTTCAGCTTCTAATCGAGACAACCTTTCTTCTCCGGTTAGGGTTGTTGAGCCTTCTTTGATCCAATAGTTAAGTAGGCGATTTGCAGCTTGATTCAATGCCCGAACAGGATCAGTATTTGCCATAGTCATGGTTGACAGCCAAAGATCGGCAAGTTGATAATTGGGTCGACGAGAGCGATCGAGGTCACGTAGAGTCTCTAGCACCCCTGCATCGGTTTCGAGTAGTGGTCGAAGTTGTCCTCCATCGTCACTCAAATATCTCTGATATAACGTATCGATTGGGACGTCAAGGTAAACAATTAAAGAAGTATTTCCTAATGCTCTTCGATTGCTGCTGCGTTCAAAAATTCCACCACCCGTTGCAATAACGAGCCAATCCTCGGTCAGAATCTCCGCTAAAATTTTCGATTCATTATCGCGAAAAACAACCTCACCGTCATCCTGAATTGACTCCGCGGGGGACTTCCCAAATCTCTCTGTATATTCCATGTCCGTATCTACAAACTTCCAACCTAGACGCTCAGCAATAATTCGTCCGAGGGTGCTTTTGCCAGAATACGACAGGCCAATTAGTGATATCTGTGTCAGATTAGAGGTCATAGTATGCCTTGATTAATTAGTAGCTCTGGGCTTCACAGTTTGTAAAAAAGCTGACATATTCGAGCTGATCTCGGCGAGATTGTCTCCACCAAACTTCTCCAGCAACGCATCCGCCAAGACCAGAGCTAACATTGCTTCGCCAACGATCCCAGCCGCGGGCACGACCGCAACATCTGAGCGCTCATAAAAAGAATTTTCTGATTCACCAGTATCAAGATTCGCGCTGGGCAATGTACGAGGAACAGTAGATATCGGTTTGATGAATCCACGAACTACAACATCTTGTCCGTTTGTCATTCCGGCTTCAAGACCACCTGCTTTATTTGAAGCGCGATCCCAAAGTTTTGGATTTTCTTGGTTCCAGGGTTCTATTAAATCTTGGGCGAGTGATCCTGGTCTACCTGCATTGGCAACGCCATCGCCGATTTCCACGGCTTTCACTGCATTGATCGATAAGAACGCTTGACCGATTCGTCCATCAAGCTTGCGGTCCCATTGAACGTGTGAGCCCAGACCAAAGGGGACCCCCTCTGCGCGCACCTCGAATATGCCGCCAAGAGTATCAAGATTCGCCTTCGCTCGATCAATTTCTTCAATCATATCGTGCTCAATTGCCTCGTCAGTTACACGCACGGGTGACTGTTCGATTCGTTTCCAGTCGGGTGTCTCGGACAGCTCGGCACTAAGCGCGATTGAGCCAATCGATATGGTTTGTGAGTATATATTGATCCCAACTGCTGACAGAAGAGCTCGGGCTAAGGCGCCGGCAGCTACTCGTGCAGCAGTCTCTCGAGCTGAAGATCGTTCGAGCACTGGCCGGACGTCATCAAATCCGTATTTTTGAGTACCTGCTAAGTCCGCATGACCCGGTCGTAAAGTAACGACGCGATCCACTGGACTGGTAATTGGCTCAGTGGCCATTCGAGTTTCCCAGGCCGCATTCCCATGGTCCTTATTTTGTAATTGTATCGAGATGGGAGAACCGATAGAGAATCCATGCCGAATTCCGGACAAGATCGAAGCATTATCTGTTTCGATCTGTTGTCTTTTTCCGCGACCATAGCCTTTTTGTCGGCGGAGTAAATCTTGTGTTATTAACTCTTCAGTGATCGCTACCCCCGCTGGCATTCCATCAACGATCGTTACAAGACCTTTTCCATGAGATTCTCCAGCAGTCAACCAGCGAAACTGATTCATAACTCGCCCAAACCGGTCAACAATATTGGTATTAATCGCAAATTATTGCTCCCAACTCCGGATCTAACACTTTTCCATCTTCAACAATTTCAATCGGCCAGCCTTTTGCAATTTGCTCGGGTGAGCCGGAATCCCAATCGGAGCTCGCAACGAGTTCGCGACCGACTTTACAACTCATCAGACAAATTAAGTCATTACCCGAGGCGGCTGATCTATATTCAGTATAGACATCCACTTGAGCGCGTGCGAATGAAACATGTGGCATTTCGTACATTAGGCGCTCAATCGTGCCTACTAGGGATCGCAATGCAATTTCTTTTACATCCACCGATTGCTGTGGTTTTCCACCAGCCACGGTCATGGCTGGTTCAGCGAGCAGTGAGACTCGAATTGCCGAGTGATCTGCGGCCACGAGACCAACGGACTGTAGAGCATTCCATTCTGCAAGCAAACTATTGCGTGTCGGCCGGCGACCGCGCCATTCAGCAAACGTATCGCCAATTAATTGATTCAGTGCTTCGACATCACCTTCTCTTATGACCTGACGCCATTTCCGAGCTGCGAATTGTGCTTGAAATACAACGATACCGACAATTATAAATGTTACAAGACATAAGACTAACCCTAAGCCCATTATGAACTCTCCTATCAAGAATTATCAGATATTTATCATATCCCAGCTTCCTTTAAGGAAGCACGCATAAGTTCGACTGGAGCAACCCTCGCAGTCCAAATTTCAAAAGCTGCCGCTCCCTGACTGATCAACATATCTAGTCCGTTAATCGCAGCTGTATTGGTATTTGCTGCAACGTTGAGGAATACAGTGTCCCGAGGGGAATAGACGAGATCAAATAATAACTGCGTGAGATCGGATTTTTTCAAAGCTGATTCAAGGATTGTTGGCTGGATCGGACTTTGATCAGGTGCTGGTCCTCCTGTCATGCCAACCGAGGTCGCCTGCACTATTGTCGAAGATTGAGCTAAGAGATCTACCAGTTGCGACCTGGAAATAGAAGTTAAATCGTGTGGAATAATCTCAATATCCCAACCGTGTTTGATTACTGCTTTGACTTTCGCTATATCTCGCCCGAAAAGATGGATTCGCTTAGCTCCGAGACTCTGTAATCCGAAGATCACCGCCAGGCTTGCGCCGCCCGTGCCGATGACTGAATTCGTAGATAACATAACCCTCACGTCCTGGGTGGATATCGAGTTTTTGATTCCTGCAATATCAGTATTATGGCCGATGAGTTTAATATTCGTTTGTTCTTTAATGATTTGGATTGTGTTCACGGCACCAATTTTCTCGGCCGAGGGTGCTAAGTCATCGAGAAAAGGAATGACTGCTGTTTTATAGGGAACTGTGACGTTTGCGCCAACGATATCGCCTTCGCGCATTGAATTGACAATCAATTCAAGATCTGGAGGCTCAACGGTCACCGCTCGGTATTTCCATGAAAAACCTAGATAGTTAAAAGCAACTTGCTGGAATACAGGCGATAACGAGTGTTCCGTGGGATTGCCTATGAGTAAGACATTTTTCATTATTAATTTCCCTTATTAAGCTACCGTTATTCGATACTACTGGCACATGGTGAATTGTCAAAAAGCTCAGCATTTTGGAGATGTTCGATGTAGGTTTCTGCAAAACTATGGGTTCCGTCACAAGCCGGCGAGGTAAGGAAAAATAGGTAATTCGATTTTGCTGGATATATCACGGCGAATAAGGCCTCTACGCTTGGGTTTGATATTGGACCTCGTGGAAGCCCAGCTATTACGAACGTGTTGTAGGGTGAGAGAGTGGTGAGCTCATCTTGCTGGAGCCGAGTTTTCCACCAGCCATACTGCTGAACTGATTCGAAATTAGATGCCAGAGCGTATTGGGCTGTTGCGTCGGATTGCATTGGCATACCTTGTGCTAAGCGATTTAAAAAGACCGAGGCAACTAATGGCATCTCACGCGGCACAAAAACCTCTCGTTCAACTATGGAAGCAAGAGTTACTGCCTGGTGGATAGTGAGACCTTGCTGCGCGGCATCGGCTACTAGATTGGCGTTGAGAGCATCTAAGGATGTTTGCAGCATCGCGGCGAGTATATCGAGGAGAGTAGTTTCTTCCTCAATTAAATAAATCCCTGGTGCCAAGTATCCCTGTAACGGTCTAGATAAATCACTTCTGTTGGACTTCATGTCCGTTGTGGAAGCAAGCATGAGTTCTCGCAGTAGTACGTTATTAGATCCGAGAGCAAGTACGGACTCAATTGACATTGTCCACTCTTCTTCGGAATAATCTTCAAAGCTGTCTAATATCTCAAAAATTTCTTCGTTTCGATAGCCGGAAACAAATTCGAGGTTATATCTACTGAGTGGGCCGTTACCCAGAGAATAAAAGAGGACTCCGGTAGTCAAGCTTGGATTTGATTTATATGTACCAGAACGAATATTTGTGGCAGTTCCTGTAAATTCAAGAAGTGTTATTAGGCCTGTTCTGTCTACATTTACCCCCGCCAGAATTAGATCGTCAATAATTTCGCCAACGGACAGCCCCGCCTCCACGACAAACTCGTCCGAAGAGCTAGAAGATGGCTGATCCAAAGAGGGAAGGCTGAGTAGAAGTCTCTCACTCGTTCCATTCAAATAGATGAATAACCAAAAGAAACCACTGGTTAACAACAGAGTTAAAAATACCTGTGGAAATATCCTTTTGAACACCGAATAAAGTCGAACTGGCGAAATTTTACTAAACATCGCGACTCAGGTATTGCTGTAGTATTAGGCTTGCAGCTAGATGGTCATCAAAACGATTTTTAGGAACACCAAGTTGAGACCGCTTAGCGGCAAAAGTGGTCAGTTGCTCATTTTCAAACATGACTTTAACCCCGAGTGTCGTTAAACGGTCTCCCAAGCGTCGAGCTTGCGTTGTGACTTTAGTTTCCTGCCCGCCCGAAGTCAGTGCTAATCCTATAATGACCGTGGCAATTTTCTCGTTTGCGAGTAAATTTCTGACGTGTGGAAAGACCACTGAAGCGGAAATAACCTCTAGTGGCAGTGAATATCGATTAGAGGGGTCACTAATTGCTAATCCCACAAACTTGAGCCCATAATCAATTCCGAGAATTCTAGTCATCTTCGTTTTCCTGAGCAATGGAGAATGCTTCATCTTCCTTAGCAACTAAAAGTTGAATTTCGATATTTCGGGCTAATTGTGGTAATGAATTGAGAGGTAGAAATGAGGGAGTTAAGGTAATTATTGGGGAGTGACTCAGCGAAAGATACTCCTCTACGATAGTACTCGCCTCATCAAAACTTGCAGATCGAAGAGGGCTGGATAGATCACGTGCCCAGTTATCAGTAGCTATTACACGGCCTGTGGCACGTATCCGGACTTTGTCACTGCCGAGTTCGGGGGAATCTACTACGTCAAGCTTTGTAAGTCCGATTAACTCTTCATTCCGTTCAAGCGTGCTTATCAGCATCATTTCTGCAAGACTGCGGGCCTCACTGAAGTCGATGACGAGACCCGAAGCAACGATTACATAATCGATCACGAATACCTCACTCTGATCCCCTATAGCTTGCCTGGCTTGCTGTGACAAAATGGGAGTGGAGACTGTGCCGGTCACGAGCTGCGCGGTATCGTCTATCTCCAAAGCTTTGATGCCGCGGGATATCAATACGTCCCGTGAATATTTATGAGCCGTTAAGATGTCCCGTGCGTCAACAATCGGCCATGTAGTATCAATTCCACCAGTTGCTGCCTCAGGATTGGTCGCGGTGATTTCGACTGGAAGGGTTGATTCAGTTATCGTGAGGGCGTTTACATTCCCAAGAATCCCGGGTAAATCGCACACTGCAGTGACTTTTTTTGACTCATTTGGTGCGAGAGTTATTGAAACCGTGGTCTTAAAGTTGATCCCTTCCTTCGTACCGACAAGAAACCCACTAGCTACCGAATAGTTTTTTGAGCTTGAGTTAACGAATTCGATATTTGCGGTGGCGCGCTCTAACCCAAGACTGTCTTCACCGCTAACTGCTACTACGACGGTGGCATCAGTTTCCTCTCTAACGGAGCGAGCTTTTATAACGCGTGTTTTGAGGTCGCTATCTTGGATTAAATCACTCGCAGCGAAAATTATATCGACTGATCTCTCCTCGCCGCTCGGACTTATCTGAATGGTGGCATGGGTAATATGATCGAGTGCCACAGTACTGCCAAACCATCCGATGCCAAGTAGTAATAGCAACACCAGGGCTTTACTAAACTTTCGAAAGATTGTCCATCCAAGGCGCTGTAACCGAATACTCGGTCCGAAGTACCACTCTGAAGACGCAATTGGTATTCCGACAGTTTTAGCCAGCTGATGAATCGAGTGATCAGTGCTACTTACCGCGATTGTTTGACCTGATTGCTTTACATAGGCCGCGAATCGTAACCATGTTGCGAGCTCTCGGAAATTAGTGGCATCCTCCGGAATCTTTAAAATAATCTCGAGCGATTCAATTCTACGAAGTTTTCCAATTAAGCTGGAAAGTGTATCTGATTTTGATGCTTCCAGGTATAGTCCGTCGCCAGTAATCCGCTCTGCGGGTGTGTCAGGAAATGTCTTAGCACGCCTGGTTCGCACGGACTTCCGAAGTTTACCTAGACCGAGCAACGCTCTGCTCTGGAATCGAGCCGATAATATCTTAGTCAGTTTTAGTGACTTGGTTGCGATGACTTTACCGGTACTCAAAAAGTTCATTTTTTAACACTATTTAGCTAGATTCTCAAGCTGGGTTCTAATATCAATCTCAATTTGAGATAGCGCATTCTCTAACTTTACTGGATCGCAACCGCCGGCCTGAGCGAGTTCGGGACGTCCACCGCCTCTTCCATCCGTTAGAGTCGTAATACTTGAGGTAATATCCCGAGCACTTAGACCTAACTCGACCAGATTCGGTGTGACAGCAACCAAGACTTCTAACTTTTGACCGCCGGATGTTGCTAAAACCAGAACACAAGTTTCGTAACGAAGTCGTAAGTGATCAGATACTTCACGGAGCTCTTTCGCTGAAAAATTAGTGGATGCCACTAGAAGATGATGCCCGCTATATTCGTGGACTTCGCTCATTAATTCTTCGACTCCACCCAATCGTGTTCTGTTTTCAGAATCCTCTAACTGCTTCTTCAGCTCGACTATTGAGTCTTCGAACTGAATAATTCGATCCGGTATCTCACGAAAATTTGTTTGAAATCGTGCACTAAGTTCTTTAAGTATCCGCATACGCTCACCGAGCTCGATCTCTGCCGCGCGGCCTGTACTAGCCTCGATTCTGCGCATTCCGGCGCCGATGCTTGAGTCCGACGTTATGATAAATTGCCCGACGAGCCCCGTGGCGTGGACATGCGTCCCACCGCAGAGTTCCCTTGAATAGCAGGAGTCGGAGTGTTCGTGTGTAGGTGCATAACCTCGCGAATCACAGTATTCCACCATTCGAACGTTCTCGGTGTATCGGTCCTCAAAGAAAGCGATGGCACCTCTTGATATTGCATCGTCATACGACAATTCTTGTATGTGCGATGTAATATTCGAACGAATTCGTGAGTTTACAACTGCTGTCAGCTCATCAATTTGTTTTTCGGATAATGCCTCCGTATGGGTGTAATCGAATCGAAAGTAGTCGGGGCCAACATAGGAGCCTGCCTGCCGAACATGGGTTCCGAGTACTTCCCGGAGTGCCGAGTGTAATAGGTGCGTCGCTGTGTGATTTCTCGAGGTGTCAAGTCGCCGATTACTGTCTATTGAGACGGTTACGACATCGCCGACTTCGAATTTTCCACTGATTTGACTGCCAGTGTGAACGATGATATCTCCAAAGCGTTGACAGTCTAGAACTTTGAACTCAGCACTTGGGCTCGTAATAGTCCCAGAGTCGCCAATCTGGCCACCCCCTTCAGGATAGAAAGTCGTCTGATCCAGAACGATTGCAACCTCTCTGGTTGGACCAGGCTGTTCAGTTGAAGCTACGTATAGCACCTCTGCTGAACAGTTTTCTTCGTTGTATCCTCGAAAGTTTGAGTGAAGTCCTAGCTCAGTGTAAAATTTTGCATTATCTTGACCTTCTATTGATCTCTCAGCTGCTTTCGATCTTTCTCGCTGATCTTCCATTTCTCTTTGAAATCCCAGCATATCAACATCGAAATCATGAGTTTTTGCCACTTCTTGAGTCAATTCGGGTGGTAGTCCGTGGGTATCATATAGCGTAAATATTTGATGACCATTGATGACTTTGTTTTTGACCTGATCTTGAATGATCGACTCAAGTAAATTCAGCCCGCGGTCGAGGGTTAGCCTAAATCGTGCTTCTTCTTTATTGGCGAGGTCGAGCATAAATCCAAGTCGTTCACTCAACTCAGGGTGAGACCATAATGAATGCTGCACGGCCGAGTCAACCAAGTCTGCAAAGAAAGGTTTCCGAAGACCTAACTGATGTCCGAAGTAAATTGCCCTCCGAATCAAGCGGCGAAGGACGTATCCTCGACCATCGTTTGAAGGTAGTACACCATCAGTGACCAGGAACGAGAAAGCTCTTGCATGTTCACTAACGGCTCGCAAGGCGAAGGCGTCTTTGGGATCATCGATGGGGTTATAGGTGACTCCCGTGATCCCCTCTGCGGCCGCAACGATCATACGTAGTTCATCGGTATCATAGACTGACTTATGACCTTGGAGGACCGATGCCAATCGTTCAAGCCCGGCACCAGTGTCAATGTTTGCAGCAGGCAGATCGATTTGCGAACCATCCTCTAGGAGTTCATATTGCATAAACACCAGGTTCCAAATTTCGAGAAACCTACCACAGTCTATATCGGGATGACAGGTATCTTCTTCACAATACGAGCAAGTTTCAGTGACTCCCCAGTCGTAGTGAAGTTCCGAACAAGGCCCCATAGGGCCAGTTTCGCCTGGTGGTCCCCACCAGTTCCCTTGCTCGGCTGAATATCGTAATATTCGCTTCTCCGGTACACCCTGATCTAACCAGAGTTTGTAGGCATCATCATCCGTTGTATAGACAGTGGCCCATAACGAGTCCGGAGATATCGAAAGAACTTGAGTCAAAAACTCCCATGACCATGCAATCGCCTCTGGCTTAAAGTAATCGCCAACTGAGAAGTTACCCAGCATTTCGAATGCTGTTAAATGGTTATCATCGCCTACTTCTTCGACATCTGTAGTTCGGAAACATCGTTGTATTGAAGTTAACCGAGAAGAAGGCGGAGTCTCAAGTCCTAAGAAATATGGCTTAAATTGAACCATACCAGCGGTCGTAAAGAGTAGGGTAGGATCACCATGAGGTATCAACGACGCTGAAGGGATACGTTGATGAGATCTCGCTTGAAAGAACCCCGTGAAGGCGTCTCGTAAATCGTTAACTTTCACTGGGATTCCCTTCATACAATTAGCACAGAAACCAATCAGCCCTAACGTAGTGGCTTGCCAACATTCTCTATAGTAGAATTCGATCTACGACGGGGTCAACGCGACCTTGGTAGAAAGTTTTTTTCAGAATGAGCACTGAAAGTCTAATTGCACCGCTAAGCCCGGCAAAAAGTCTGACCGGCTGGGTGATTATTATTGACGCATCGGCATATACAGACGAAATAAATTCAAAGATTCCGAATTCATTTCATTTGGTCGCGGGCTTGCCGGCTTTCGGCAAAATTGCAAACATTGTGCGAGAACTGAACTGTACACGTGTTGGTTGTTTGGTGGCCAAAGGATACCGTCAGGAGTATCAGGACCTACTCTCTGCGCATGGAATAGACAAGTCAAGCGAATCCATTGATGAGCTTATCCCAAGGGATATTGAAAATTGCCAAGTTATGGTTGTGCGCGGAGATATGCCGTTGATGACAAAACAGACGATGCTCAAGTTGGCTGGGCAACATGAACTTATGCAAAGTGCATTGACTCTCCTGACTGTCTTCGGGCAATCACGCAAATCTCAAGTTGAAGTCTCGCGTAGAAATGGAGTTATCAACTCTCTGGTTAATCCAAATAGCTCTGTAGGTTCACGAGGTCTTAAGGAGATTGTCAGTGGAGTGTTTGCCGCCCGATCCGACTTGCTGTCAGATTCGGAAATAAAAGCCGAACTGCATCTTGATATTTTTCAACTCATTCATGGTTTGGCCGACGCCTGTGGAAATGCGCAAATGCGGATTGATGCGTACCAAGTCACCGAAGCTGGTGAAATGGATACGATTAATGACAGAGAAACTCTAGCGAGCCTGGAAGGTCGCCTACGTGATCGAATCAGACAATGGCACATGGCAAACGGTGTCACTTTGCGAGATCCTAATTCTATCTACATTGACGATGATGTTCTTATTGGGTCCGACACTGTCATCCACCCAAATGTAACTATTCGATCTGGTTCCAGGATCGGGTCATTTTGTAACATAGAGAGTAATTCTGTAATTGAAGACTCTGAAATACAAGACTCTGTCACCATTCATAGCTCGACCTTAACTGGAACAACTATTGAAACCGGATGTACTGTCGGCCCCTTCAGTCATCTGAGATCTGGTTCATATCTAGCGAGAGGTGTGTCAGTTGGAACAAACGTCGAGATGAAAAGTTCTAGACTTGGAGCCGATTCTAAGGTCGGGCATTTTGCGTATCTTGGAGATGTCACAATCGGTACGAATGTAAATATCGGAGCCGGAACCGTGATTGCAAATTATGATGGTTCTACCAAGCATCAATCTTCGATAGGAGATCGTGCATTCATTGGTAGCAATTCGGTTCTCATCTCACCAATAACAATCGGACCCGACGCGGCGACGGCTGCAGGTGCTATCGTTACGAAGGACGTTGAAGCGGGTACCTTGGTTATGGGAATGCCTGCGAGAGAAAATAATCCGGATCCTGATAAGGAGATAACTGGTTAGGTCGATGTAACTCGATAAGCCTGAAATATTTTGGATACCACCTTCTCGATAATATTGTCGTCAGTGCTCTTAATTGCAATAGCAGTGCTCGTATTGAGTACCGCTGCGGAAGCCGGTGCGATTGCGCTGGCACGACGTAACCTACCTTCTGCGAATGAGGCAGGACTCAAAGGGGTCCTTCGATCCTACGTCAGAGAGCGGCAGCGTACCCTTCGATCGCTTCGGGCCGCTGTGACAATTGCAAGCGTTGTCATCAGTGTATCGGTCTTCGGATTAATGCATGCTGCCAGCGATCCGTCTGGATCTGCGGTCGTATGGCTAGTAATCATTTCCAGCATTGTTAGTGCATTGATTATCAGTATGAGTCGCAGTGCTTCAAGAATACTTGCACAATCTATACCTGGATTTTGGGATGGTTATCCGCTGGTACTCACCGCAGCATTTCAATCATTTTTTCGACCAATCGCTTGGATATTGTCAGCTCCGGTAAGCCTGCCGCTTAGGGCTATGGGATTGCTTGGGAGTGCGGAGCATCTAAATCCGGCAGAAGAGCTCGTGCAGATACTCGAATTCGCCGATGACGAGGATCTCAATGAACAACGCCGAATGATACATTCAGTTTTAGAGTTGCAGGGTCAAACTGCCCGTGAATTAATGACACCTCGAACTGATGTCACCGCGATAAGTACCGAGAGTGATTTTGACTCAGCTCTGCAAGTTGCGGTTGAATCTGGTTTCAGTAGAATTCCGCTCTATGATAACTCTTTGGATGAAATTGTCGGAGTCTTGTACATCAAGGATCTCATACAGTACATAAGCCGGTTTCACAAACCAAATCTTAGGGATATATCCCGCAAGCCGGTTTTCATTCCAGAGACAATGGAGGCAGATAAATTGCTGATGACCCTTCGAACTGGTGAAAGCGCACACCTAGCGATAGCAGTTGACGAATACGGCGGGACTGCAGGGGGAATTACCATCGAGGATGTGATCGAAGAAATCACAGGAGAAATTGTCGATGAATTTGATGCAGCACCGGAATTGCCACAATTTGAGCAGATAGGTCAGAACTCTTTCTCAATCGATGCAACTGTAACTATTGATGAACTTAATGATCATCTAGGAACTGAAGTCCGCGTCGACGATGTAGATACTGTTGGTGGACTAGTCGTCACCACGCAAGGTCGCTTAGGTGAGGTAGGTGACTCAATCGAAATTGCGTGGGGCGATAACCAGGAACCAGACTCAACTAACGGACTTCTTTTAATGACAGTAAGTGAAATTGAAGGCCAGCGCGTCCGACGAGTACACGTAAAAAATATCGAACTAGTGAATACAAGCCTGATAACGTCATCTGAAGAGTCAGTGACAGAAACCTAATGTGCAGGTCTTCGAGTGCGCGGTTAACGATATTTATTTAGGCGCGTTTACCGAACTATCAGCGCTATGAGCTTGATGATACGGGCTTATTAACATAATAATTCAAACTAGGAAAAAAAAACAGCAAAACATAATTGGAAATTTATGCCCGACGCACCGTCGAAATTAGTTATAGTCGAGTCACCAACCAAGGCCGCAACTATCCGGAAATTTTTGGATGAGAGTTTTGATGTTGAGGCGTCTGTAGGACATATTCGAGACCTAGCTAATAAGAAATCAGAAATAAAGGTGAATTCCACCAGCAATCAAAATCGATACTCCGACGGTGCTCTTGGTTTTCTGGGAGTCGATGTAGAGAACGATTTTGAACCAGCATTAGTAGTTTATGACAATAAGAAGAGCACACTACGTGAGCTGAAGAAAAAACTAAAGAACGTGAGTGAGCTCTATCTTGCGACTGATGAAGACCGTGAAGGTGAAGCAATTGCTGCCGATCTCCTAGACGAACTCAAGCCAAATAAGACCGTATCAGTCCATCGGCTTGTTTTTCATGAGATCACAAAAGATGCAATTAACCGTGCACTTGAGAATCCTGGCGAAATCGACAGGAACTTAGTGGAAGCTCAGCGAGCTCGACGGGTAATGGATCGCATTTATGGTTTTCCCACAAGTTTGCTGGCTCAACGACGAATCAGGCTAGGCGTGTCAGCAGGGCGAGTTCAGTCACCCACCACGAAGCTTATTGTGGATCGGGAAATCGAGCGAATGAATCATATCTCGGTGGAATATCTAGGTATCGATGGACGTGCAAAGAAAGAAAATGAAGATCCGGATTTCAAAATTCGATTAGTTGCCATTGGTGATGAGCAGGTCGCAGTGACAAGAGATTTCAATGCCACCGGATCTTTAATCAAGAACCAAGGGGTACATTGGCTCAAAGAGCCAACAGGGACAGATCTTAAAGAGGCTATTCAATCCCAGCAACTGCTTGTCACGAACGTGGTAGAGAAGAGGGGGAGCGCCCGGCCCAAGCCTCCTTTCATCACCTCGACATTACAACAAGTGGCAGGTCGAAAATTAAGACTTTCTTCTCGTCGCACAATGGACGCGGCGCAACGCCTATTTCAAAACGGCCACATCACTTACATGCGAACAGACAGTGTCACACTCTCAACCGAAGCGCTTGCTCAAACTCGCTCAATAATTCAAGAGGAGTATGGAAAAGCACTCTTGTCAAAAGAAGTTCGCAGATATGGGACTACCACCTCAGGTGCACAGGAGGCACATGAAGCTATCCGTCCGGCTGGTGAATTTCGTTCACCGCAAAGCTTACAGAAATCAATGAGTCGTGATGACTTTGAGGTTTATAACTTGATTTGGCAACGAACACTTGCATCACAGATGATCAATCAGGAATATGTTGATACGAGAATCGCGTTGAACGCCAATCATAATGCAACCGAATTAAAGTTAGCCGCGTCCGGGCGAGTTATTATTGAACCTGGATTCACTTCCGTGTACACAGAAACCTCGCCGCAGTCCCCGGAAGATCGAGATTCGGATACAGAGTCAAGCATCCTGCCTCCACTTAAAGAGGGTGAATTAATTCACGTGACCGCACTTAACGTGCAACTTCATGCTACGACACCACCCAGACGCTGGACTGAAGCAAGCATTATCGAGAAATTAGAGAGCGAAGGAATCGGTCGACCATCAACCTACACAAGTATACTTGAAGCTATTCAACGAAGAGGGAATTGTATACGCCGAAATAATACTTTGATTCCAACATTCACTGGATTTGCCGTTGTAAATATGCTCGAAAAGCATTTCCCTCAGTTAGTAGATTTAGCTTTTTCCGCAAACATGGAGAGCCAATTAGATGCTATTGCCACGGGCGTAGCGACTAAATCCGAGTGGTTAAGGACGTTGTATTTCGGTGATATTGTAGATAACGAGCATACGGAAAATCAAACGGGTTTTCGAACTACCTTTGAAACTGCAATAGAGGAAATATCCGGTCGAGAATTAGCTACTATTCCAATTGGGGCGACTGACGACGGCGATCAAATTGGCGTCAGAGTAGGTAAAAATTATGGACCGTATCTATTCCAGTCTAGCGGTGACGAGGAAATTACGGTGGGAATTCCGGACGATACTGTTCCCGATGAAGTGACTATGGATTGGGCTATAAAACGAATTAAAGAGAAGTTGGCAGGAGATAAGGAAGTTGGTGTCGATATAGCAACTGGCAAACCAATAGTTGTTAAGGCTGGGCCACACGGACCATACTTTGAGATCGTCGCGTCGGAATTAGAATTAGAGGATCCTGACTTCAAACCGCGACGGGCCGGACTTTGGCCTCACATGACAATTGAGGCTGCATCAGAAGAAGACGCTCAACTCGCGTTATCTTTTCCAAAAGAACTAGGACTACATCCAGATAATGGAAAACCTGTGTTGGCAGTAGCGCAGGGGCCATACGGACCATACGTTAAGTGTGATACTGAATTTAGGAGCGTTGAGGCAGAAGATCGATTTCAGGCGGTTCAAAGTCTCACCTTCGATCAAGCACTTGAGCTACTTGCTAAACCTAAGACTCGCGGCCGAAATCAACAAAACCCCTCTTCAAAGAAAGCATTAGGGAGTAGACCTGATACTCAGGACAAAGAAGTTGTGCTCCATTTAACTGGTCGATTTGGCCCCTATGTAACTGACGGTGAATTCAACGCCTCGGTTCCGAAAGACCGAGATCCTGAAAGTGTTACGCTAGACGACGCTGTAGATTTACTTGTAATCCGCGAAGCTAAAGTTCTAGCAAATGGTGGATCAGCAAGAAAGCCTAAACGAAAGCCCAAAACACGAAGCACGAAGAGAAAAAACACTAAGGTCTCCGCGAATAAAAATATCAGTAATATTTTATCTCCTGAATAGTAATCTGCTTGACTGTCCTAATTTCTCGAATTATGGGGCAATTTAATTGCTCCAACTAGACTATTTCAGTTGATAACTGTTACATTGGATTACATAATAAGCATAAATGGATATGCGCTTTAACTATGTCTTAGTCACTGAGGAGCGAAATATGAACTTGAGCTGTATGCAAAGGGATTTAAACTCCGGAGTAGCAGCTGTCGTGCGGGCAATTCCGAGAAGTCAGAATCCTCTAGCGAGTCAACTTTTAGCCCGCACCGAGGGTGATTCATTAGTCCTTGTCGGCACTGACGGCGAGACCGTGGCCATCACGTACAAACTAAAAGCAGCCGTGGCAACGCCTGGGCAAATAACAATGGAGAAGGCTCGAATAAGTAATTTAGTTAATAACTTACCAAATGACGAGGTCACTCTAGAATCCTCAGAATCTGGTAATCAAGCGGTCGTGAAATGCCTCCGAACTAAGGCTGAGATTGCCGGATTTAACCCTGATGAATTCCTAGTAACGGAGTTTTCTGGGGATACTAATATTTCACTCCCAGCTCAAGAGTTCAAACTAGCGCTCAATAGAACTGTGGTTGCAGCGGCACAAGATGACTCGAGACCTGTTCTCACTGGTGTTCAATTTGAATTCACGCCAAATCAACTGCGACTGGGTGCCGCGGATGGATTTCGACTTTCGGTCCACACCTTAGATATACCAGGTACCAATGTGACCCAGTCAGTAATTGTGCCGAGGAATATTGTTAGGGAAGTCATTCGACTCATTGACGAACTCCCGATTGGCACAGATAACGGCTCCGAGGTGACGGTGGAGATGCAGGTTGAGGATGCGCCAGATGGAGGAACACGGGTTGGATTCACTGTTGGCCCCGCACAAATTACGGCTAGTTTAGTCCAGGGCTCATTCCCGTCATATGAACAATTAATTCCAAGTGATCACGAAGTTAGTATCGAGGTATCTGTAGCGTCACTAATGGAGACTATTCGACGAGCAGATGGATTCGCCCGAGATTCATCAAATATTGTGCGATTCACGGCTACGGTAGGTAGTGCAGATAATGTTGGGAAACTTGCAATTCGTGCTCAGGCAGATGAATCGGGCACATACGATGATGAGATAGATGCGACGGTGTTAGGTGGAGATTCGAACATAGCCTTCAACATCGCATATATCCGAGATATCTTAGCCGTTATCGATGTTGAAACTATCAACATTGAGGTGACATCTTCTGGTAATCCTGGCGTTATCAAGGCTTTTGGCGACGATCGACTTATACACGTTGTTATGCCAATGTATGTTCAGTGGTGATTACACTAAGTCCGATACTCGCTTGAAAATAAACTTAACTTCTCATTGAACTCCAGTTCATGAAGGTTGACCTTGGATTCAAATTGACGCAAGGCACCATGCACTGGCGACAGGTCTTGTAATGCTGGGAGTCCGCTCCCGGAAAAGTCGTCGTAGTGCCCCAGGATAAGTTCGCTAGGGTCTAAAGCGGTTAGCTCTTTTAAAAGAAAATCGATACCCGAACCTTGTATCGGTTCACCATCAATATTTCCTCTGCCAGCCGCCGCCAACAGGGCTACATCTGGGGTAATTTCTTCTAGAATGGAGCTGTAGTGACCCATCGTATCCTTATAAAAAATATTGCCTTCTGGTGTTTTGATTAAATAACAGAGTGCTCCACCGTCTCCACGCGGAGTTTGGTGGTCCCAGGGCATTGCAGAGCTAGCAGTGCCGCCAAGTTCACCCCTACGTAGTCGCTGAGATAACAATTCCAGTCGATCCTGATGGAATACACCTAGATCTCCGGAGCAAACGTCTGACATGTCTCCTAAGCCAGCTGTCGTAGGTGCCCAGATACACGAGTGCAGGGAAGGGAACACTTGTACTGAGACCTCATCGTTAAGCCTTATTTCTTCTCCTCCAGAGACAGGGAGAACTCGATCTTCTGGAATTCCTTCCTCCTCGATCATTACTCGCGCGGTCTCGTACGATCCGATTATGGTAGCGTTGGTATTTCGTAAAATTGTTTCGGCACCCCAAAGATGATCCCAATGAGAATGACCGATCAAAATAAAGTCACACGTGGTAACCTCTGATGTTCGTAATCCTACATCAGGTGCCGTATCCGGCCGATCAAGATATGCATCAAGGAACACTGTCATATCACCGATTGTTAGTCGATATGTAGAACAACCGAACCATTCGATATCCGTAGGCATAAACCTTCTATTTCTTCAATTAATCAGCATTCGCTTCACGTTCGTTAAGCGTTAATGACTTCCGACCAACTGATTGTAGATCATTCGGTAGGATTAGGATGGAAGTCAACTCATTATTCGCAGAAAATCTGAGCATGACTAAATCACCGACTACCGGTCGTTGTGCACTTGATTTAATTTCAAAGACGCGCGGTGATTCGCTGAAGGATACATCGAATTTGCTCTCTCCAGACATAACGGAAAAAGAATTAATCGTCGAGTCAGACACAACTCCGCTTCTATAGATGTTTCCAGTCAGTGCCGGCAGACCCTCGAAGCCCGAATAACCACCGTCCGAAACAAAGGGTTCGAGATTAGACAGTGCAGTCCGTGGATCCTGGATTTCGATCAGCCGATTGGTAGGTTTCCCATCATCGACAGCCATGACATATCCAAAATATCCTCCCGAGGAAGTTGCTATAACCAAGAGAAGTAGTCCGAAAAGTAGGTTAAGTGAACGGCTCATGATAATAAGTTACTACTCGCTTTCTGTTCGGAAGACTACAATTCCTGATATGTATAGCCCCATCTCAGTGCGACCTATTCCCAGATTCACATTTTCGCCATTTATGAGCATGGGAAGTTCGTTTTCTGGTTCTAAAAGAATCAGTTTTTCGATAAGTACATCAGAGTTAACTTTGAATTCCGTGGGGGTTAGGTTTTGATTAGAAGTCGTGGATTCCGTTGATGTCAAATTTTTGGCTATCTGAATAACTATTTCTTGGTCATTAGATTCATTTATTTCCAGAACAGGGCCGCCAAAAGTCAGGAGAGCCTCTTCACGAGGAGATTCATCAAGTGAAAAATCGAGTTGTTCAACGGAAGGGGAGTATCCGTATACGTAACCACCAAAAGCACTTACTCCGAAGAAAAGCCCGCTAACCAAAGTCCAAATTAAAATATTTTTTAGTGAGTTAAGCATTCATTTTGACCTTCGTGCATACTTACAAAACGACTTACAGTTTAACGATCGTTTCTTTCTCTAGGAAGTCCCCGAGTGTAAATTCCAGACTGGCCCGGCATTTCCTCAACTTCGACCGTGATACTTGTCAGGTTTTTGACACCACGGGAGACTATCCCAGCTACGACGCCCTCAGCTATGTGCTCCGCTATAAGTTCCGCTGTTGAATTCTCTATTGGTAGAGCAATCACATCTTCGGCCGGGATTTTGTATATTCGATCACTATGTTCGATGATATATGAACCGGATTCATTCTCATATTCAATTACAAGTTGACTAGAGTTCATCTGAAGTAGGAATTTATGATCTAGTAATTCACACTCTGTTCGCGCAAGAGTCTTTAATACCGAGAAATCCATTACCCAATTATCATCGGTTAAATTGCCCGCAACGCGGCAAGAAACTACGTAATTATGACCATGCAATGGCTCCAAAACTAATCCTAGAGTGGCCATGTGGGATGCCGCAAAACGCAGACGAATCCCGGAAACAGATATCTCTCGAGTTGGATTAGTGTCATCGGGAAGAGTCATCTATCAGCCTCTATCGCGATCTAGCAAAATAGTCCATAATGCCATCGAACATAACTAGCAGGTTAAATCACCATGCCATCGAAGAGCTTCTCAATATCTGTGTTTCCAATCCCCGCTGTCTGCTTTGCCTCGGTCAATCGATCATGGGCAGGAACCGTATCATCAGCTTTGTATAGCACGCCTACTGGAATTCCCGGCTGAGCAGCTAGAGCAAGTGCCTGAAAGTAGTCGCTTGCGTCATGGGTCTCTGGGATGGGCTGAGCCAACGGCTTAATACCATTCTCTTCATCACCCTTTAAGGCGGCATAAGTATCGTTGTAAGTAGTACAGGGGGATTGAACATGGACTATTGAAAATCCAGGATATTCCATCGCATCCTGAATTGCCTGTTGCAGCGGACGAATCCTAGTAGAGAGCTCTGATACGACAAAACGCGCGCCGCCGCCAAGATAGACCATCAATGGATTCATGCGGTCATCTAGCTTCCCGTACTTAGTCGTCGGAGTTACTTCATCTAGATCAGTTGTCGGAGACGCCTGTCCCTTGGTTAAGCCATATATGCCATTATCCATCACTACAACAGTTATATCGAGGTTTCTTCTAGCTTGTGGTGCGATATGCTCGCCACCAATTGAAAGAAAATCACCATCTCCAGACACCACTAATACATTGAGATCGGGGTTTGCTGATTTTGTACCGTAGGCTATAGGGAGAGTGCGGCCGTGGATACCGTGAATTCCAAAAGGCTGGGGGCCTTCCTGTAGGTGAACAAGGTTACCTGAGCATCCTATTCCCGCCACAATGACGCTATTCTCAATTCGCTCTTGTTTTTCGGAAGCTCTAGCCGTGAGAGCCATCTCAATTGCTCTTTTTACACCAAAATCACCACATCCTGGACACCATTTAAAGTCGTATGACGGATTTCTCTTAGCCATCAGCTAGCTCCTTCTGCTACAAG
>CAJXBM010000029.1:0-22628 GCA_913051185.1 uncultured Chloroflexota bacterium | reverse complement strand
GAGACGGCTATAACCTAATCGAGATGCAGTTTCTTCCTGACGTTACTGTGCCATGCGAAATTTGCCAAGGAGCCAGATATAATCGCGAAGCTTTGGAAATTCTTTTTCGTGGGAAGAATATCGCTGATGTTCTTGGGATGACCGTAACTGAAGCTATTGACTTTTTTGAGGCATTTCCCAGACCTCGCCGAAAGCTTGAAACCATCAGAGACGTTGGTCTGGGATATATTAGGCTCGGACAGCCGGCAACTACATTATCCGGTGGTGAGGCACAAAGAATTAAGCTGGCAACAGAGCTGTCGAGACGCGCCACAGGATCCACTCTATATATTCTCGATGAACCCACGACCGGGCTATCTTTCCCTGATGTCGATTCATTACTGCAAGTGCTGCAAAGACTGGTTGATTCAGGTAATACCGTTGTAGTAATTGAGCACCATCTAGATGTGATTAAGAACGCGGACTGGATTATCGATCTGGGACCCCATGGTGGCGAGAAGGGTGGTCACATTCTTGCTGAAGGAACACCAGAACAGATCGCAAAAAGCAAAAAATCGATAACTGGTCGGTACCTGAGGCCAAATTCAAACAGCGCAACAAAAAAGAAATCCCGCCGCTAATTGTTTCGAGTTGATCGGAAGCCCGTATGTGAGACCATGCCTAAGAGTGAAGGGAGCAGATTATTTCTGGCAATAATTACACGTACCTAGATTTACATGTCCATTCGGTTGACGGGTCTGATGACGCCGGAGCTCATGTTGAAGGTTATCTAAAATGGATATCTTCTCGGCGAAAAAAAGGATTTCAAATCGACGGATTCGTGCTCACGGAACATCGGAACTTTGATCAATCTCTAAATTATGAGGAACTTGCTTCAAGGTATGATGCGATAGTTCTACGAGGAATTGAAGTCGAAACAGATATAGGACATGTCCTCGTCTATGGAGCCGGACCTGCTTTTTTTGAGGCCTTTGATTTGTCAGATATATCACTCCCATATGAGGATGTGTTTCGGGTGGCATGGGACAGCGGTGGAATCGCTGTAGGTGCCCATGCTGGCCGACCCAGAATCGGCGCACTTGAACACGTAGATGAACGAAATGTGGCCCTCACCGGAGTCAGTGTTCTGGAGACACTAAATGGAGGGAGCAATGATTTCGAAAACGCACGAGCACATGAACTCGCTTCAACCAGAAATATACGCGAAGTTGGAGGGTCTGATTCTCATTTCGTATCAACTCTGGGTGCCTGCTTGACTCGATTCGAAGGACGAGTAAGTAGCATAGCTGAGCTCGTCGAAATCCTACGCAATGCTAATTCTCAATTTATTCCGTTAAAACTCGAGGAGACTCTACCAGGTGCCGACATTCCTGAATCGAGACCCTCGTCAGATCAGTTAATACCTCACACCAGTGGACAAGGCGAACTGGGTGGAGAAGAACTTGAATATGACCGTAGTGTTATCGGTAAGGAAATATTTGGCGGGAAACTTGAAATTACGTCCGACGCAATCAGTAAGTACTGTGATGCTATTGACGAGACAAATCCAATTTATGTAGATAGCGAATTTGCTGAAAATGGCCCTTATGCCGGAATCATTGCCCCGCCTGGAATTTTACAAACTGCGCAGGTGGAATCTCCACCAGATCCAGATGTAAAATTCGGAACGACACAATTCATGGCGGGCTCACATCAGGAATATCTATTGCCGATTAGACCGGGAGATAGGCTCGAAGCATACGTGCAGGTTAAGGAAGTCTACGAGAAAACAGGTCGCAGTGGTCGAATGGTTTTCATAGTGCGGCAAACCCGATGGGCCAATCAATTTGGTGAAAATGTCGCGCTGCTAGAAACTTCCATGGTGATCCGGCAAATTCAGTGAAGGATATAGGTGAATAGAATGACAGATACAGCCACAAATGCTCAAAGATACTTCGAGGAAGTTGAAATCGGAGAGGAATACATCCAGACACAGCTGCCAAGCAGAGAAAATGTTCTTGAGTTCCTAAGTACATGGTCCGACCCTGACGACGAAATTCGAGGTCGATTCACAGATCAAGCGGGCGCAAACAAGGATGGGCTCCAAAAACCAATTGTGCCAGGAAACATGTCTGCATCAATGATTACGAGATTAGTAACTGACTGGGCCGGCCCGTTGGGGAGGATAGTCAGCCTAGATATTTCATTTCGACGTCCGGTCCAACATGATGATCAATTGACGTGTTTGGCCCTAGTCACCGAAAGAGATGATGACCTCGCCGAGGCTGGTGGTCCGGCAATTGTAAGTATCGATGTCTCTTTTGAAAATGAACGAGGAGAAAAGCCTGTTCAAGGCAATGCACAAGTAGAGCTACCACGACGTGACGCCGAGTAATTTACGAAAACAATTCGAGTCGCCTGACTCGCCTTTGTCTCAATGGTTGGCGAGTGAAGTACATGTAGATGAACCTCGACGAATAGTAAGAACTGATGACACTACTATCCTCTTGTCGAAAGTTGAGCCTGGGTTTGCTCTGGAACTGCATAATACTCTTGACTTGCTAGGGTTTACCAGTGACGATGATTTCAAACTAAAAATTAAAGAGCGCATGTGGGATGCCTATCCGGAGAGCATGAGCCGCGTCGAAGCTTGGCGAAAAAGCGTGAAGGACATCCTTGTTCAATCAGCCGACAAATTCTCGATCCCTGCCGCCAGACTGAATGAAATACAAATCGGTGTCGACTCTGTGGCCGCCTTACTGGACGCAACATTGTGGACCAGTCCAGCTCTTGCAGATGATTCCTATGAACCAGAATCGGGAGAATCAAAAGCGTACCTAGAAAACCTGCAAGCGCTTACTGACGGATCAGATATCTTTACGCGTTTCTACGGATACTACGAAGGAAAATCGGTGATGAATCACTGTCCAGGCGCCTTGTTTGCTAGAAAGCTATTGGCAACTGGATGGGAAATCTGCACCGGTGTAAATACGCCTGATGCTAAAGACTAAACAGTGATTCGATAACTGCGTAACGCTTTAGTTTTCCGGATGCTGTTCTTGGGAGAGGATCTGAAGAAATCAACCAAATTCTTGGCAGTTTATAGCTCGCAATACGATCCCGAATATAGTCGGCAAGGTCTTCCTGAGTGACTATTGAACTAGCCTCCGTAACTACGGCTGCCGCAATTTTCTTGCCCCACTCACTATCATTCAATCCTACTACCGCTGCTTCAATCACATCTGGATGGGTCTCTAAGATTTGCTCTACTTCGGCTGGATGAACATTCTCACCACCGGTTACAATCAAGTCATCGGACCTGCCTTGTATTGTAAGGAATCCTAACTCGTCTCGAATTGCCAAATCGCCGGTGTAAAGCCATCCTTCCTTAATCTTGTCACTGGCAGAGGCACTCTCTTGGAGATAGCCTGACGTAACCGTGGCACCTTTGACAAGAATTTGCCCTGGTTCGCCAAAAGCGGCTTCATGCCCATCACCACTATCTAACCGCACGGTAGCTGCCAAGAGAGGTAATCCAGCACTGCCCGCGCGCTCGAACGCATCGGAGATCGGAACGGTCGACACCTGAGATGTGACCTCGGTGAGACCATAAGTTTGTAAAAGAGGTAAGCCCTGTAATTGAGCTCGTCTGATAAGTTCTGGCGTTGCCGGGCCACCCCCCAACAGCACAGCTCGAATCGTGGCGGGATATCTGATTTCTTTTGGTTGTATGGACAAAATTCTCTCCAGCATCGTAGGCACGACAGATAAGAGAGTTACTTCCCCTGAATTCAGAGCGATATTAACCACATTCTCATCAAAATTTTTATGGATATCGACCGAAGTGCCATAAATAGCAGAACGTAACAGTATTGACAGCCCCCCCACGTGAAAAAGAGGCATGCATGCGAGCCACATGTCATTATCCTGCACGCCAATATTGGTTGCAGATGCCACAGCGCTCCAGTAAAAGTTCCGATGACTCAACATCGTTGCTTTTGGATTTCCCGTTGTCCCAGATGTGAACACTACCGCAAGTGGATCAGTGGACCGCATGACAGGCTTTCGTTCTGTCACAGCGTGGGAAGATCGATCACGCAATGTGGATGCATGAATAAGAGTCACGTCCGAGATCTTCGCAAGTTCTTCTGCACTGGTTTTATTGCGATCGTCAAATACCAAGTATTCAACTTCAGCATGGTCGAGCTGCCATCTCAACTCGTTGACCATCAGGCGCGTATTAAGCGGCAAAATCGCTCGCGATATTCGGATGGTTGAATGAAGAATTATAGAAAAGTCAACACTACTTCCTGTCAGGATCGCGATTGGTCTAGTACTTTCGTTGATAATAGAAAGTAATTGCCCTGCCGCATGGGACACTGCAATTTGAAGTTGTTCATAACTCAAGGATTCATCTGCAGAACTGATCGCAAGGACGTCAGCATGAGTTTTGGACCGAAGAGCAACCCAATCAGGCAAACCTATCTCGCTCATAAAATCATTCATATACTATCTCTCGCCATGGAGCTGTCGCGACTCTTTCCAACATATCGACCTCAGGAGAAATCCCAAGTCCAGGTCCCTTAGGAATTTGAATCTCTCCGCTCGTCGGGAGAGGTGTTGTGGCAATATCATTGAGCATCTGTTTGCCGGTGCTTAAACCATGAGCAGCCCGCCATGGCAATGAAGCTGCCGCATGGATTGCCATCGAAACTCCAATTGCTGAATCAAATGTTGTCGTTACGTAACTTTTGATCCCGTAATCACTTGCCCACTCCGCCATACCAAGCGTCTCACGAATGCCACCAATCAACAGCGGCTTCAACACCAATATATCGACTGCCTGAGATCTAACGATCTGATTAGCCTTCTCAGAATCTCTGTAAAGAGCCTCGTCCGCAGCAATAGGAATTGAACTAATAGCATGTACCTCGGCAAGACCCTCCAAGTCATCAGGATTTGTAGGTTGCTCTATCAGTTCAATATCGTATGGAATCAGTTTTTTGACCGCGGTTATAGCTGTTGCCAAAGACCAAGCACCATTTACATCTAATCGCAGTGTTGTATTGGGATACATAGATCTTATCTGATGAATCATTTCAATGTCCTCGTCTAATGGCTTAACTCCGATTTTAAGTTTCAAAGTTGAGTATCCGGAATTGACCAAATCTCCCACCTGTGTGAGTGTCTGATCCAAAGTTAAATTAGCTAATAGTCCGTTTGTGAAAACTGCAAGACGGCGATCCCCTGGCCTCTTCACGTGTAACGACAAATTAAATTTGCGAGCCTCTACATCCAAGAGTGCCATTTTACAGGCATTCCAAGCCAGCATAGAACCCGTACTCGAAAAATCAAACATCTCCAACCCAAATTTTTTGTGCGATATCCCAGCAAATTGACCACACACGTCAGCAACGTTAGCCCCCCCTGTATATTCGGGCATTGGATTCACCTCACCAAATCCTTCAAAGCCATCCGAATCAGAAATACCTAGCAAAATGCCGGTGCGAGACTTGATAACCCCCCAGGAACTCTCAAATAACTCAGACAGGTGTAGCTCAAAAGGACGCCACCGCAGTTTTCTGACCTGAATTTGCTTCACATGTAGACTCCAAATGAAAGCAGAAGTCCGAGCCCCAAATGCAAACGCGCCGTCGACCGCAATGCGATGTTAAATGTTGGTCCTGGTTCATCACGTAAAACAGTCCGTGCTGGTCCAACAGCTAACGGAACAGAAATCCATACTACAAGTAACCACCAGCTTAAATTTACAAAAAATACCGGAAGTAAGGTGGGAATTAAGTAGGCAGCCAATAGCATAGTTAAGTAAAGGTAACGACTGACTTTTGAACCCAAAATGACCGCCAACGTCCGCTTACCTACGGCTTTATCTAGATCTAAATCCCTGACATTGTTAACCACCAATATTGCTGTAACAGTCATGCCCACTGGTAGAGATAGTAAAACCACCTCCGTATTAATAGAACCTGTCTGAACGAAAAAAGTACCGGCTACTGCTATGACACCAAAGAAAATAAATACAAACACTTCACCGAAACCGCGATACCCATAGGGCCATGGACCGCCGACATAAGTGACACCAGCAATAATCCCAGAAAATCCTATGACCAATACAATCCAACCCGCACTGACTATGAGATATAGGCCTGGAATCATAGCCAAGATGAAAATAAATATCACCGCACGAAATAATTGTTTTTCCGTGAGCAATCCACTCGCCGCCGCACGGACAGGACCTAATCGCTCTGGTCCATCAGCACCACGTCTATAATCCGAGAGATCATTGGCGAAATTGGCCGCAATTTGAAGAAGCAAAGCACCAAGTAACGCGGCCACCGCAGGCAACAGATCGAATCCATCTACTAATCCGGACGCAGCAGCCCAGCCAACAATAACCGGACTCAAAGCGGCGGTGAGAGTTTGAGGGCGTGCAGCAAGAAAGTAAGCCTGGGCACGACCCCGTTGCGAAGCCTCACGACTAGAACTAAAAACGTTACTCATAAGTCGTTGACTTCTTCAAATATTCAGCCATGAAATGGGAGTCTTGTGAACTTCCCAAAATCAGGTTTCCGCTTCGACTCTAGAAATGCGTTTCGTCCTTCTTTTGCCTCGTCGCTCGTGTAATACATCATCGTGAGATCGCCCGCCAGAATTTGAAGTCCCGTAACGCCATCGGTGTCAGCATGAAATGCGTTTTTCAAAAACCGAATAGCGGTTGGAGATTTCTCATTAATTTCGCGTGCCCAATTCACTCCTTCTTCTTCCAATTGATCCAGTGGCACAACTGTATTCACAAGCCCCATTTCCAAAGCCTCTTGAGCATCGTATTGCCTGCACAGAAACCATATTTCCTTGGCTTTCTTTGTTCCAACTTCGCGAGCGAGTAAACTCGAACCATAGCCAGCATCGAACGACCCTACTCTAGGTCCAGTCTGCCCAAAACGGGCATTTTCAGCAGCTATCGTCATATCACATACCACGTGCAACACATGACCTCCCCCTATCGCATATCCCGCCACCAATGCAATCACGGGCTTTGGCATTTCACGAATAAACCGTTGTAACGGCAAAACATTTAGTCGAGGTCCTTCATCATCTTCGTAGCCTGCATGACCACGCACTCGCTGATCACCACCTGCACAGAAGGATCTCCCTCCTGCGCCTGTAAATAACACCACACCGATTTCATCATCCTTCGCAGCGTCAAAAAAAGCTTCGCTAAGTTCATCAAGAGTCTGTGGTCTGAATGAATTATGTATCTCTGGTCTATTAATAGTGATACGCGCTATTCCTTCAGCCTTGTCGTAGAGGATGTCCTCGTACTCCTTTACTGATTCCCAATTGATGTTACTCATTATTCCTCCAGTTCAATTCAGTGTCCCATTTCTCCTACAGATCAACACGATGTCGTAATAAAAAATCCTTAATCACTTTGTGAACCAGTTCCGGCTTTTCTATATGCGGTGCATGGCCCGCATCAGCGATGAGTTCTAGCCGACTGTCCGGAATCTGTTCATCCATCTCTCTTGCTATCTGACTATATTTATCATCTAGGCTACCTGCTATCAACAAGACTGGCACGTTAATGCTTTCAAGCTCCTCACCTAGCCAAGATTGAGCCCCTGTTCCCATTCCCCGCAGAGAGTTTGCAAGTCCGATTTCCCGTTGTGCCAAACGCTGAGCTCGAAGGGCTGTTCGTGAAGATTCAGATAAATTAATCTCCTGTGATTTCCATAACGGCATCGATTCCCAATGACTCACAAATGCTTCAATACCATCTTCAATAAGCAACTGAGCTAATTCTTCATCCGACTCTCTTCGTAGATCTCTCTCCTCACAAGTCGGAATTCCAGAGCTTGCGCCCTCAAGAATCAATCCAGAAACTACATCTGGATGCCGCTTCCACACCTGTAACGCTGTCCGCCCACCCAGTGAATATCCAAGCCACACTGCTTTTTCAATCCCTATCGATCGCACGGCTGAAACAAGCTCATCGACGGCATTATCCATTAAATAGTGCTCGATCTCTGGAGGAGATCCTGATCGGCCATGCCCAATGAGATCGAATGAAAACGTACAAAAGCTATCTTGAAGCTCCCGAACCAGGTCGAGCCATGTTGTTCTCGATCCAGTAAATCCATGAAGCATTACCACCGGTGGTCCAAACCCGTATCGGTCGTAATAGAGAGCCAGTCCGTTAACCTCTGTATATGTCATAGTCGAATATTAGATGTTCCAAACATTATTTAGTCTTTTGCGGTCAGAGAGACTATATCGGACGCCTCTTTCCAATATTGCCTGTGCAGCGCAAAATTTTCAGACCTATCCGTCTTAATCTCAAGAACAGCCAACCCTGGTTCTGCAAGCAGACGAAGAAGCCCCTCATGAACGTTTTCATCTACTTCCAGCGCTTTGTACTTTCCACCAAATGCCTCTACTAGTGCTTCTAGCTTTAGATCATGTGGCGCACCCCACCACTCTTCAAAATCATCATCCATTAACAGTGATTGTTGAGGCAAAAATGAAAAAATTCCGCCACCCGCATTGTTAATCAAGATTATCTTTAAATCCAGATCATAACGAGAGGCAGCCCACATCCCGTTTGTATCGTGAATAAATGAAAGATCGCCAACAACCAAAATTGTAGGAGCGCCGGTGGTGGCAGTACCCGCTGCCGCAGACACTACACCATCAATTCCACTTACCCCTCGAGTGCCATAGATTCTGCTCGCGATGTTATTGGTTGAAATAAAGGAATCTGCATCCCGAACCGGCATGCTATTCCCAAGTATTAGAGCAATTTTAGTGTCCAATTCCTCACTAAGAGCAATAAATATGCTCCCCTCAAAACTATTACCACAATCTTTAGAAAATCGCTTCGAATATTGCTGAATACGAGCATTGTTACGACACCAATTATTCAAATAATCTGTGGTAGTGGTGTTCGTATAGGGCAGCTTATGCCTTACGGCATCAATAAATAGCTTTGGAGTGCATCGATATACCGCAGCTGTTCCATTCTCATCTCGATAGCCTGCATAAGCTGGAGATGCCTCATCAATGACTATCTGATCGGCATCAGAATTCAGCAGCCAGTCATTCAACACTTTTGAAGTCGGGATCGCCCCAAATCTGAGTACAACCTCGGGTTTCATCTGCTCAGCGAACCGTGACACACGTAGTAACGTGTCTGCCGTAGTTATCAGATTACTAAAATCATAGGGACCCCATCGTAGATTGCTCATCGGGTCGGCTACGATAGGCCAGTTTAATAATTCTGATAGTTCAAAAATTCCTGCTGAAGACAAACCTGTTAACTCAGGGCCACAAAGTATGATGCCTCGCTCACTATTCCGAAGGCAATCAGTTATAAGTTCGATTTGATAGTCGTCTGGCTGTATCAGCGGCACACTAGAAAGCACTGACTCCGGTCCTGATGACCAAATTGAGTCATCTTTTGCACCCGAAAGTAATGGCTCACGAAACGGTATGTTGATGTGCACCGGTCCATTAGGTGAATCCATCGCCACACCAACAGATCTACGAGCTGCTGCGCTCGAAAATTTAATTGTTTTTTCCAACACCGAAACATCAGCTATAGGTAATTGCACATCCCACTTGACGTGATCGCCGAATATACCGACCTGCTTGGCAGTTTGATTCGCGCCAACCTCTTGCAACTCAGCTGGTCTGTCAGCTGTTAAAAAAATAAGCGGCACTCTAGAAATTCTGGCCTCCATGGCTGCAGGAAGTAAATTAGCAACAGCGCTACCTGAGGTCACACTTACAGCAACTGGACGATTACTCGCGCGAGCAATTCCAAGAGCAAAATAACCAGCGGATCGCTCGTCGATATGTCGCCATAGCTTCAACCGATTCTCATCACCATGTAGTTTCTTATGCGCGTTAATTAGGCTCACAGTGACAGGGGTATTTCGACTACCAGGACAAACAACAAAATCACGCACCCCAGCACCGATTAGTGCTTCAATAAAGGCATCAGTCATTTTCTCGTGGGGCAGGATCGATTGTTCAATGTCCATCCCGAGTACCTCCCAAAGCATCAGTCAGCGGCTTAAATTTTAGATTTACCTCGTGTAATTCAATATCGGGCTTCGACTGGCCAACAATGCCGTTTCCCGCAAACAGCCAAGCCCTCGCCTCTTCCACAAGGGCAGAACGAAGCGCAACCGCAAATTCCCCTCTACCTTTAGAATCCATCCATCCAATCGGCGCCGCATACCATCCACGATCAAACTGCTCGTGTTCCCCAATCACACCCCACGCAATCTCCCTGGGCGCGCCGCACACAGCAGGAGTAGGATGAAGCACCTCAACTAACTTCAGTAAGCTAGAGCCCGTTTGAGCCTGGGCCGTAATTGCTGTAGAGAGATGTTGAATATTATTCAAGCGCCGAAGTCGAGTCTGCTCCACAGTTACCGAGTCGGTAAGCGACCTCAAACGATTTGAAATTTCCAAAATGACTTCGTCGTGCTCAGCTATATCCTTGTGAGAACGCGTCAGGGTTAATGCCTTCTCTGTGTCCGCAGGCCTGTCTGCGCCACGACCTATCGATCCAGCCAAGGCTAATGATTTAATACTCTCTCCATCAAGAGAAACAAGTAATTCGGGTGTGGCACCTATGAATGACAGTACTCCTCCCTCATTTCTCGGGATCGAAAAACAAAAGAGAAAACACTCAGGATATGAACTGCGTAGAGATTCCAAGACCGATGCTACTTTGAATTTTCCTGTCAGTGTCTTTCGCGTGGCTAAAACTGCCTTCCTATATTGATTTTTTCGGACTCCTTTTGAAATAGCATTAACGGAACTTCTCCATGCGTCATCATCCACGTCGGTCTTAACCACCGCCATTGATTTAGACTTGTCACCACAGCTCGAGGCGTGTGATTTTTGGAACTGCGTGAGAATCGAGATTGCCTCAAAAGACGACACGCCTGGAGACACCGTCAAAAATGTGACTGTCTCATCTGAATCTTGATTTAGCAGACATTTCGTGAAAAGAATTTTTGGAAGGATCATATGACCGTATCCAAAATCCTCCCAGACCTCGTCGGGTTCGGTATTTTTGTTAAACCGAAAACCACCCAATACTGTAGGCTCCGTTATCGTCGACACTTCCTGAGTTGGTCTGACAACAGTGACTGATAGAGCCTTACGCACCCGATGATCTAATGACGATATTTCTTCACCACAACCGAGCTCGAATATTTTACTGATACCAATCCCGCATAGAGCAAACGACTCGCTCGCTTTTTCAAAATATAAAAAGTGAGAATCAATGTGATCTTCCCGATCGAGGAGAGTCTCGATATTGAAGGTATCGGGCATGACATATTGACGAAAACAATCTTCGGAAGCAGATGAATTTATAACATCAGAGAAATTCATAGTTATCACACTCATTCACGACAAACTCTATTTAGTCTAAAAGCCAACAACTTATTCAAGTCTACCCCAGCGTGGGTTGTAGCTCCCACCATCTCTATTACACTGCCCTCAGAGAAATAAAATTAAGGATTAAATATTGAGTTCAGAACACTCGACTCCCAGCCAAATCGAGGATCTTGACAGCTTACGTGGCGTAAATCCAACAATTATTGAGAGCCGAATTCGTCAGTATGAACAACTCGGTGATCATCGAACTGGACTGCCAGGAGATGATGCCACTACGGAATGGCTTGCCTCGGAGCTGTCTAACCTAGGAATTGAGCCAATAGTTGAATCATACCCATTTCCACTATTCGAATATAAAACAGCGGAATTAAGCGCTGATGACATTCACATTACCGGAATTCCAATGTTTGATGGCGGCGTGACTGGTCCTCAGGGAGTGCAAGGAGAACTTGCAGATGATTCCGAAGACGATCTCTTCGGCAAAATAGTCATAGCAAATTCAGCTATCCGAAGAGATGTTCGATGGATGGAGCCACATGCCAAAGAGCATTATGAAAATATCGCCCAGAGAGGCGCCGTTGGAGTCATTGTTCCCACAGGAGATCCCGATGGAAAGATTGTGTTGCGGAACGCTGAATCGATTCGTGCGGCATTTGAATTACCTGTACTGCAAGTAGAGCCAGGCGCCATCAAACAATTACGATCCCGTCTCATTATTGGCGGATCAGCAATACTAACAATCGACGCGCATCGACTTTCTTCCACCGCCACAAATGTTATCGCAAATCTAGCATCTGCCGATGCTAGCGAGAAGCCTGGAATCGGCATAATGACACCAAAATCTGGCTGGTTTACATGCGCAGCCGAGCGCGGTGGAGGACTCACGGCTTGGCTCGCAATTGCAGAGGCAATGAATAAATGGCGCGATCGCCCGTCTTCCTTCCATTTTTCGGCCACGGGAGGTCATGAACTTGGACACCAAGGTCTCATTCACCACTTAAAAACGTACAAGTCAGATCAAAGTGGCATGACGCATCCGGCGCATACATGGCTTCATTTAGGAGCATCAATAGGCGCAAAGCATGTCGATGTAATGAGAGGAACAAATGCAATCGAAGGAAAGATGAAGGGGGCTCGAATCAGTGCAAGTTCTGAATCTCTTATGAATTTGGCCGAATCTTCTATTAGTGACGCCAATATTAGCGCCTTCGAATATTTACCGGATCCTGTGGGAACACCAGTGGGCGGAGAAGCTCGAGATATTGCATCGCGCGGCGGAAAGTTCATTTCGCTTAGAGGTGGACATCACTATTTTCACTCACCACAAGATACAGTTGATATCGCGGTAGATCCTCAAAAGGTTTCGCGCTGGATTAGAGCTGCTATTTCGGTGACATCTCGACTAGCTGAACAGATGGAAAATTAGGGAGAACATAAATGCCAACAATAAATTCAATCAACGGCCCAATCTCAATCGATGATTTAGGTTGGACACTATCTCACGAACATCTCACAAACGGAACATCCGGAATGCAAGATTTGCCGGGTATCTGTGATACCCCAGAACGCAAGCAAGAAATTATAGATCGATGCGTCGAGGCACTGAAACGTGCTAAATCCAGCGGTATAAATTCAATGATAGATCTCACCCCCTTCGACTTAGGGAGACAGGCATGGCTTTTCGAATCGATCGCGGAGCAGCAGGCTGAGCATGATATGAACATCATTTGTGCAACTGGGGTATATCGCTGGATACCTTCAATTTTCTTCGCGTGGGATATCGATGAAATTGCAGCCTACTTCTCAAGAGAACTCACAGAAGGTATTGCCGGCTCAAGCATTAAAGCTGGAATAATAAAATTAGCGTGGGATTTTGAAGCCCGATTAGACGAGGGACCAGGATCGCCCCGTGTGCAATTAGAAAAAACCGCGCGAGCAGCGGCACGAGCTGCCCAGGCAACCGGGTCACCAATCTCTTGCCATACTCGGGCAGCAGACAAACTTGGTTTGCCGCTACTAGACATTTTTGAGGACGAAGGCCTTGATCTGGGCGCCGTCACAATCGGACATTCGAATGACACATCTGATATGACTTATCTAACCGAAATAGCCCGACGAGGCGCGGTGGTAGGGCTCGACCGTTTCTTTTCTACAGACGAGAAATATGTAGCGGAGAGGAGCCAGATTGCTCTTAACCTTGTGCAGGCCGGATACGCAAAACAGGTGTCACTTGGTCATGACGGATCTCCGGCTGGCTTCTTTGGTCGATGGAAGGAGGCTGATGCCGTAAACCTCGACGTCTGGAAGCTCGTACCTGATTATGAAGTCCCATGGCTACGTGATAATGGCGTGTCAGATGTAGATATCAGGTCAATGACCGTGGATTCGGTTGCCGAGACATTTCTAGCCGCAAGGCAGTTAATTGGTTAGATCTATTTTTATCCGAGTTTAGAGAGAAATCCAAGTCCTAGAAGCGTTATACTCGGCTGCGCAAGGAAAAATAACAATCCTTAATTTCAGGTGGGAGAATTAAAATGATCGAAGGATATCCAGAAATACCAAAAACGGTTGGAGAGCTAAAAGCATCGCCACAAATTCCGGACTGGGCTGCAATGAGAGAGTCTTGGGACTGGAACGATGTTTGGGAAGAATTAGACACGCCTGACGGGCTCATCAACAAGGCCTATGAATGTATTGACCGACATGCAGATGGCGCGCGCGCTAACAAGGCGGCCATTATTTGGCAAAGTGCCTCAAATGAAATTGAGACTTATAGCTATTCAGACATGAAAAAGCAAACGAATAAAGTAGCTAACGCTCTAAAAAGTATTGGCGTTGAAAAGGGAGAGCGTGTCTTCCTTCTTGCTGACAGAATTCCTGAACTATATTTCTCATGTTTTGGAATTCTGAAAATCGGTGCGATTATGGCGCCACTTTTTTCAGCCTTCGGACCGGAACCAATCAAAGATCGTATTGATCGTGCTGAAGGTTGCACGGTCATCACAACACCTAAATTGCTACCCAAAATCAACGCAATACGTGATCAGTTGCCCTCTCTACGAAATGTAATCGTGATTAATCATCGTGAAGGTGGAGACGTTGCTGACAGTGATATCTCCTACTCATCAATAGTTGACCCAGCATCTGAAGACTTTGAAATTGAAAAAACTGGTGCGGAAGATTGGTCGGTCATGCACTTTACGTCCGGTACCACAGGCTTACCAAAAGGCGCAGCACACGTCCACAACGCAATAGTGAGCCAATACGCGACTGGCAAGTATGTTCTGGACTTTAATGACGACGATATCTACTGGTGCACCGCTGATCCTGGTTGGGTGACTGGTACATCCTACGGCATGTTTGCTCCTTTCTCTAACGGGGTAACATCCGTGATAGATGAGGGAGGTTTTGGGGCTAAAAGATGGTATGAAGTAGTCCGGAATCACAAGGTTACAGTATGGTACACCGCACCCACGGCCATCCGCCTGCTAATGCGTTCGGGCGCAAATGTAGCGCGTGAGTATGATCTTTCATCACTCAGATATGTGATGTCTGTTGGTGAGCCACTTAACCCCGAAGGAGTCGTCTGGGGAATCGAAGCGTTCGATCTACCTATCCACGATAACTGGTGGCAAACCGAGACCGGCGCGATAATGTGCGCAAACTATCCCTCAATGCCTATTCGACCAGGGTCAATGGGTCGCCCCTTCCCGGGCGTTCATGTGACCGTAGTTGACGATGAAGGAAATGAGATTAATGAGGCCGAAACAGAGGGTGCCCTCGTTGTAAAACCTGGTTGGCCGTCACAGTTTCGAACCTACTGGAACGATCAAGAACGATATGACTCGAGATTCATCAATGGCTGGTACTATACAGGCGATCGAGCCAAGATGGATGCCGATGGATACATCTGGTTTTTGGGTCGAGATGACGATGTTATCAACACCGCAGGTCATCTAGTTTCTCCTTTCGAAGTGGAAAGTGCATTGATCGAACATGAGGCAGTGGCAGAAGCTGGAGTTATAGGAAAGCCCGATGAAGTTGCCATGGAAGTTGTGAAGGCCTTTGTTACATTGAGTGAGGGGTTTGAAGAATCTCCAGAACTGATGCGTGCTCTGAATCGACACTGCAGAACTCGACTTGGACCAGCCGTCGCGCCGCGCGAAATTGCTGTGATAGATATCCTGCCAAAAACAAGATCGGGTAAGATTATGCGCCGACTCCTAAAGGCCCGTGAGCTAGGTTTGGATGAGGGTGATACGTCGACTCTTGAAGACGACTAATAAATTACGTGGTCTGGGCAGTCGGGAGTTACATCATAACTTCTGACTGCTTATGAACCCTTAAGAATTTAAAGAACTATTAGACTTCACGTTTGGCGTACCGGCGCCAACCAAATAAAGCCATAGCTGGCACCGCTATAACTGATGACACCAGCGGTTTAATACGGAAATCAGGCTCAAGTTCAATTGCCTGTCCTAAGCTGATACTTGTATCTGCTGATATTTCAGATGGGGTCACGCTCATAAAAATGACGGCGTCATACGTCGCGGATGGCCACCAGAGAAAAGTTCTAGCAACATAAGATACTGTCTCCCACTCCGCAGGTGCAGTATCCGTCAAACCACGGATCAACAACTCAAGCAATATTAGTAGCGAGGCAATGATTGGCAGACCAAGATTTAGGCCTATCACCACTAACACCGAAGCCACAGCCCCTCTGAATAATGCGCCGCAAAACAAAATTAACGTCGTGCTAAAAATTCCAGTGATAAGAAAAAAGAAAAGACCCCATAAAAACCATCCGGGGTTAATTTGATGGCTCCCATCAAATATAAGTAATCCCAGAAAAAAAGTAATAGCAAAGCCCGTTAGCCATAGGACTCCTACCGAAACGAAATAAAATATGGACTTGCTGATGAGTATCTCCGCGAGTGAGAATCGCAACCTTAGAAATACGGAACGCTCCGTATTGCTATCAATAGCAAAGCTTGATGCTGCGATACCTGTCCACAGCAGAATTGGAAGCCACGCGAAAGCCGTATATAAATCGAGTGTTTGATCATAGGTGAATGACGAGGTCGATGAACGCTGGATTAAAAAGCCAATTAGAGTCGCAAGTAAGCTTGCCAAAAGAAAGACGCAAGATAACGTCCAACCGCGCCACGTTCTTGAAAGATGTAGTAGCTCAACTCGCCATAGATTCATCAGGAGCCCTGCTTTTCTGCAAGTGAATTATTGGAATCTATCGTCAATAGTTCAAGTATCGAGTCCTCAAATGACTGTTCACGCGAGTCATTAAATGTGTCAATTAAGCCGTCATAGAGCATTCTCCCGTTATTCATCACGGTCATCGAATCGCACACTGATTCAACATCACCCAAAATATGAGTAGAAAAAAGCACCGTTGTTTTTCCTTTTAGTCCAGACACCAAGTTCAACACTTCACGACGGCCAAATGGATCTAACGCTGAACATGGTTCATCCAATAAAAGGAGCTGCGGCTCTGATATCAATACCGTAGCGAGACCCAGACGTTGTTTCATACCTCGAGAAAAACCGCCCACACGCCTATCGGCAGCCTCCTCCAATCCCACCTCCACTATCACCTTATCGATAGCTCCTACATCGACACGATCTCTAAACGGGTACCGGGCTAAATCTACAACTTCGCGAGTCGTAAGAAATGGGAAAAAGTCAGGGGTATCTGGTAATAGTGTCACTCGATTTTCTGAGATCCCATATTGAATATTGCCATGAGTCTTTTGCCGTAATCCCACAAGAATAGACAGCAATGTTGTTTTGCCCGCGCCATTAGGACCGACTAGTCCGTGCACCGCTCCGTGCTCAAGCTCCAGATTCAGTTCATCAAGCGCTCGCACTTCACCGAATTCTTTCGTTAAACCGGCAATATTTAGAATTGGTGTCATGAGAACATCACCTACCCAACCGTATTGTTCATTCCCACATCTGGAAGCTAAACTGTAGTACTACCGAATTATATAAGAGGGATTTTATGCCAGATCAAGCTACCGAAACAGAGGGACCGCAGATAAATCGTGGTCTGCAGGGCGTGTACTTCGAACGTTCGCAAGTATGTGACATTGATGGTAAAGAGGGTAATCTTTGGTATCGAGGATATTCGATTCATGATCTAGCCACACGATCCACCTTTGAGGAGACGGCGTTTCTGCTTATTTATGGTGAATTACCGAATGCAACCGAGCTAGAAGGATTCACAGCCCAACTGAAAACAGAACGCAAGCTCCCAGATAATATTTATAAAATAATCGAATCCATCAAGGACGCCCATCCGATGGATGTTTTGAGAACTGCAGTATCTGCATTATCAGCAACAGACCCCGAAGTCACCGACAACACGCCCGACGCCAACATTAGAAAAACTTTACGTCTAACTAGTCAAGTACCAATGATTGTTGCCGCACAGCTTCAAATGCGGAATGATAATCCAATCATTGCGCCAGACGAATCACTCGATCACGCAGCCAATTTTCTATACATGATGACCGGCGAAATTCCTTCTCCAGAATCAGCCAAGTTGATGGATACTGACTTAATTCTGCACGCTGAACACGGTACAAATGCGTCATCATTTACAGCAAGAGTGGTCGCGGGCACCGACGCCAATCTTCATGCATCTGTAGTTGCGGCAATCGCTGCACTTTCCGGTCCTGCACACGGCGGAGCCGCTGAGAATGTAATGCAAATGGCCATCGATATTGGTGAACCCGAAAACGCAGCAGACTACGTCAAAAATTTACGTAAAAATAGACAGCCTGTGATGGGGTTTGGCCATCGTGTATACAGGGCGGAAGACCCTCGTGCACGACATATGCGTGAGGGAGTCAGACAGCTTTCTGAAGAAATGGGACAGCCAAAGTGGTATCAAATTCTCCAATCTGTAGTAGATGCAATGGCGCCCTACTCTCGTTTGGGAGTGAACGTTAATGTCGATTTTTATGCGGGCGTGGTGTACTACCTGCACGGGATTCCAGAGGACTTCTTCGTGCCTATATTCTCGGTAGGACGAACTCCTGGATGGTGCGTTCAAGTTATCGAACAATTTGAAAATAATATTCTTCTAAGACCACTCACCGTGTACACGGGTCCGGAACCTAGGGAATATAAGCAGATTACAGATAGATAACTTTTTTTATACTGCCGCTCTTCTGGCAAAAAGTTGTACAAGTAGAAATTGCTACCCAGAATTTTCCATGGAAATTCAGATGGATGGTCCCTTGTGGTTATTCTGAGCGGGCGGCCTTCACTAGATTTCTAACCAAACGAATCGCTTCGTCATGAGGAACACGACCGCAGCCACATGAAGTTGAAACAAGTAACCGCTCAGCAGGAATAATCTCAAGAAGGTTCTGAATCTTATTCGACAGTTCGTCAACCGAAGTAGCGGGATTAGTGGTTTTTACGTCAGCAATTCCCGCAATAATCTCCATAGAGCTAGGCACCTCGTTTAATACAGTTATATCCTCCCATTGCCCAGGATACGAACACTCAAAATGAACTCTATCGACTATCCCGTCCAGAGCCTGCAAAAGCGGAATCAAATTTTTCAAATTTTGATCTTCGGTAGCCGTTTGCCGTGAAATATCCCCTAAACAAAAATGCACCGTCCGTGTAACCGTCTGTTCGCCAACATCAGAACGTGCAGCTTCTAGCGGACCCGCTATTACTTCAACAAGCTCGCCTACAGATCTATTACCAGACACTAACCCAATGGCTTCGCTCGGCGCATCCAGTTGAATCTCAGTCGCTCCGGCATCAACCATGTCAGCAATCTCATCAGAAATTATGTCGATCATATCGGCTATGTGATCAGAATTAGTGTCGTTCACAAAGCCTCCACCAATAGTCAGTGGAGACGGTACTGCTGCCTTGCGTAATTTCGGCTCAATTGCACTCTCACGACGATAGGCAATAGCATGACCAGTTCCCATAGGTGCAGTTATTCTCTCCATCACACGATACTGGCCCACCCCTGCATAACCCTTAGCTGTATCCCTAGCCTGAAGTGTTTGCAAGCCCGCTAATCGAGGAGGAATATGGTGATAAAAATCTGGCGCGAACACCTCACCACCCATAATCTGATCTACACCACATGCAATCTGTTCATCCATTGAAATCCGAGCTGCGCGTTGCAGAGTAGGATACGCGTCCTCATCTGACACCAAACTTGAATAGTAATTCTTGAGCATAAGTCTCTGCCCAAATGGAATAGGCCACGATCCGACCATAGTCGTTCTTATCGCACTTAACATGATGTCCTATCTAGCAATAGAGGTCCGCTACCGCAAAGATTCTACTGCCATCTTTGCAGCCTCATCCATGCTCACTGATCGATCGACGTACTTCACCGAATACTTATCAAGGATTGCAAATCCTTCTTCTTCCCAGGATCCGGGAATCCGAAACAATGCTATTTTTTCCGCAGGATCATAGCCCGCATCTAGGCAACCTTTAACCACACCTCGAGCGACTATATCAACGCGAGTGTTTGAAACGACGTTCATCATTACTGCTATTTTCTCTATGCCGGGTTGCTCACAGATCAACTTAGTAAGCGCGGCTGCCTTCGAAACCGACGGATTTCCACCGATTTCACAATAGTTCGCCGGCTGCCCACCCGCATCTCGTACTGCATCAAAGAGAGTTAGTGACCCTCCACCGGCCCCGATTATGAGGCCGAGATTACCTTCGAATTCTGTGAGATTACCTGCGACTCCACGAGGATCCGCCGAATCTACAAATGCGGCATCCTGCTCAAATTTGGTTGGTGGCCTAGCTTGCCTTTTTTCATCCACACCAATATTCATCGAGTCCAGTAGACCTTTATGGCTTTTTGTAGCCTCTTGTTCCATGTCTAAATGGCAGTCCAAGGCAATCACTCGCCCATCAGCCAATCGGCCAATTGGATTTATCTCAGCCAGTGTCATGTCCTTATCCAGCGCTAGGCGAGCAAGACCCGACACTATCCGTGTAAGTCCATTCAATTCAGAACCAGCAATGCCTACATCAGCTACTGCATTCTTCGCTACATAGTCAGGAAAGTCACCAAGTGCCGAAAAATGGGTCCGCGATATATGTTCCGGATGATCTTCGGCTACTTGCTCGATATCTATCCCACCCATATCGCTGAAAATCACCAACGGTCGCTTGGCTCGACCATCATAGGTAACCGCCGCATAATACTCTTGCTCAACCTCAATTTGTTCCTCAACTAAAATACCAACTGGCTTATTACCGCTGATAGATAACGCAAAAATATCTATCGCTGCTGCCGCTGCCTCATCTCCTGAGGTAGCGAAACGGATACCCCCAGCTTTCATTCGTCCACCACTCAAAACCTGTGATTTAAGAACAACTGGACCCTCGATTTCATTGGCTGCCGATAATACTTCTTCAGCGCTTGTACAAAACATTGATCTAGGAATTGGAATACCTGCGTTCGCAAGGATTTCTTTTGACTCAAACTCGTAAAATCTCATAGTTCTACTTTCTTTTTCAATACAAAATCATTACTAGTTTTGAATGTCGTAGGATTTTGCTATTTCAGGATCCTGCTTAGCAATCATAGTCGCTAAATCGTGGATTACTTTCGCCTGTTTCCAAGTCGCGTCATCTTGCATCTTGCCATCAACCATCGCAACACCAGATCCATCCGGCATAGCATCTAATATCCGCTTCGCTAGGATGACCTCCTCCGGATCCGGAGAAAAAACAGTGCGGGCTATCTCAATTTGTGAGGGGTGCAACGACCATGCACCCACGCAGCCTAGCAAAAATGCCGAACGAAACTGATCCTCACAACCATCAGGGTCACTAATATCGCCAAAAGGACCATAATACGGATAGATTCCAGCATTTACGCAGGCATCAACCATTCGAGCAATGGAATAGTGCCAAGGATCCTGCTGTGATGTTGTCCGCTCAGAATCAGGATCTGAAGGATCCGGATCTGTACGAACTCGATAGAACGGATGCCCGCCCCCCACGCGCGTTGTTTTCATCCGACGTGATGCCGCCAAGTCTGCAGGCCCAAAGGACATTCCCTGCATGCGAGGTGATGCCTGTGCAATATCGTCAACTGCTACCACTCCGCCACCGGTTTCTAATATTGCATGAATTAAAAGCGGTTCAATAATATTAAATTTTGCCTCTAATTGTGCAAGTAACCGATCCACATAATGTATATCCTCAACCCCAAGCACTTTCGGGATCATAATCACGTCTAGTTCATTACCAATTTCACCTACCAATCCATATAAATCGTCTAAAAACCAGGGTGAATCTAACGCATTCACTCTCGTCCAGCATCCTACCTGATTAGACTTAAAATCGTTTGACTTAACAACCTCGATAAATCCCTCACGTGCAGCTACTTTTTCATCGACAGAAACTGCGTCCTCCAAATTACCCAACAATACATCGACTTGTTCCAGCATCTGGGGTACGCGGGCCCTCATGCGCTCATTAGCAGCATTCATGAAATGAATCATTCGAGATGGCTTCATTGGTATCTCGCGAAGCGGCTCGGGAGCGCCAATCGCGAGAGGCATAAAAAAATCTTTTGGACTTCGACTCATAATTCACCCACTCACACTAATAATCTAATTCTAATCCTCACACGTTATCGGCGCATACTTTGAAGGTCAATGTGAACGGGACTGAAATCGGTCACTTAACCATCGAAAGATATAGAGAAACATCAACCAAACTAATCCAGTACAACTTATTAATAAGCCGTTAGAAAACCCTTGCCAAAGAGGCGCATATGAAAGCTCGCGCATCATCTCAGAGAATCCAGATCCACTAGGTGCAAAAATATACCAGCAGAACAAGCCCAGTCCAAACACTATAATCGTCGGAAATCCTGATATTAAAATTATGAGACCGCTTGTAAAAAACCGTCTCGATCCAACCCCTGCAATCGCAAACAAAGGGAATAAGATCGCTGAGACTAGAAAACTAACTCTTGCAAATGTTGAGGCGACTTCATACGTGTCGATATTCCACAACGACCAGATTTGCAAAAAGAATCCTGAAACCGTAAACCAAGTGTGTTGACTCGTAGCTTCCTCAGATAAAATGACATCAGGGCCAGAAACATAGATCGATTGAGCTGCTTCCTCCCTTAAAAGCTGCGCCCACTCCTGAACATTGGACTCAAGAACCAC
>CAJXBM010000028.1:0-23047 GCA_913051185.1 uncultured Chloroflexota bacterium | reverse complement strand
GTGTCGCTGCTTGTGTCGCTGCTTGTGTCGCTGCTTGTGTCGCTGCTTGTGTCGCTGCTTGTGTCACTACAGAGACTGAGTCTACAGATTCGATGGTACCGCCACCACAAGAAATAATTAATACGACAGAGATCACTAAACTTAGTATTCTTTTCATCGGGTGAAGATAACACTCGATCCCCTTCTGGATAAGACCATAGTCAAGACGATTAAAATTATCAGAGACACCAGAGTCTTAAAACTTTAAACTAACACGAGGCACTTCTCAATTTTAGGCACGGTCTAATATCGATACACAATTCATTGCGCCGAAACTAAAAAAGTATTTCATAATAGTTTCATTATTCGTATTCGCTGCTGCCTGTTCAGACGACGCGGTGGCACCAGTCATTGATGAACGATCCAAAGAATCAAGCACTCCAACTCCTACGACAACAAAAACAGATATCAAAAAAGAAGTTAACTTCGATTTTTCGTTTCAACACTTAGAGGAAATTATTGATCACTCAATATTTGTTGTTTCAATAGATTCCAATCAACGCTTGTCCGACATAAAAATAAGCGGCGGCGGTCTACACACTATTGTGAGCAGTGAAAATTCTATCCAGCTAATGTCACCAATAGTAAATCGAGATAAACAAATACTATTTACCATCACAGTAACGAACGCAAATGGTAAATCAGTCACCAAAGAGAGCAGTATAAAAGTCACCACCTATGATCATGACTTAGATGCGTATCGCGAACTTAGTCCTCGAAATATCGATAAACATCGCACAAAAGACTACGCAGTGTTCAATTTTGGATTCGATTCCATTCAGACGAACGAAACATACACGAAAACTCTCTGTTACCCAAAACCTACTGACTGCTCCGAAAGAGACGGCACGTTCACGTCCGACATGCACAACTCACAGACAGGTGATTTCAACGGAGATGGTTGGGAAGATCTTGTGGTAAGTTGGGCAGTCTTCCCTCATACATTACCGAGTGAAAACACCCACAGCACCGTCCAAATTTACTTGAACGATGGCACTGGTCGATTATTTAAAGACAACACTATTTATGAAAACGGCTCGCCACCGAGCAGACATATGTCATATCGACTTGTCGTCGCCGACTTTAATAATGACGGAATTGATGATATTTTCTCTGGCTCCCAGATATTGATGGAACGAATCCCGGGTGGTGGTTATATCAAAGAACACGAACCACATGTACTCCTGCTCTCTAATTCCATTGGCAGTATGACTGATGCCTCACACTTGATCGAAAATAGATTCGAAAATTTTGCCCATGACGCATCAGCTGGAGATATTAATCAGGATGGCTATATAGACATCTTCGCCGGCCGACAACTTTTTCTCAATCAAAGTGGTAAGGCATTTACCGACATTTCGAAATACCTTCCAGTTGAATGGCAACAATATTCCCAAAAATATCCGTACCTCATGTCATCACTCGTAGATGATTTCAATAATGACGGCTTCGACGACGTAATCGCATTTTGGGCTGATAACCAACCGTCACAGGATCCTTCATACGCTGAAATCTTACTTAGCAACGGAACAGATCAGATAGCCGAATGGAAGGTACAAACACTACCTGAAGGTTTTTTTGGTCCTGGACGTACTAAATTTAATTACGCGGTTGCTTCTGATATTGACCTCGATGGTGATCTGGACATTGCCCTAGCCGCAACAAGAGCAGAACCATATTACGTAGGGCGTCACATCCAATTACTCATGAACGATGGACAAGGTAACTTCACTGATGAGTCACTTAACCGACTAGGACACCAAAAACGCAGCGCGAATCATCAGGACCCGGCAGTTGCGAGCGATTGCGAACAACACGGCGAAGGCGTGCTCTATGTGAGAGACATGAATAATGACGGGTATGTAGACCTTGTGGATCAAACTGGCAGCTACCCCAAGGTAGGAATGTGCCCCGGAGTAAGAATTTACCTGAATAATGGACTTGGTTTTTTTAAAGAAGATATTCAATCCGAATTGTCATGGGTGAGTGGGGCGCAAATCGCCACCTACGATTCAAATTTTTGGCTTTCAGTTAGAAACCCCACCCAAATAAAAATTCAGCGAGCGATTCCAATTGATTTAGATAAAAAAAATAATATCGACTTTGTATCGCAGGTATTTGCAGGTTCATTTGAAAATGTACGATTTCTCTATGAAATCATCTCTCTCACAAAATCTGATTGATAATTAAGTATCGGCGCAGCAAAAAGAGCCCACAATGAAAAAAGTTAAAACAGATCTCACAATCTCACATCTCGTTGCGGTCTCAAACAATTCTGTCATTGGTGTAGATAATCATCTCCCGTGGACTCTCAAAGCGGATCTCAAACATTTGAGTGCCTATACACAAAAAAAAGCGGTCATTATGGGTAAAAATACGTTCGCTGCGATTGGCCGAGCGTTACCGAACCGAAAAAATATTGTAATCTCCTCAAAAATGAAGTCACTCGAGGACGTTCAAGTCGTTTCCAGTCTTAAAGACGCTCTAAACTTTGCGGAATCATGGAATATACAGAACAATCTAAAGAATGAAATCGTAATATTAGGTGGAGGTGAGGTATTCAATCAAACTACTAATATCGTGAATAAGCTAGTGATCACCAGAGTCGATTGTGACATCATGGGCGATGTTTTTTATCCAAAAATCGATCTAAGTGAATGGGAAATGATCGACTCCTTGGTCTATCAATCCAACTCTGAAAACGAATATGAGTTCGCGATAGAAACATATCTTCTTAAGTGACTCGTGAATGTCACGGTGATATATGAGTTGTCAAACTACCAGAAAACCAAAATCAGTCAGAACTGGTGACGGTCGTATCCTGTTTACCCTCAATAGAAATATTTGGAATCCATTCGAGCCACGGGGGTAGATACCACGCATGTCTGCCCAATATCCGCATCACACTAGGCACTAATACTGATCGGACTACCGTCGCATCAAGAAGAACTGCTGCGCCAAGACCGAATCCCATAGATTGGAAGAATGTGATGTCACCTAGTGCAAATCCACCAAATACAGCCACCATAATCAGGGCAGCCCCAGTGATAATGCTTGCGGTTGTTCGCAACCCAAACGCCACCGATTCAGAAGGCAAACCTGTCACGTCGTAATGTTCCTTTATTCGACTCAACATAAACACGTGATAATCCATCGATAATCCGAAAAGAATACTAAACATGAATAACGGGAGCCAAAATTCAACCTGATCGACCCGTTCGAACCCAAAAAAGTCAATCAAAAAACCTTTTTGGAATACGAGTACCACAAGTCCATACGCGGCACCTACCGACAACAAATTCATAATTATTGAAGCAAAGCTAATTGTGACAGAGCGGAAAGCGAACAACAGTAAAACAAAGCTCAGACTGAGGACTGCCGCGAACACGATAGGAAGATATTGATCAGTAATTTTGACGGAATCAACAACCTCAGCGGAGCTGCCGCCCACATATATCGAATAAGATTCCGTCGGAATATCTGAAAACGCATTTGGAATAATTTCATTTCGTAATCTTCTCACTGTATTCAACGCTGTCTGATCGGACGGATCACCTGGCAGCACAGCACTGATAGAGGCAAGGTTAACACTTGGTTCTAGTCGAACCGGAGGTTGCCTGTTCGGATTATCGTCATCTGGATACAACATCAGGAGTCCTGAATCATCGCCGATGGCCTGCTCAAGTTTGCTGATAGCCGACGCGAAGTCAGTTGAGCCGATATCCCCGTCAATTGCAACAAGAGCTGGCGCATTCGATCCGAAACCGTATTTAGCATTTAATAATTGAAATCCTTGCTTAGCTGGTTCACCGTCGGGTAAGGCAGAAATTCCACCCGTGCCTTTCTCTAGTTGAAAGTAGAATGAACCTAATACAACCAAAAACGCTGTCGCGATCGCCATACTCACCCAAGGGCGGTTCATGACGCGAATCGTAATGGCGTTCCAGAAGCCACCTTCATCAGAGGAATCCGTAGAAGTTTTCTCACCCAATCCAAAGGAACGAGTCGCTCCTGTAAATTTTCGAAGAGCTGTGAGCACACTCAAAATTATCATCACCAGCGCCGAAACAGCCAGTAATTGTGGACCAATTCCGACTGTCAGAGCAGCCACAACGGATCCAATAATAAATAGTCCCAAAGTCAATCGCACTGGTGCTCGGACCGCCCAAACTCTATCACCAAGGATTCCAATCAACGCGGGAAGTAAGGTCATTCCAACTATGACAGCAACGAAAACGACCATAATCGCGCCCAGTCCAAAAGCTTGGAAAGTACGCTCAGGGATAATCAGCATTCCAAGAAGAGCCAAAACGACAGTGAGTCCACTGAACACCACGGCTCGTCCCGCCGAACCGCTTGAAGCCTCTATTGCCTGTTGCTTAGTTAGACCGCGATTACGTTCTTCCCTGTAACGCGAAAGTATGAAAAGCGAGTAGTCGATACCTACAGCAAGTCCCATCATTGTCATAATATTGGGGACAAATTCATTCAAATCATAAAACTGTCCAACGACTCCGGTCACACCAAGCGCCGCAAAGATAGCTACAATCGCCAAAATAATTGGGATAAATGCAGCAACTACAGATCCAAATACTAACGCCAAAATTATGAGGGCAACTGCAATTCCTATTGATTCCCCAGTCTGCAAATCACTCTCGGCCAGTTCAGCAAAAGTATAATTAATACTCGCATTACCAATGAAGTACACATCGAAATCATCGGATCTTGCTTCTTCTGCTACATGTAGCAATGACCCAATGCTCGTTTCAGCGTCTTCAAGAATTGAAGCAAATACTAGTAGTGATGTCCCATCCGGAGATGGCTGCGCTGGGTAATTAGACCAAACCGTTGAAAGAATCTGTACGCCGGCTGCAGATTCTGCATCAGTAAGACCTTTGGTGAAGTCAGAAACTTTGTTGTCAAATACGGCATCACCAGGTCCAATCCCTTTGCCCACAAACAGAACAAGCTCTGATATTGTGCCTTCCGACTCAGCGCTCTGAGCTGCACCATCAAGTGAACCAAATCGTTCATCAATAAGATTCTGTGCCTTCTGGTATTCAAGTGTACGTGTCGGTCCTTGACCGCCTTGCAACGCAGTAGGAAGAAGATTAGTCAGCGAGAATCCCGCCGCTACGAGAACAAGAATCCAACAGAAGACAATCAACCAAGGTCGGCGTCCGCTAAAAGATGCAATTCCTTCAACCGAAATACTCATCAAAAGACTCCCGACTAAACAAATCCTAATTGACTAACCCATTCCATCTTGCAGCAATATTCGCTTAGTCGCTTTGTGGCCAAAATCGGACAGTTCAAACTGCACCCTGAAGTTAATATTGTTCTATTACAAACGAATACAAATTGATAGGGGAATCGAACATGACTACAAGACGAATTGTGACAGCTTTAGATCAAAACGGTAAGTCATATATCAAACATGATGGCGAAACTCCAGGATATCTTGACTTAGGTCGTGCTATTAATGAGGAAATCTGGATAGATGACCCAAATCAATCCGAGCCTATCGACCAACACGACCCAGCAGCTGCAACACAATTCAACCTATCACCACCGTTAGGTGGATCATGTGTCAGAGTCTTCACTTTCATACCCAATGCACTCCAGACACACGACTCAGCCGCAATAGCGAGTGCAGCAAGTAAATTCAATACGGGAGACTCAATGGATCCTGATAACCCAGGTATGCACACAACCGCCACGATCGATTACGGTATCGTCTTATCCGGTCAAATAACCCTTGAACTTGATCAAGGGAGTATCGACTTGAATGTCGGAGACATTGTCGTGCAACGCGCCACCCCGCATGCCTGGAGAAATCTTTCAGACGAACCTTGCACGATGCTATTCGTCCTAATCTCGAGCCCGAACTATTCAGGTATCTGAGGTACCAAGTGCTCAACTAGAATACCCATACCGAATCAAGTAGAAATTAATTCCTAGCCATCCACACTCATGAATAAAAAAGACACGTCTGAACCCACGTTCACAATCGAACATTCTGAGGTAAGAGTCAATAACGTTCGATTACATATTGCCGCTTCGGGTCCGCGGGATGGGATTCCTGTATTTCTCCTGCATGGTTTCCCAGACGCCTGGTTTGGTTGGGAGTATCAAATAAAATTTCTCGCACGAAATGGATTCAGAGTCATTGCACCAGATCAACGAGGGTATAACCTCAGCGAAAAACCGACCGGAATAAAGCACTATGAATTAGAACAGTTAACAAGCGATATCGTCTCACTGGCTGATCATTATAAATACGACACCATAAATTTGGCAGGTCATGATTGGGGGGCTGCAGTGTGCTGGAATGTTGCTACACGGTATCCAAAGCGGGTCAAGAATCTTGCTGTATTAAATGTTCCACATCCGACCGTTATGACAAACTATCTCAAACGCCATCCCAGTCAAATGCTCAAAAGTTGGTATATTTTCGTATTTCAAATCCCAAAGATCGCTGAAATATTAGCCCGTTTAGGTAATTGGCGATTGCTCATATCAGCTTTTCCAAAATATCTACCTAGCAGCACCAAGAATCGATATAGAGAAGCCTGGTCACAATTTGGTGCTATCACAGGCATGATTAACTGGTATCGAGCAGCCTTCAGATTGGCAGGAAGACGCACGAGTTCAACAAATAAAGTGGCTAGTCCAACACTGATAATATGGGGGAAAAATGACCGGTACCTTAGCTACGCGATGGCAGAACTTAGCTTGGAATATTGTCAGCATGGGAAACTTGTTACGCTTGAAACAGCATCGCATTGGGTACTCTTGGATGAGCCTGACGAGGTAAGCAAACTACTTCTGAATCATTTTCAATGATTCGCGTGTCGACAAATATATACTTCGTAAACCACTCACCTTCAATATCCCTCTGCAAAATCAAGCATCATTCGTATGGCATCCCTAAGAGTCCGCCGAAACAGATCTCTATTCCACTCCCAGTCAACCGTTTCAGTCAAATCATGGGCGTCGGACACTACAAATAGTCCCACAGAGGGAGTTTTTTGATGCTCACAAAGAGCAAAAACAGCTGACATTTCCATGTCAACACCAAGAACTCCATTATGACGCCAATTTAGTTCAGTCTGAGTCGTTTGCCTATACGGTGCGTCTGTACTTACCGTCTTACCAGCGCGGTAAGGTCTAGCTAATTTTGCCAGATACGCTTCGAGGTCCTGTCGCAGCTCAACATTCGGGACAGCCAATTTATTACTCGCTATATAGTGAAAAGATGTTCCCTCTTCCCTCACGCATTCGGAGGGGAGCACCAAGTTTCCAACTGCCAATGAATTATCAACAGCACCACAAAGACCCACCACAAAAACTCTTGTGACTCCCCTGGAAATCGCTGTCTGAATCGCACTAATTCCAATTGGAGCGCTAATCGTGCCCTCAATGAGCACGACGGTTTTCGACTCATTCAGGTAAAGCGCAGTCGACCCGCCAAAAAAATAGAGATCTCGATCTGAACGAGTTAAGTTTAAATCCGCACGCAAACCGTCTAATACGTCTTTCGCGAACACAACTAATAAATTCGGGGGTAACTGGCCACCCGCTTTATCTTGTAACTCCGGCCTAATAACCGAAGGGGTTTGATCTTCGGAGTCAAACCAATCAAAAGTATCCATAGGCACACTCTAACAGCGAAGGAAACTACTTGATGAAATCTCTGCCCAAGTACTCAAAATACAGACCAGCAGAATATATGTTTTAATAAGCCTTGAAGCGCAGGGGAAAATCGGTGTTGAAGCTCGGCGGTACAGCAACTCCCTCGCATTTGACTGCTTTCCAAGCAATTGAGACGCACTTTAGCAAACTAGGTATAGATATTGAATGGGTCCTGTACTCGGATGACATGGCTGTCGTAGAGGCCTTTGTTGAAGGTGAAATCGATCTCGCATGGAACGGACCACTAAATTATGTTCGAATTAAGAATTCAATCGAGACACCTTGTCAGGTAGTAGCAATGCGCGATGTAGATTTCAACGTAGTTACCCATTTTTTCGTCGCTGCTGGCTCAAGCATATATACCGTCAAGGATCTTGCGGAGAGAACATTTGCATTCGGCAGTCGAGGCTCTGTAGAAACTGGACTACTTGCCTATTACTTCCTAAAACAATCTGAACTAGATCCTGATAAGGACCTGCACTCACTAACATTTTTGGAAGAGCGATCTCCAACAGTTCTCTCTGGCGAACTTGAAGTCCTAGAACAAGTCTTGTCGGGGAGTTATGACGCCGGCGCAATAAGTGGCCCCACATTAAATAGGCTGATTTCTGATGAAACAATCCAAAGTGAGGATATCCGTATCATCTGGACAAGCGAGGGCTACAGCCATTGCTGTTTTACAGCTCAACCAGATATTGATCTCGCATTACTTGAGAGCCTACAAAAGGGATTTGAGGAAATAAGTGCGGCTGATCCGATAGGTAGAGTGATATTACGGGAAGAAGCATGCTCAAGCATTGTTAGAGGTAACCCGCAAGGTTGGGAAGTAATTGAAAGAGCGGCTCGGGATCAAAGGCTAATCTAAAATCAATTGTTTGCTAGAGGTGGTATCAAAGTCAATCTGATGTTGTCGGCCGTAGCTTAGTCAACAGAGTACTAATGTCGCCAAGCACCCATTTTTAAAGCCACAGCATTGATAGTGCCAAAACTCGCCATCGCCAGGGCCGCAAAAATATATACGGCTTGAATAGTGTCAAAAGTTGAATAAGTCACAAATAAGCCTCCGGCACATACTATTAAAAATCGCGTCATCGTAGCCACAACCGGCCATTTCATTGCACTCGCGCCCTGCGACGCAAAATAAAGAGACAGACCCAACCCCTGAAACCCGTAGAAAAATCCAACAATCTGAATATACTGCCTTGCCTCTCCAAAGATTGCCTGATCATCGGTCAGATACTTAATCCAAACGTCAGGAAAAAGAGCCAGCAGAATTCCTACAATCCCAGAGAGGCATAGTGCCGACATCCCCCCAGTCCAACCGATTTTTTCAGCCCGAACAATATTTTTTGCCCCTTTATTAGCACCTACCAAAGCCGTCATCGATGTTCCAATTCCGAAAACCAGTGGGATCATCAAGAACTCCACTCTCGATCCTATGCCGTAACCGGCCAACGCCGTTGTCCCAAATTGAGCGACAAGACCCGTTAGCACGAGAACGGTAGCCACGGTCGTTACTGGAGATACTGATGCAGGCAAAAAAACTGCAAGAATATCTTGAAACAGCCATTTCTCTAACTTGAACCGGTCAAATCTCAATTGCACAGAAACTGTTGAACCAGCCAATTTTGTTAACATAACTAAGCTCATAAAAGATGCCGCCAGTACTGGCGATAATGCTGCCCCAACCAATCCCATTTTCGGCAGGCCAAACCACCCCAGAATCAATCCTCCCGAAAGAATGACCTGAATACATGAACTGGCTATAGTGAGCGCTGCCGGAAAACGCATATTACCCATGCCGCGGAATACCGACTGAAGGGATCCCGCAAGCCAGAAAGCGATACCCCCTATGAAGACTACTCTCGCATATGAAAGCGAATCCTCCAATACTTCGCCTTCGCCACCAAGCCACGCCAGAAATGTTCTTCCAATTAAAAAAAACATGACAAGAAAAAGAACCGCACCACTTGCCGAGATGATAATCGCGTGCCAGAGAAGTCTTTGAGCTCTTGCAACGTCTCCACTTCCAAGACTTCTTGCTATTGCCGAATTGATTGCACCACCAAGAGCGCCACCAGACATCGTCTGAGTAAGCATCAATAGTGGAAAGGCTAGTGCTACTGCGGCCAGCGGATTAGTCCCTAATTTGGCAATAAACCAAACCTCAGCGAGTGTGACAATCGACTGTATCAGAAACGACACCGTATTTGGAGTAGACTTTCTTAATAACAGCGGTAGTATCGGGTCAGTAAGAAGCTCTTGTGTTCGTTTATCCATGGCATGTCTCCGCGAGATACTGCACAAGAAGCCTTGCTCTTAGGTCGACACAAATAAAAAGTAAGATTAGTGTACGAATGATTATCACAAAGCGCTAAGTTAGGGATTTGAGATGTCGGTAAGTGGACCCTCCGAAAGCGATAAGAAAAAATCTGTCGATAGACTGGCAGCCTTTGGAGCACGCGTGATGTCTGAAGACGAGGCTAACGAATACATCAATCGAGTCGCGGAAAGACTAGAGAAAAATATTGACGCAACCCAAGGAATTGATCAATTAGCTGATAATTATTTTAGACAAGTTATTGAACAAATTGACAAATCCACAAATAATTTGATTGAAAAAAATGTTGAGGCCAGAGACGATCAACTAGCTCAATTTGGTGCACGGCTGATGAACGAAGATGAAGCAAACGAGTACATAGATAAAATTTCACAAAGACTAAAAGAAGGCCCAATCGAAGACAATAAGTGATGAATAAATTTTTTGACTCTGAAATTTTGAATCAACCTGAAGGTCTCTGACACGGTTTAGGTGACGAAAACCAATGAAGTAAATGGAATTAAATTGGAGAAAATATGAAAATAGCAGACATTCAGCATTACATCATTCATCCCACCAAAGCAGCTGAAACCAGCTATCACAACTATGCAAAAGGAAAAAATTTATGCTTTGTGAAAATAGAAACTGATGAAGGCATACAAGGTTGGGGTGAATGTTACACGCAGGCAGACCGTGATACTCAGGTCACCGCTCATATAGATCAACTTAAAAGATATTTAATAGGCCGCGATCCGAGACATATTAAACATTTCCTGCAGATGTCCTTTGATGACTTCGGAGCTCGACGGGGAGCAATGGATCTCTACAGTGCCGTGAGTGGTCTTGAGCAAGCAATGTGGGATATTCTCGGGAAATCATGTGACTTGCCCGTATACATGCTTCTGGGTGGCCCTTGCCGAGACAAAATCAGAGTCTATGCGAATGGTTGGGGTGGCGGTAGTTGGGACGAAAGCGAAGTGGCTGAACAAGCTAAAAAAATCGTGGCGTTAGGATTTACTGCGCTTAAATTTGATCCAGTACCGGGACCGTGGAGAACCTTCATAGACAAAACCGTAGAACACCAAACTGTAAAAAATGTGCAGGCCGTGCGAGAAGCAGTGGGTCCAGATATCGATATTCTGATCGAAATGCACCGGCGATTAGCTCCAATGCATGCGATTCGCATAGCAAAAGAAATGGAACAATTTAAGCCATTCTGGTATGAAGAGCCGGTACTCGCTGAAAATATCAACGCCCTAGCCGCAGCTAAACGAGAAATAAACATCCCTGTCGTTACCGGGGAGGAACTCTACACGAAATTTGAGTTCAGAGAAATGTTCGAGAAAGACGCGGCGGATATTATTAATCCAGATGTCTGTAATGTGGGTGGAATCCTAGAGCTAAAAGAAATCGCTGCAATGGCCGAGCCATATTTCGTTGCTGTTTCGCCACATAACTACAACAGCACCACAATTGGTCTGGCCGCAACACTTCAGGTGTCGGCTGCTATACCCAATTTTCTAATCACCGAATATTTCATAAATTTCGAAGAACTTGGTCAAGATATTGCGACCACTCAGTTCCCAGTAGTAGACGGATATATCCAATTACCAGAAAATTCAGGGCTTGGTACCGAACTCGATGAACGTGCCCTCGCAGAATTTCCCTACCAACAGTTCCCTATGCGAAACATTAGAAATTACTCAGATGAAGGTCCCTAGATTTCGACTGCTACAAAATGAAATCCATGCGAAAGCAAGCTATTGCTCTGAGTTCTCGTTCAGGTAGTGAAATCAATCTTGCGGACGACTGATGATATTTTTTACTGCTACAACCGAGTATTATTCGGAGACGTCATAAACGCCTGCGTACTCAGGCTTCGAACCACAATTTGTTCGTACGGCGTACCTACCGGCGAGAGGAAAATCACTTGTCCGCTCAAACTCAATCAATCACTAACGACGGCAATCCACTAATTACGGTTCTGAAATTAAAAGATTATAGATCTTTTTGGGTAGCTCAGTTTATAGCTCAACTTATAGCAGGCGCTTTGAGGTTTGCTTTTATTTGGCATGCGCCCACTCTCGGTGACGTTGTTTGGACAGTGCCATTAATGGCCATCTCTACGGCACTGCCCGCGTTCATAGTGTCACTGCCAGCTGGCGCTATTGCGGATCGAATGAATCATCGTATTTATTGCATCGTACTCAGTGCGGCAACTGCAATACTCCTTCTTCTAACAGGAGCTCTACTACTCACAGATTTATTGAATCTATATCTTGCAGTTTTAATGGCGTTCTTACTAGGAGCCACTGGGGCTGCCGGAATGCCTGTATATCAGGCTATGGTTCCAAGGCTGGTTGGAAGTCAACTACTTGCCTCCGGAGTTGCGCTGCAAAACCTAGGCATGATGGCAAGTATGGTAATTGGCGCCGTACTTGGCGGTGGTCTAATCCAATTCTTAGGAATGGATTTATCGTTCCTTTTCTGGGCCGCGCTTATGGTACTTAGTACTTTGTTATTTTTTGTAATGAGTTATGACACAAATGATCGAACACAATCTAACAAATCTCTTAGTTCACTTATTCCAGACATCTTGGCTGGTATTCGGTTCGTGTTCTCTAATGAGCCACTGCGGAGTCTGACTCTGGCTGGCTGCGTTATGGGTTTTGGAGGCGGTGCCTACCAAACCCTAGTCCCGGAAATCGGCCGATTCCAACTTGGACTAGACGCGGGTATGACCTCCCTAATGTTTGGACTCATGTCCGGTGGAATGATTATTTCAACTCTATTCATTGCGTCACGCAAAAATTTAACGGCAAAAGGCCGCTACTTATTATTTGCACTGAATTGTTTTGGGCCCGGTCTTATGTTTATTGGTCTATCAACCTCTTTATGGCTGACATTTATTTTCCTACCACTTTGGGGTCTTTGTGGCGGAATACTCATGACTACGCAGCGAACTCTTCTTCAGGAAAGCACGCCTAGCGACGTCATGGCGAGAGTGATGAGCGTAAATGTTTTTGCAAGCGCTGGACTACTACCTCTATCGGCCGGCGTTATCTTCGTTCTTCGAGGCTTCTGGTCGGCCGGTGAATCCATGACCGCAATCGGATTAATCGTAACTCTGTCCGCTGTCACTTTAGCCGCCACCCGGCGATTTTTATGGAAAAAATCACTTTAACCGAAATTCAATGGCAGTCACTACTAATAATTATTGGCCTGATGTCCGGCCTTACTGAACCCTCTTCTTGCCAGTTTTTTCCTCGTATAGTTTCCAAGTGGCCTCATTAAACGGATAATATTTGCCTGGAGAACAGTTCTCTATTTCCAACTGTGCCTTTATTACTTCTTCAACTTCCTCACGCTCGTGAGCGATTCGTATGACTTCATCAACTTCGGAACTAGGAACTACAACCACTCCATCATCATCCCCAACAATCGCATCTCCGGGTCTTACCAATACACCCCCACACTGAATCGCATCATTCACTTGCCACGGCCAGAAATCAGCTGGTCCCTGTTTGGCGGTAGTACTGGCTGAATACACTGGGAACCCATAATCCTTCAGCATCACACTATCCCGCACACCCCCATCAGTGACCAACCCACCAACTTTCCGCTGCATCAATCGCATGAATTTGATGTCGCCCCCGATAGAGCTGTACTTCCAACCCATAGCATCTATAACTAATACTTCACCAGGACCACAAAGCTCAATGGCCACGTATTCTGCTGACTGCTCTCGTTTAGGTTTATCTTCAGCTAGGTCAGGTCGATGCGGAACGAATCGGAGGGTCACGGCTCTTCCTGCCATAGATTGGCCAGGCTTAAGGGGCAATGCCCCTTCGATATAGCCTGAAGGCCAGCCTTTTACCCATAACCCATCAATCAGCGTCTGTGTGGGGATGCTTTTTAATACATCTAACACCTCGTCACTAATCTTTGTTGCTTCTGTCATCACCGGAATCCCCCACTAGTCGATCGGTTTGTAACCATAAATATAAGAGTATTTTCAGTAACTCAGAACCCACAGGTAGTCCATCGGTTTTCACACACCTCAGCATCACATTTAAAACATTGTTTTAAGAAACAAGTATAAAATCCCATCATCAGAGCTTGGTATCCACTTAGTTACACTCAGTTGCAGTCCGATTCACCACCGCATGGTTTTTTCGTGTAGCATGGCGTTGGTTTATAAACGTGCACACACAAATAACCAACGAACTAAAAATAAGAGTTTTATGTCAAAGAAATAGAGGTTGTATCGAATGAATGCTATACGAGATCGACTAAGGGCCGGAAAAACTGTCGTAGGTACTGCTGGTTCCTTATCAGAAGAGAATATGAGTATGCTGGCCAATTCAGGACTTGATTTTATCCTTTTTGATACCCAGCACTCACCGATAGAGCTCAAGGAATACAAAGATGCAATGGCCGCTATGCAGGGCAAAGACGCGGCTCCGATTGTGCGAGTCAGCGCGAATCGCGCGGACCTGATTTGCTTTGCGTTGGATCTCGGGGCTCGAGGCATCATCGTACCAATGGTAAATACCAAAGAACAGGCTATTGAAATGGTGAGAGCCTGCCAATACTCACCTCTCGGCGATCGCAGCAATGCGGGGATTCGTGGTGAGTGGGGTGAATTTGAAAACTACCGTGATTACCTAGATACTGTTAATGAAGAACTTCTTATAATCCCGATGATTGAAACACAGCAGGCTATTGATAATATTGATGAAATCCTAAGCGTACCGGGTATCGACGTCCTTTTGATTGGACCATCCGATCTTTCCATTGAACTCAATGTCCCGCTTGATTATCCGAGCGACATCTACCAAGAGGGCCTCGATACGATTGCAGCAGCCTGTAAAAAACACGGTGTGGTGCCTGGAATGTACTTCATCCCACCTGGAATGGATCCTAATTTCTATGTGGAAAAAGGATTTAAGTTTTTCACGATGCCTTGGGCTCCGTGGGCACTGCAAGGTATGGAAACCGGTCTCGCTGAGATAAATCGAGACTAGTCGCCGAAACGGTTAGTTTTGGGTCTCGTTAGTCTTCACACATGACAGCACTCGATAACAATTATTACTCCATCATGGAGTTGCGGGGACTCCTCGACAACAAAGAGGTGTCAGTGCGTGAACTCGTAGACGATACGTTTCGAAAAATGAACGAAACTAATCCTGAGCTGAATTCATTTGTACTAATGACAGAAGAGCTTGCCTTGAGTCAGGCTGCTAAAGCTGATGAACGGCTTTCGTCAACTGGTCCATTAAGCGTGTTGGATGGAATTCCACTTGCCGTAAAAGACTTATATGACACTGCGGGAATAGCGACTACCGGAGGTACAGCTGCCTTTAAAGACCGAATACCTGATGAGGATTCTGTAGTTATCAGTCTTCTGCAACAGGCCGGAATGGTGGTGGTGGGCAAGACAAACACTCACGAACTGGCTATGGGTATGACCACCAATAACCCACATTATGGTCCTACTCGAAATCCCTGGGATTTAACTAGAGTCCCTGGTGGTTCTTCGGGCGGCTCAGGAGCTGCAGTGGCCGCAGGGCAAGTAGCAGCGGCCCTCGGCACTGATACTGGTGGTTCTGTCAGAAATCCTGCTGCCTTTTGTGGGATAACAGGACACAAACCTACTTTTGGACTCGTAAGCACAAAGGGAATAATCCCTCTCTCAAAAACTTTAGACCACGCAGGTCCTATGACAAGATCCGCACAGGAATGCGCAATGATGCTTGAGTGGATGATCGAGCCGAGAAAGCGCGTCTCTTTTGTCAACCAACTTGAAGATTCAATCGCTGGTCTGAAATTAGCAATCATTCCCAGTTTGCTCGAGGGTTGTCAATCAGGGGTTCTCGATTCGTTCGAAAACTCACTAGATATTTTTCGTGGTCTTGGCGTTGAGATCACCGAATTTGAACCCATGCCTGATTATAAAGATATGCGAGCACGGCTCTCACCCATAGCCGCAGCAGAAGGTTCGACCTACATCGAAAACATACTCCGTGAGAGTAAAGAGTTAGTTGGAGAACGAGTACGTGGCCAGATGCTGGCTGGCCTTGATGCGTCACTTCATGACTATGTTCGAGCCCTGGATTATCGACAAGACGTTGAAGTCAGCTTTGAGAACGCGTTACGTGAGCATCAGATTGACGGATACATTGTCCCCACTTGCCCGCAAGTGGCCGAACCGATTACCGACGAGCCAGAGAATCTGGGGAAAAAAGTTAGAAATACAAGTGTCTTTAATCAAACTAGACAACCATCGATTTCAGTACCAAACGGGTTTGACAGTGATGGTCTCCCAACGGGTCTGATGATTTCGACAGCACAGAACACCGACAGGCTGACTTTACAGATCGCTCACAATTTTCAGAAGGTCACTGACTTTCATCTGCAAATACCGGCCTCAGAGCAAAGCTAGCATCATAGGACGAATCTAGGCATCTCAAACACACTATAAAATTAATTCGGGGCACTCAGTCTCGACAAATGGCTTCAGCTCATCGAGAGTTGCGTGCAAAGCTGCTACTGTTTTTTCAATCTCACGATCACTCATCGCTGTACTTGTACAAAACATCAGACGTGACGCCGAAGCTACTCCATGTCTCAACATTCCAAGGTGCAACAGTGGTCCGATGTGCTTGCTAACAAGTAGTCCATCCAAGTAGTCACGAGAGTCAGTCAATGGTTTCTCACTGAAATTAATATTAGTCAGCGAACCGATACCACTTGCGTTCCCTAAGATTCCTGCCTGAGCAAACGCCTGATTAAAACCATCTCGTAATTTATCGGCCAACACATTAATCCGGTTACATTCATCCTCGTTAAACGCTTGCATAGCGGGCAGGCCTGCCGACATCGTCAATGCATTCCCTGAAAAAGTACTCGCATGCATAACCGGTCTAGCATTATCGGGACTAAATAATTGCATTAGATCTGCGCGTCCACCAACTCCTCCAACAGGTAATCCACCTCCAATTATTTTGCCCAAGCAAGTGAGATCGGGCGTGACGCCAAAAAATTTTTGAGCCCCACCGTAATTTATCCTCAAAGAAATAACCTCATCAAAGATCAAAATGATTCCGTTCGCAGTAGCGGCGTCTCGCAATGTCTGCAGAAACTCCCGTGTGGCGGGTACCATGCCCATTGAACCCAGAACCGGCTCAACAATTATTGCTGCTAGCTCAGAATGATGTTTCTCGATAAGATTTTTAGCCATTTCTGGTTCGTTATATGGGCAGATCACCGTGTCCTGTAACACGCTGTCTGGAAAACTCCCGTCGAGTGGCGTTGAATTAGGCTCACTCAGATCTCCTCGCGAATCCGGCATGGGCACCAATGACACCTCAGCAAGCTCAAAGCTCCCGTGGTAACCGCCCTCCATCTTCATAATTTTCTGACGTCCAGTAGCCGCTCGTGCACACCGAATGGCCATCGTCGTTCCCTCGCTTCCTGAGCTAGTGAAACGCATTTGATCCACGGACGGAATCCTCTCAGTAATTATTTCGGCAAGATCAATCTGGTTTTGACTTGTCGCGGCATAGGCCGACCCAAGAGCAATCTGTTTCTGCACAGACTCAACTATTTCCGGGCGAGCATGTCCGTGCACCAGAGACGTGAAATTATTCATAAAATCTAACACTTCATGTCCATCAGCATCTTTCATCACACAGCCCGATGCCTCGGTGATAGTCAGCGGGTATGGCCCATAATGTGCGCTGGATCTGGTATCGCCGCCAGGAAATACTTTTCGAGCCTTCTCGTGTAATGCCTCTGAGGCAGGACTGAATTCACGATATTTAGTAACCAAAGGATGCTCATCTTGGGTCATGATATTTCTCCCGAACAAATAATCTCACTCTTTTCAAGAGTTATATCACATTCAACTGGTACACCGAGTTATTCAAAATCGTAAAAAGAGAAAAGGTTATATATCGATACCAAGCAGTTTTATGAATGCCCGCTTTTGCTCTTCGGTCATCTCATCGAAAACTGGAACCAACATTTCTGTCACCGGAAAGTCAGCAAACTCCGGAGAGGTGGCCTGCATAGATGCCGCGATATTATGAAGGCCATTGCCTTCCTCTGATCCAGCCATCAACGGACCACGGACGGTTTCTGGAAAATACCGCTCTGACGGTTGTATCTCCCCGTATGGATCGTTACGTCCTAGATATCGTTCAATTGCCTCGCGCATTGCCACTTCACCCTCGCCGCGCTTTAACTTCCCCTCGGCACCATAAAAGGCACCAGACTGACTACACAACGCGGCCCAACGCGCCCGAACGTGAAATCCGCGGATCGCAAGAGCCTCCTCTGGTTCACCATCACCACCAGTTATTTCACCGTTCTTCACCATGATGTAGTACCCGCACTGCGTGCGGCCGTCCTTCATCAGTCGATCTGGCGGGTAGGTGTAACGTTCAGTAAAGGCCCACTCGAAATCAGCAGGCAGATCAGCGGCCTCAAGTATTTTTACGGCCGCCGCCGCACAGGCCTCACCCCACTCTTTAGATCCAAATTCACCTTCTTTTTTTAAACTTGAAATATCAATAATGTACATCGCATTCTCCGATTGCTCACTCTAACTCAAGTCAATAATTCAAAAGCATTGTGACAAGTCCACTGAGATTTACAATTATATGGCGTCACTCAGATGACATTACCGATTTGAGATCAGACAACCCAAATACGAAAACGTATCACCTAACTGACCTCAGTTTGGATTCTGTAGGCTCCCTCAATTTTCTGATTCATCCTCATCTCAAATTGAGAATAAAACGACCAGTCGTATTTACTTCGGCAGAATCTCCGACTGCTCCGACAAAGAAAGTCCCAAAAATGTATCAAATTCAGCGAGAAAATCATTCGAGCTTAGTCCGTATGTCGCTACGAAGGCCTCTTCCCAGCTCGACACGTCATTCAGCATCGGATAATAGGTGTCCAGTAAAACCGTCGCGCCATATTTATTTGCTAGGTAAGCATGAGCCCATGTCCCGAGGTCATATGATGAATTATTACAGCTGTTCTGGTAGGTCATATCTTTCAATTTCAATCCAGGGCAGGTCAAAGAGTTCCGCTCCCAACTCCGCATTTTCTGTTGCATTTCCTCCTCAAATTCGAATGACCACCGGCCTTCTGTTTTAACCATGTCTATGAGGCCCGAAGCTCTGCCTTCTTTCACAGCGACGTGCGCCATGTACTCAGCTGCCCCTTCGTTAAACCAAACCGGACCAAGTAATTTGTCTCGCTGACTCCGGTCTTTCGTATAAATGTGTGCGTGCTGGACACCATGAAAATATTCGTGATGGAGAGTCTTCTGTTCATTAAGTCCGTTCACTTCGAAGTAGTCGGTCAGAGCAACTGGAAGTGATGATGTAAAAAAGTGAATGCCCCATTGTCGGTCACCGTTCAAGCCAGCGCTACCACCAGGACGTCCAGAAGCTACCGAGTCTGAACCAAGTTCCCAGTATGAATAAAATCCGTGATTTCCGTCAGGGCCGTGCTTACGATCACAGTCCACCTGACGCATCTGGCCTCTAGCAATACGTCGTGCACAGTTTTCAGCCGTTAGATTCTCGTAGGCTTCATAATCTGTACCAAGCACCCAATATTCCACGGGAGCGTAATTACCCCATCTGGAGATAGCCGCAAGTAAGCCACGAGTCATCCATTCACACACCTGAGTGGTGATATCTGTGGCACAAAATACTTCTGGTGATACTCCTGACAATTCTCCCCAGCCGATAGTCACCTCGGATGGTGCCGCAAGAACACTTGAGGTGCAGTATATGTACCCGTCGCGATTTTCACACACTGCATTAATCGAAGTGAGATCAATCGGTGGAGCAGCCGGAATGGCCATTGCCGTAGCAACTTGCGTTGCTGCTGCTGTCTGTGTCGCTGCCGCTGTCTGTGTCGCTGCTGTTTGTGTTGCTGCTGCTGTTTGTGTCGACGCTGCTGTCTGTGTTGCTACTGCTGTCTGTGTTGCTGCTGCTGTTTGTGTTGCTGCTGCTGTTTGTGTTGCTGCTGCTGTCTGTGTCGACGCAGCTACTTCGGCCACACTTGAATCGCTCTCACCACTTGAGCAGGCGACCACGGCAAGTAGTGCGACCAGAGGAACTAACACCCAAAAAAAATTCGACATGAATCTATCGCTTTCGTTGAATGAATCGTTAACAAGATTAAATTGATTCTAGAAAACGATCGCCACAAAGTAAACAGAAACCTAATTATCCAAGTACAACAGATTCTTCGGGATAACGAATAGTGCCTGCAGTCTGTTGTCGATCGGGATCGCCGGCCAACAAGGTCAATACTGCGAGTGGTCCGATACGTCCCACGAGCATAGTGATAGCGAGCAATATTTTTCCAAAGTCACCCAATTCACTAGTCAGTCCAGTAGAGAATCCAGTCTTCGAAAATGCGGATGCTGTTTCAAAAATAACACTCTCCAGATTCGCGGTCGTCACCTGTGAAATCAACAAAACCATTGTCATCAGAAAAATCAATGAACATGACAGAAAGGTCAACGCAATACGAAAATCATGATCAGTGATTCCACGCCCAAAAATTGCCTGCTGCTGATCCCCTCTAACAACGCTTATGAATTTGTGTGCGACCAGTCCAAACGTTGTGAGGCGAATGCCACCTCCCACACTGCCTGAAGCACCACCTATAAACATCAGTGCCGTCACAACTAGAAGGGTCCCTGTATCAGGTGTGGACCAGTCAATCGTTGAAAATCCTGAACTGCGTGTAAATGAACTTTCAGTTAATGCATGGAATAGTGCATCAAATAGTCCTCTGTCAGACAACACCCCATCTCCAATATATTCACGCACAAATACCCAGACCGTACCCGTAGCCAACAACAATAAAGATGTGGAAAATACTATCTTGGCGTCAAGTGACAATCTTCGCCAAATTTCCCGAAGAGCTTGGTGTCTCAACGAGAGAATATAGGATTTAATGTTCCTAGCAGTCCCTAACTGCATGTTAAATACCTCGCGGTATGACCCAACTAGGTTGTGAAGCACTAATAACCCAAAGCTACCAATAACCGTAAAAAAACTGAATATTGCCATGAGAAAATTATTGCCAGCCACCGAGTCAATTTCGCCCCAATATACGAAACCCGCACTATTAACAGCGGAAATAGCTAAAAATACTGAAGGCCATATGGCACTTACGTGAACGCGCCCTTCCGAAATAGAAAAACTGATGAATATTAAGAGGAATGCAATTGATTGCATTCCCAGCATAAATTTGACGATCCACAGAAGACTTAATCGCGATTCATCCTGATCGCCACTCAGACCCTGCGCTCTTCTGATTTGATTTTCTCGCAGACCGGTCAACTGCCCTATTCTAAGCAAAATAGCGGCCAAACCAGCGAAAGCTCCCAGGCCGCCAAGCTGAAACAAACCAAGCAAAATCATCAAACCAACGGTGGACCACACAAGATTAGTGTCAACTACAGTCAGACCGGTCAGAGTCACAGCTGAAATTGACGTAAATATGGCATCAACCATAGAAATTTCAACGTCACCCGTAGAACTCATCGGAAGTTTGAGGAGTACCACGCCAATGATTGCCAGCACAGGCCACATCGCTACCCATAGATAGAAACCGTTTGAAGGATTTGTTCTAAAAGCCGCAACTAAGCGTGAGGTAAGTCCTTCATTTTTCTGAAAATTATTGTGATTCATAGCAGATTTCGTAAATCAACCCATCAATGTACAAGCCCGATTCACAACGCTAAATGCGAGACAGGCATCCCACATGTTGCTGAATTATACGCCTAATTCGGGCTTTCTTAGTACCATCAGTTGATAAAAGTTGCTTTACCGCTAAGTAACAGGCACTATAAGGTCAGAGAAAGTTACTAAATCAGCATTTGAAAGAAATGGGGATACCTTTAATGAAACTTAGTTTTCGAGTAGGTCGTACGTTATTAATCGCACTTCTTGGCCTTGCACTGATTGGATGTTCAGGTGAAACCATCGTAAATGGTGGTGCCAGCGAGGAAGATATTGCTGCGATTCGGTCTGACCTAGCTGATATAAAAGGGCGAATCTCAGCACTCGAGTCTGAGTTAAGTGAGGCGAATGAAGGAATCACTAAAGCGAATGAGACTAATAGTGGCCTGCAAGGACTCTTCTTACAACTACCTGACGGGAGTGCCCAATTCGCCACCGCAACTCCTGTGCCAATTATCGATTACGACAAATTTGGATTTGTGATCCCGTTCCCAGCCACTGTTGAGCCTGTGGCTTCCGGAATTGGTGGTGGTGAGGCCTCTGAAGAGAGTGGAACCTTGCTAGCAAGTGCTGGCGGTGTGAGCTTATTAATGACTTGGATCACAACTGATCCACCATTAACACCACAGGAATCCGTACTAGGCGCATTTGAACTCGTTTCAGCGGCTACCGGTTCAAATTTCCAAGTCACAGGTGCTGGAGCAGAAGGGCTTGAAGTCGACTCACAGCAAGCGTCATACGCTACTTTCGCTGCCTATGATGCAGATGGCGCGGTTGACGGTGTAGCCGTAATTGGCGGATGGATATGTGAATCCAGTGCTCGAAGTTATGCCTTAACTGTGACCGGTGGTGATTTAGATGCGGTATCAGGTTCGTTCTTCTACTTTGCAGATAGTTTCCGTTGTGCAAAATAGAAAAAACAAGAAGTAACGTCAGAGAGATGTTCGGAGTAGATTTATGAGTGAGCTGCCAATTCGCAAAAGTATGAGACGAGGATTGCAAAAGTTTTTGTCACTCGTGCTGATAGTCTTCCTCTTATTTTCACAAGTAAGCGCTGGAATAGCTGTTGCCCAGGGACCACCTCCGGGTGGTGGTGGCGGCGGTGCTCCTCCTCCTCCTCCTCCGGGTGGTGGTGGCGGCGGTGGTGGTGAGCCTCCTCCTCCTCCGGGTGGTGGTGGCGGTGCTCCTCCTCCTCCTCCTCCGGGTG
>CAJXBM010000027.1:0-25788 GCA_913051185.1 uncultured Chloroflexota bacterium | reverse complement strand
CAGCAGCAATGATAGCCGGATCCTTACAGTTAGATAAGATTGTCGAATTTCAAAGCGCAGTTCCTTTAATTGTGTGGCAACCACTGGGCTTTTTCATCTTTTTTGTGGCGGCACTTGCAGAATTAAACAGGACACCGTTTGATATTCCAGTTGGGGAGAGTGAGATTGTAGGTGGGCCTTTTGTGGAGTATTCAGGTATTAGATGGTCAATGTTTTTCTTAGCCGAGTATGCGGGAATGCTGATCATGGCGTTTGTCGGGTCATCGGTATTTTTGGGCGGCTATTCATGGCCTTTCGGTGAAGATTTTGGTCTCCCCTTACAGATACTTTTGGCAGCAGGTAAGGGAGGATTATTTATCTTCCTTATTTTCTGGGTCAGGGCTTCGGTCCCGCGACTTAGGATTGATCAGCTGATGGGATATTCCTGGAAAATACTATTGCCATTTAGCTTTTTGCAGATACTAATAAATGGATTTGTACTTGTGTACGGCTTGCCGCACATAGTATTACTTATCACTGGGGTATTATCGCTAGGTCTTTTATTCTGGGTAACTGAGGGAATTGTGCAGAGACCTCTAGAGCCCAGAAGACGCCGTGCTAGACCAACGATAGTGCAGGAAGCAGAGGTTTCATAAATGAGGGGTATCGCAAAGAGTATGGCTCGGACATTCGCAGTATTTCTTCGAAAGCCTGTGACCAGAGATTATCCGAGCTATCACAAACCCATTCCGGAACGTGATCGGGCGTTTCCATTACTTCTCTGGGATGAGGGTATTGACGAACCATTTTGTACAGGATGTCATGCATGTGAGCGGGCTTGTCCTGTTGAATGCATGACAGTTCTCATGAAAGATAATCCGAACCATAAGAGTCTCGACGGTACGTCCTCCCGACGTAAGATAATCGACAAATTTTGGATTGATTATGCTCGCTGTATGCGCTGCAATATCTGCGTCGAGGTCTGTAATTTCGATGCGATAGCGATGAATAACACTTGGGAAGGTCATGAAATTTCAGTTTATGACCGACAGGATTTAGTGATGGATCTTCAACAACTACTTTCACAAAGTCGAACTGGCAACATTGATGAGTGGGTGCCTGTACTTGGTCAAACAAATGAGACAGTGTCCGAGGCTGATGCCGAAGATTCTGAAGTCAGTAATTAAATAATTGGGATTATCAAAATGCTGAAACGAATTCCACTTCCCGCTCAATTTGACCGAATCATTATTGGAGGCGGAATTACAGTGGGTGCCATTGGTGTTCCGCTGGGGATTGTGCTCGTTACTTTGGTTGCTTTCGGAGTAATTAGTGCGCCGGAAATGGTTTTCTTCGTTGCTGCAATTATTGTCATTCTGGGAGCATTAGGATGTGTACTTTTACCCAATATAGTGCACGCGGCTCTGTCTCTCACTGCCACACTCATTGGAGTAGCGGCGCTTTACCTTCTCTTGATGTCTGAATTCTTGGCGCTCGTACAGGTTCTTGTTTATGGCGGCGGCGTGGTTCTATTGTTGCTTTTTGGGTTGATGATGACTAATGCTCAAGACGATCCTGTAGTAACCGACGGATCGCAAAAGCCATTTGCGTTTTTGCTGGTATCGTTACTCGTCGGCACGTTTATAACGTTATTGTTGTCGGGGGACTGGGGTAATCCAACAGCACATGTCGTGCCATTTGAGTTATTTGGAGAACGTCTATTCAGAGAGTTCGCACTGCCAATTATCGTTGTGGCTGTGTTGCTTGATGTAGCAATTACTGGTGCCTTGGTCAATGTGCACACCGCAAGCGACGATTTGCCTGAGGAGTCTGAATAATGATTCCCATAGAGTATTTTTTAACACTTGGGGCGATTCTTTTCGGTTTAGGCTTATTTGGAGTATTGTCTCGACGGAGTGCGATTTTGATACTGATGGCTGTCGAATTAATGTTGGCAGGTGTGTCGATAAATTTCATTGCGTTTGCCTCCTATTTAGACACGGACGCATTTAGTGGCTTGATTTTTGCACTTTTCGTGATTACGGTGGCAGCGGCCGAAGTTGGTTTGGCCTTGGGGATTGTTCTTCGCTTATTCAGAGAAAGACGAACGTCTAACGTGGATGAAGCAAGTGATATGCGCTGGTAGAGAATAAGAGAATAGTATTCGATTTCGGATGAGGTCGGACGATAATATGAGGAGGAAATTGTGCCGGATATTTCTGTCACAATAGGAATGCAGCAAGCGTGGCTACTACCGGCAATACCAGTAGTAGCATTCCTGATTATTTCCTTCTTTAGAAAGCTATTACCCCGAGAGGGAGACTTTTTGGCTGTTATCGGCATGCTCGGTATATTGCTGGTCACGCTGTTCATTATTATTGATTTTCAAGGATTTTTTCATGATGGTGAATTCCATCCAGGCGAAGCAAACGTTTATGCTTTTGATTGGGTACGAATCTCAGCCGACAACTTTTTATTTTTGATTGAATTTTCAACGTATATCGACGCAATCTCTATAGTTATGTTGATTGCGATATCGATTGTTGGTTTGATGGTTGCGATTTATTCAACTGGTTATATGAAGGGTGAGGATAGGTACGGTTGGTACTTTGCGGTACTAAGTCTGTTTGTTGCGGCAATGCTTCTATTAGTGACATCGGGCTCATTAGTTTGGATGTACCTAGCTTGGGAAGGTGTTGGCTTAGCATCTTATTTACTAATTGGGCATTATTGGGAACGTCAATCAGCTGCGGAGGCTGCTAAGAAAGCATTCATAACAACTAGAGTCGGTGACGTAGGGTTACTGATCGGGATTATTTTACTGTGGAAAGCCACTGGTAGTTTTGACGTACAAACCATCATCGCTGCAGCGACATCTGGACAGATAGGTGAAACTTATCTGACAGTAGCTATGCTGGCACTATTTGCTGGAGCTGTAGGTAAAAGTGCTCAATTCCCATTGCACGTGTGGCTACCTGATGCGATGGAGGGACCAACTCCGGCGTCAGCACTTATTCATGCAGCGACGATGGTGGTTGCTGGAGTTTATCTAATCGCGCGGTTCTCACCAGTTTATGAAGTGGTGCTGGTTGCTCGAGATGTGATTCTATACACTGGGTTATTAACCGCGTTTTTAGCAGCGACCATGGGATTAGTTGCGTCTGATATCAAGCGAGTGTTGGCATTTTCAACAATCTCACAATTGGGCTTTATGTTTGTCGCACTGGGTGTAGGAGCAGTTGGGGCGGCAATGTTTCACGTATTGACGCATGCTTTTTTCAAGGCACTTTTATTTTTGGGATCAGGTTCGGTTATACATGCGACTGGACGACAGGAAGTTGAATATCTGGGCGGATTACGCCACAAGCAACCGATTACTGCCGCAACCTTTATCATTGGCTCGCTTGCTCTGGCAGGAATTCCGATATTTGCTGGTTTTTGGTCGAAAGATGAAATCCTTCATGCGGTTTCTAGTTACGCAAGTCCCTTTGTTTATATCGTGCTAGCTGGAACGGCCTTGCTCACGGCTATTTATACGACACGTCTTGTTCTCCTCACTTTTTTTGGAGATCCTCGAGACAGATCTGCCTTCGATCATGCACATGAGAGCCCGAGCTCAATGACGTTACCCTTGTTATTACTCGGATTATTGGCAACTGTATCCGGTTTCTTTGTATTCGATGCTGTGGGAAGCCTGTTTGGCTTCAGCGGTGGTATTGGCTATCTTGTATATCTACATCACCCCCATATTTTTCATATCGACTGGGCATTTGCGAGCGTCGCCACAGTTTCTTCCTTGGCTGGAGTTATCATTGGTTGGGTTTACTGGCATGGTGGTGCTGAACGAGCTATTAAAGCTCGGACTTGGTCGCCGGATCTACATGCCCTACTTGTCAATAGATATTACCTGGATGAGCTCTACCAAGGGATCATCAATAGGGTAATTTTGGGTCTAGCAGGACTGGTCGCCTGGTTTGATAAAAAGATTGTTAATGAGACTGGGGTCGATGGAGGAGCTCAGTTCATTGGATATTTCGGATACCGCTTGAAGTTCCTTCAGACGGGAAAAATCCCAAATTATGCCTTGGGTATTGCTGCCGGAATACTAGTGCTAAGTGTGATGGTATTAGCTCGTGCCTAACGCATTGGGTTATGTAGAAAAAGAACGAACGGAGTTCAGCTAGCATGACAGAAAATGACGGATATTTTCTTATAGCTCTTATTGTACTTCCCTTGTTGAGTGCGGCTGGTTTAATGGTTATTCCGTCGAAGGAACGGGCAGTTATTGTTGGACTGACTGCTATTTCCTCGTTAATCATGTTTATTGTTTCTGTATACGTGTTTATGGCATACTCCTTCGACGGATCAACTTTTCAGGGAGTCATGTCTTACCCATGGGTAGAGAATATAGGACTACTTGGAGAGAATGGAATCTCTTTAAAGGTTGGTATCGATGGTGTGACTGCCTCTCTGGTGTTATTGACGGGAATTGTGGTTTTGCCAGGAACTTGGGTTTCTTGGAAAATACAGCATCGACTTAAAGATTTCTTTATTTTGTTTTACATTTTGACCGCTGGCGTTTACGGCGTATTTGTTCTTCTTGATTTATTTTTCTGGTTTCTAGCATACGAGACTGCACTTCTGCCTATGTACCTGTTAATTGCGGTATGGGGTTCTACCCGAAAAGAGTATGGGGCGATGAAGCTGATGATGATGTTGATGGCGGGTTCAATTCCTATTTTTGCTGCCATTTTCGCACTGTTCGCCGAGGTTGGGCTTGGAACATTTGACATGGAAGTGCTACTTGACGCACCAAAGGATGAAGGCTTCCAGAAGATTTTCTTCCCTCTAGTCGTTATTGGCTGTGGCACACTTGGAGCGATGTTCCCGTTTCATTCTTGGTCACCTGACGGGCATGCGGCGGCACCAACTGCGGTCTCAATGGTCCATGCTGGTGTACTTATGAAGGTCGGGGCTTTTGGTATTGTGCGGCTGGGGGCACAGATGATGCCGGAGGGTGCACTTTTTTGGGGCCCAGCCCTTGTCGCCCTCGGTATAACAGCTGCTCTCTATGGTGCTATATCTGCACTCCGCCAGACTGATATGAAGATGTTAATGGGGTTCTCGTCTGTTTCGCATATGGGATATGTGTTTGTTGGATTAGGCACGATGAACGTGATCGGAATGACGGGTGCCGTATTACAAATGACAGCTCACGGTTTGATGACAGCTCTCTTCTTTTTGCTAATCGGAGCTATGTATGACCAGTCGCATAATCGTGATCTTCCTAATTTCAGTGGGTTAGCTAAGCAGATGCCAATTTGGTCTGTGTTCTTCGTGTTTGCGTCACTTGCATCTTTGGGCCTACCGGGTTTATCGGGTTTTATTGCAGAAGTTCACATATTTATTGGTGCATTTAGATCGTATCCGATTGTTGGCGGACTCGCGGTACTCACGGCGGCTATTACTACTACATATTTAATGAGAGCTCTGGCGCAGTCATTTTTCGGGGAGGCCAATCCAAAGTGGGATTCGTTGAATGAAATGACGTGGATTGAACGTTCGGGTGCGGCTGTTCTAGTGGGAGCAATTTTGTTACTTGGCCTTTGGCCCTCACCATGGATTGATCGAATTGCACCGTCACTTAGCCAAATCCCTGGCCTAATGATGTAAGAGGGGAAGTAAGACTGTGACAGATATTTTTGGCCAGACACTTAATCTAGATTATGTTCTTCTGTTGCCTGAGATTGCTTTAGTACTTTCTTCGATGCTTGTCATCGGAATTGATGCCTTCAAGCGGCAGCTAAATATTTCTGCTAACGTGCCTGTCGGACTAGCTTTGGTGGGCTTGGTAGTTGCCTTGGCGCTATCAATTCTACAAGTGAATGTAGATGAGGATTTTGCCAGACTTATACAGGTTGATTCATTTACCGGCTTTTTCAGAATTCTATTCATAGCCATTACACTCGTGATAATTGTTGGCTCACATGAGTACATATCAAAGTCTGTGTCACATGTGGGTGAGTTTTACGGATTACTTTTGTTGGCAACGGTTGGTGCAATGTTAATGGCGTCGGCTAGAGAACTATTAACGGCGTATTTGGCTATTGAATTACTGTCGTTTTCTTTGTATATTGCGGTATCGCTTGCTAAATCTGATCAACGCTCAGGTGAGGCATCTCTTAAGTATGTACTGCTTGGGGGAGTAGCATCTGCTTCGCTGCTGTATGGACTCAGTATGATTTATGGAGTAACAGGGGCAACACAGTATCATGAGATAGGGTTAGTTTTGAGTGCGGGTGACACGGGCCTCACTACACCGCTTTTGCTTGGCCTAGTTTTAATTATCGTTGGACTCGGATTCAAGGCATCTGCAGTACCCTTTCATATGTGGACACCTGATGCATATGAAGGTGCGCCAATTCCAGTTACTGCGTTCCTGTCGGCGACTTCAAAGGCTGCAACCATTGCTTTGTTACTTCGTTGGTTTGGCGGGCCACTGTTACCGATTGCGTCTGATTGGCAATTTATACTGAGTGGTTTAGCGGTAGCTACGATGGTTGTGGGTAACCTTGTGGCATTGCAACAGACAAATATTAAGCGATTACTTGCTTACTCTTCGATAGGCCAAATGGGCTACATGCTAATGGCAATTGTGGCCGTCGGGAGTGGTTATGGTGGCGACGCGACCTCTGCAGTTCTAGTGCACTTGGCCGGCTACATAATCACTAATCTTTTAGTTTTTATCTCGGTTACTCACTTTTTTAATAAGACAGGTCAAGAGGAAATTAATAGTTTTAAGGGACTTGCGCAGTCTAATCCTTATCTTGCACTTATGATTACGGCGGGTTTATTCTCGCTCGCTGGAATGCCACTTCTGGTTGGATTCTTTACGAAGTTTATTTTATTTCAGGCGGTTGTTTCAGCTGGACACCTAGGATTAGTAACTATCGCAGTTGTGGCATCTACAGTTTCTCTCTACTACTACCTCATGGTTATTCGGCAAATGTATTTATATGAGCCAGAGGATGGCACTGAACAGTGGAAACTATCTTCAACCGGATATCTAACCACTTTGACTCTATTCGTGTCGTTGGTAGTGTTTGGCCTTTGGGGTACGCCACTGTATGCCGCGGCGGATGCTGCTGCGAGCATGTTTTAACTCTATTTTTTTACTAGGTAGTGAGTTTACTGACGGACAAGAGACGATGATTTATATGTGATGAAGGGTGCGCAAATGTCGACCAACGAGTGGCCTGACTCGAAATGGATACCTGAAGTAATTATTGATGGACTCTGGAGACTTCGGACTCCCATGACCTCAGATGCTCTTCCCTGGGTGTTTGCTTATTTGTTTAGAACTCCTGACGGCTTAGCGTTATTCGATAGTGGGCATGGAACCCCAAAGGCTCAGGAAGCCTTAAGGACTCAGGTTGAGGGACTTGGTTTCAGCATGGAAGATATACATAGCCTTATGATCTCTCATGCCCATCCTGACCATTTAGGAATGGCCGGCTGGATTAAGGAATTGGCGCCTGATTGTAAGATAATGATGATTGATATCGAAGCTGATTGGTATTCTGACAATGGTCGAGGCAGCGAAAATTGGGTTCAACAAAATAACTTATGGATGATTCGACACGGAGTATCAGAAAGTGAGATTCTAGCTGCTGGTGAGGGATTCAGTAAAAAGACTGGTGCAGCAGATTCTGGCGATAGAGACAGATCGTGGTTCAGCAGCAAGATTAGTCCTGATTTACTACTTAAAGATAATGATTCAATAGAAATTGGAGATTGGTCGTTGCAGGCCGTGTGGACACCTGGACATACTCCGGGTCATCTTTGTGTTTATGTCCAAAACCATGACCTGATTCTCACAGGTGACCATGTGCTTGGTCGGATTACACCAAATGTCTCTATGTCACCTGATGATGAGCACAGTGGTCGAGATCCATTGACTGAATTTTTAGGGTCTTTGGCAAAGATCGGTGAATATACAACGAGTGTTGGTTTGCCAGCACATGAAAAGCTCATTCCTAAATTATCAGATCGGTGTTCCGAATTAATTCAACATCACGCAAACAGATGTGCTGAGGTGATGTCTGGAATTGGTAGTTCGAAGCGAGCATCTGCCAGTGATATCTCATCAAGAGTGACTTGGAACAAGCCATTTGAGGGATTTTCTATTTTTAAGAAGCGAATGGCTTTGGGCGAAACTCTGGCTCATCTACACTATCTCGAGGGGCGAGGCGAAGTGGAAAGCCATGGCGATCAGACAACGGCTATTACCTGGTCATTGACATAACGAAGACTTACTTTTGGTCGAATGTTTTTAGGAATCTGAGAATTTCAGATTTGGTAAGTAAATATATGGCCTCATCATCAGAAGCTATGTCTATAATTTTGTCGAACGCGGGGTGCCGGTATATTCCTACGAGAGTATGTTCCGTGTTTACTACTAGGATACGGCGTTGTTTTGGTTCGCCGACGTATGTGAACATATGGTTGGGATCAGTAGTGAGTGCAGTAGCTAATTTAATCGATGGAGTGGGTTTTGATTTAAGAAGTATTTCGTTTTCGATCCGAAAAGATATTAGATCGGTACGCGTAAGAAGTACCGGATTACCGAATTCGTCCAAATTAATTGATACCAGATTAGGAATAGGCTTCGAATATAATATATCGTTGTTAGGCCGAAGGGCATTACGGTCTAATTTATAGAGACTTAGTAATCCCTCGGAATCAACGGCTAATAGTAAATTTTCTGAGGCTGCGATATCTAGTATTTGGTTAACAGGCATAGTTCTTGGTAATCCAAGTGGTCGTGGTAATCCATCCTCGATAGCTTCATATGAGAAAAATGAGCCGTTTGTATCAAGTATAATCAGCCGATCTCGTAATTCATCCCAGGTGATCGAGAGGGGGCTGTCAGCAGGTGTTCCTTGATATGTATCACCTTGGCGGTATATCACATTTGAATAATCAGTTTTTTCAGGGTTGCTTCTGACTATCCAACCGTTAGATTGATCGATGGACCAAAGTCGTCCTCCACCCAGTACAACTCTTGTCATTTGATTAGATACGTCGTCAGCTGTATTGAATGTGGTCAGTGTTTGTAATGAGGTCACTTCCTCTGAAATCGTTAGTGTATTGAGCCGCTGGCGGACTTCGTCTTCGAGTTGTCTAAGTTCCTTACTGTTAGGTGTAATAGATAGCCCAGTTCTAATCTGAACGAGTGCTGAAGTTAAATATGATTCAGTTTCATCGAGTGCATTTGATTTATCTGAATTAATTATCGCTTCCCTAGAGAAAGTCTGAATTTCTAATATCACGTCGTCATGTTGATTCCAAAAGTCGATACGACCAGCACCATACATGTTTGCAAGCAGAGGTAATGATCCGATAAAAACAACGAGATAGATAAAGACAGTCTTCCAGTTTTTCTTGGTGCTTCTAATTGGTCGTCTGAACAAGGTTTTGAGCTTAATTAATTTTGACGGGGAGGTTAATTCGCCGGTGGTCACAAAATCGTTAGGTGACCTCTCGAGTGAGTCCTGCTTGTGTTCAGATTGATTACTTTGCCAAGTGAGGAAGACAGCTGAAGCGTGTGGAATCTCTCGTACGTAATCAACTATATTTGCCCATGTGGTTTCTACACTATTTCTAGTAGTCAAGATTTCTTCGAGAGTTTCATCAAAGCGGGTGGTGGAAGTCGTGAGTACTAGTTCTTGATCTTTCAGGTTGGTGTTGAAAAATCGGACGGCAGCGGGAGTGTTAGTCGCACCGATTGGAGCAGTCGCCGCATGACCATCAGTTGTTAGAGAAAATAACTCATTGCCATCTCGAAGAAAACAGTGTGTAGTACCTACAAGACCAATAATTGCTTGATCTTCAAGAATTTCAATACAGGCGATCGCGACGACTGGCTTATCTTCAAATCTTTTATTTTGCGTGTTGGTTGTGAGGCGATGCTGTATGTTCTGGATCGCCGTTTCAATTGCGAATGTGCGACTTCTATTTTGGTCTATGAGCGACTGTTGCAGTTCAGTTATTAATAATTGGGCTATTTCATCAGACTGAGTAATTGCTTCAGCGGTTAAGGGTTCCACGAGAACTACTATTGTTGCGTTATTAGCGGCGGGGACTTTTCGAATTATTACTGCAGAATCTCTTTCCACTTGGTTGGAAAGGATAGGAAATTGTTGTATCCAAAGGGTCAAGTGACACTCTCACTTCTTTTTTAATGATCCTGTTTCTAAGTATTGCTGCAGTAGTTGCAATACATAGCTATATTTAAATTTATGACAGATAATAATTCCAGTTCTGATACGTCAATAATACAGGCAACAAGCGAGGTGCTTCTCCAGAGGACCGCTGAAAGTTTATCTGAGTTATTGGAAGAGTTAGTTAAAAAATTCGATCCTTTCCCATCGTATCCGGGAGCATTTTTTGCGTATGGAATTGAAATTGATGCTCCCAAAATGATTGCTGCTGATTTAGGCTGTGTCATTCTGGGAAATGACGGAGGCTTATATGAATTCCAGATTGGCCTTGATAGCGAACAAATTGCAGCTGGTGCCGATCCGATGAGCACGCGCGAAGAGTCTCTCATACCACTTGATCTACCTGATATCGAATATATTCCGTTAGCCTATGAAGCAATTAGGATTGCTACGTTACGGCTTGAGCAGACCAGTTAAGCTGCAGCTCTGTTAATTGATGACTACCCGTTTACCATCTGTTCTGGCATGATATGTGGCCTCAACAACTTTCATGTATTCCAGTCCGTCCTGAAAATTCGTCAGTATTACTGGGGCATTACTACGAATTGATTCCACAAAATCAGATTCTACCTGCCAGCCGAATACTGATCGGTCATCATGTGGGTAGGGACTAGGAGTGCCGCCCAGAGCGGCGAAACTAAGTGCATCTTCTGCAAATGACCATGCTAATGTGCCTTTGGAACCGAACAGAGTGGCGCCGTTCGGTGATGTAGGAGTACCTGCAACGGTTGAAAGGTTATAGATGACCCGTGCTCCATTATTTTGTCGTGCAACCACCGACAGGCTATCGGGGATATCGACCTCAATCATCTCTCCTGTATCGGTGTTCAATTTTTTGGAAATAAATGTCTGACCGTCAGCGATTAATTCTTTTGTGGGGCCTAACCACCTATGAATCATCTCGACCGTGATTCCGTACATCATGATATTCATTCCACTTAGTTCAGTCTGGTCACGCCAATGCAGTTCGGGACTAGGTGCCAAGTTTTGACCGTTTAGTACTGATATATGGACTTCGCGTACTGTACCAAGCTCACCCGATTCACCTTCGTCGACAAGCCTTTTTATTGTTCGCCAAGACTTGAAATCCATCGGTGCAGGAACGATCTGACTCACTAGGTCAGGATGCGCTTCCGAACTTTTAAGCATGTCAGCAGCCTCTGAAGCATTCATTGCCATGCGGGCTTCAACTAACACATGCTTTCCTGCTTCGAGTGCTGCAATGGTGTACTCTCTATGTTTGTTGGGCCACGTGCCGATGCAGACTGCGTCAACGTCAGATGAGCCTATCACCTGGTAAGGGTCTCCGGAGGTTTCCACTTCAAGGTTAAATTCAGCTGCGAACGCGCTCGCGCTTTCATTACTTCTGTTAGCTATCGCCACAATCTCCACATCTGCAATCTTCTGAAATTCTGGAAGATGTCTTACTCGCGTATTACCGCCGGCGCCGATTAATCCTATTCGAATCGTCTCACCCATGCTATAAACCTCCACTGCCCCGAGATGATATCTCAACGAGGCGTAACAGTGTGTATGCGACATTAAATGCCAACAGTAGCGTCGTGCGTTATTCTTTCAAAACTAATGGTAGGTATTAGATAAAACGATCAGAGTGAATACGGCTTGCAAAGCTAGGAGTTGAAATATGAATGAAGTAGAAGTGCTTAGAAGTGGGCTGACTAGTATGCATGGAATGCTGGATAAAGCAGTTCAGGAAATGAGCCTCGAGCAATGGAATTATTGGCCAGAGCAAGGCGGTGTGAGTGCCTTTTTTTCGCTCTGGCACTATGTACGCACAGAGGATAATATTGTGCAATTTGTGATACAGGGAAAGAGTACCTCATGGCTTGATGGTGGCTTTGATACTGAATTCGGTTTACATAGAACGGCCCAGGGTACTGGAATGACCCACGAGCAGGCCATGGCGGTTCAAATGGTGGATACCTCTCGCTGGCTTGAGTACCAGAGAGAAGTATGGGCTGCGACGGATACATATCTTCAGAGTATTAATGTCGCTGATCTCCATTCGACAGAAGTAACTATAAAACCAGTTCCTCCAATGTCTCTATGGCAGGGATTGTTTGGGATGTGCTTAACTCATGGTTATAGGCATGTCGGTGAGATTGAGCATGCCCGAGGTTTAGTAGGTCTAGGCGGATTAGCGATATAGCTTATTTAAAAAAGTCATCAATCCGAGTACACTAGGGCCGACCTCAAAGGTCACGTGAGGGCAAAGGCTTTTCACATATAGGAGGAATTATGGGTGCACTTGAATCGATGAGAGTTTTGGATATGACCCAATACGAGGCGGGTACGTCTTGTACCCAAGCTTTAGGTTTTATGGGCGCAACTGTCACTAAAATCGAACGACCTGGTACAGGTGATCCCGGACGTGGGGTTGCACGTGGCACTGATAATGCACCCTACTTTCTCAATTGGAATTCTAATAAGCGCAGTATTGCCCTAGATTTACAGAAGCCTGAGGGTCGTGACTTATTTTTACAGATGGTTTCTCATTACGATGTTTTTGTCGAGAATTATGGTCCGGGAGTGATAGAAAAACTTGATATCGGCTATGACGTGATGAAGAAAATTAACCCAGGGATCATATACGCGCGGCTCAAGGGGTTTGGATTATCTGGCCCATATTCGGACTATAAATCGTACGATATGATCGCTCAAGCTGCGGGTGGTGCTTTTTCAGTTACGGGAGAGGCAGATGGACCTCCGCTGCGACCGGGATATTGTGTAGGCGATAGTGGTACTGGAATGCAGCTGGCTTTTGCAATTACGGCTGCATTTGTGCACAAGCAAAAGACTGGTGAGGGTCAGGAGATTGAGATTTCCATGCAGGAAGCCCTGACTTACTACATGCGAACACCTATTGCCAACGGATCGAACTGGGGTCAATCAGTCTCTCCAAGGAATGGTAATCGTGCGGTAGTGCCGACGGATCTTTTCCCATGCAAGCCTTTTGGACCAAATGATTGGGTGTATGTTATGGCTCAGACTTCAAGAATGTGGGATACATTTTGTGCAGTTTTGGGGCGGACCGACTTTTTAACTGATGAGCGTTGGAAAGATGTCGAAAGTAGGCGTCAGAACGGCGATTCTTTGTACGAAGAGATCTGTAAGTGGACTCGTGAGCGAACCAAGCATGAAGTGATGAGTGAATTAGGAGCAGCAGGTGTTCCTTGTTCGGCTGTTATGGATACGGTGGACTTATTTAACGATCCGCATCTTGTGTCACGCGATTTTATAAAAACAGTGTCTCATCCGACCGAGGGAGATTTGAAGTTGCTTGGTTTTGCACCGCTCATGTCAGAACACGAGGTGGATTATAGGCCAGCACCGTTGTTAGGCGAGCATACAAAGGAAATACTGAATGAAGACCTTGACTTGGGTTCGGACGCTGTTGATCAGTTAATTGCTGAGGGTGTGGTGAATCAGTCACCTATCGATCAAACGGTTATCCCAAAAGGGAGCGCTCCTAAATCATAAATTAGATATCTAAATTATCAGGATTGATGTTGTAAAGATTTCTCACATTTTCCCAGACCATTTGGTTTTTGTCTTGGTCCGATACATCTTTCATAATCCTATCTAGGACCTCCATGGAGTTTGGCCATATGGAATCATGGTGTGGGTAATCATTTCCCCACAACAGGTTTTCTGGGCCTAGATAATCTAGCGTTCGTAGACCTATATCATCATCTTCGAAGGTAATCATGAAGTTCCGTTTGAAATATTCGCTTGGTAATAAGGAGAGATCGGGCGACGCTGCCGTTCTCGACCTGTAGAACGCATGATCCCAGCGCTGCAGCGTATGTGCTAGCCATCCGGTTTCCCATTCAGCCACTACAAACTTTAGTTTTGGGTGTCTTTCGACAACTCCAGACGTAACGATGTTACTGACAGAATTCCATATAGCTGCATGCGAAAGTGTATAGGCAACAATAGGATCCCAGTGTTGAGGTAAGCCCATGGGCCAATCTGATCCGCTAAATATATGCATTGTCAGTGGGAGACCCGCTTCTTCAGCAGCGGCCCAAAATGGTTCATAATACGGGTCGCTATATGGTCGTTCAAGAGGTGCCGTACATGGTATCGCTACCCCTTTCACTCCTAACTTGCTAATTCGTTCTAGCTCAGCAATTGCCAAGTCAACATCCCGAAGTGGCACACAGCCAACTCCGATCAGTCGATCTGGATTAGGACTGCAGTAGTTTACGATCCAGTCGTTATAGTTTTGGAAGACGGCGTTAGTTACTTCGGTATCTTCGATAGAGTAGGTAAGTAGATTGATACTTGGGTACATAACTTCCCCAACTACTCCGTCAACAGTTTGCTCATCAAGTCTCGCGACGGGGTCTTGAACTCCGGGATTCATCCCGTCCCAGCCAAGCTTTATTCGTTCGTGAGTTTCGGGATCGTCCAGACTATGTCCTGCAATTCCCCATCGACCAACCGGAACAAGTCGATCGAGCGCGGGCCAGGCTATCCACACACCCTCCCTATCTTTCCAGCCATTAACAGGCCGGGGAGCTCGGTCACCGAATCGCTCAATAAGCCCATTAAATACTTCAGGCGGTTCGACTACATGAGAGTCACATGAATAATATATTGTCATAAAAAAACCTTCTTGCTTAGTCGCCCTACTTTTACCGAGTAGTGTATTAGATGATGTCAAGTATTTTTTATTTACTTGATCTCGTGCTTTGTAAGAAGTTCGGCAAGATGATTAAAGTCATTGGCAATAAAATCGAAGGGAAGATCTGGTTTCAGCACTTTTGCGTTATCAGTGCCGTATTCATCCGGTCGAAATATGTACGCAGTGCTGAATCCAACGGCCTGTGCTGCAAGCAAATCTCCCTCGTGGGCTGCGACGAGCATGACTTCGTCAGTATCGAGTCCCAGAAGATTGGCTGCATTTTTGTAACACTCGGGATTTGGTTTGAAGGCCCCAGTGATTTCAGCCGATAAGATCACATCCCATCGTAAATTTGAATGTTTTGCCATATTTGTTAGCAGAGATATATTGCCGTTTGAGAGTGTGCTAACGATAAAGTTACTTCGTAAAGCTTCTAGTCCTGCGACTGAGTCTGGCCAGGGTTGTAGTCGATGCCAGACCCTATTGAGATGGTCAACGGCGGCTAGATTATTTTTAACGTCGAACTCAACTTCCTCAAGTAATATATTTAGCATTCGAAGGTGAAGAGCGTCTGCCGATTGAAAAGGGAGTGAACCTTCTTGTACGAGCCGCATACCTCCCATGTAACCGTCAATACGCCATCGGTCCGCAAACTCAGACCAATCAGTGTCTATTTCTTGTTCCGAACCAAACAACTCAAGCTCTCTGATAACTGTGGTTCGCCAGTCTACAACGGTTCCAAAGACATCAAAGCACAGCGCCTTTATTTGGCCCAATTTACTATTTTCGCTCATAATTTACTCTTTTCAACGAATACTTACTGTGAAAGTTATTAGATGCGCCGCTCTCGTCGACTTGCATAGTCTATTTGATCTTTTCGGTTTATCAAATTTGAAATAATTAGATGAATTAACCCAATGACGAAGGCGGCACAAATAGCAGTCCAAAATCCATTAACTTGGAAATTTAAGCCGATTGTGGTGGCAAGCGTTGAAGTGATCAGCAACATCACCGCATCGATAATGATGATGGTGAGTCCAAAGGTGAGAAGAATCAGGCAGAACGAGAATGTGATAAAAATTGGTCTAACTACTAAGTATGTCATCGCCAATATTGCTGATCCGGCGACTAAAGATCCGATACCTTCTATTTGGACATTGTCTAATAGCGCATTGGACGCCCACAGCCCAACCAATAGTGAACAAAATCTCGTCACGAGGCTTCGACCACTGTATTGGTTGTTGCTGTTGGTCCCGAGCCTAAAAAGACGAAACTGTCTACTTTGTTGGCTCATGGGTTAGTGCTCTAAGGTGGTTAGTCCTAGACAGTTTATCGACTAGATGCCAGTCCAGTTCGGAGTCCGCTTTTCACTAAACGCAATTGGCCCCTCCTTTTGATCTGGTGAGGTGTTGTGCCGATTGAGCCAGTAAAACGATCGACTCATCGCTGATTCCAAGGGTATTTCTAGTCCTTCCATAGACCCTTGCTTTGATCCTCGAACTGAAAGCGGTGCGCACTCTAGTATCTCATTTGCCCAACGTTCTGCGGCAGCCATTAGGTCATCATGTGGAACTACTTCGTTGACGAATCCATATTCTTTTGCAGTCTGTGCATCAAGATTTCGTCCGGTAAGTATCATGCCCATTGCTAATTTAAGAGGTATCTGTCTCGGAAGTCTGTGGATACCACCTGCTCCAGCGTATAGTCCGACTCGTGGTTCAGGCAGTCCAAATCGAGCCTGGTCAGACGCAATTATTATGTCCGATGCCAATGCCATTTCAAAGCCGCCGCCCATAGCCCATCCGTTGACAGCCGCTATTACCGGCTTATGCATATCAAATCGACTTGTTATGCCGCCAAAGCCACCCTGTCGAGGTACTATCCCCGGTTCAAGCCTACCAACTCCAGCTGCTTGGGCTTTAAGATCGTTGCCTGCGGAAAAGGAGCGGGAACCTGCTCCGGTTAATATGGCCACCCATAAATTGTCATCTGCCGCAAAATCATCCCACAACTCTGCTATTTCATGTGATGCCGCAGGATGAAGCGCATTCATTACTTCTGGTCGATTAATCGTTATCGTTGCCACATGACCATTTTTTTCATACAACGCATAGTCGGTCGTCGGTGTTGCCATATTACTCCCCTTTTCTTTTGTCCAGCCACAGCTTAAGGCATATGGCATTTTTGATCAGTTAATTTATCGATCGCGTTTTTTGTTTTTTCTGGCACTTCCTGGCGCATCAAGCCTTACTGCACAGGCCTTGTATTCAGGGATGCCGCTTGGTAAGTCAAGTGCATCGTTCGTTAGTATATTTGCGGCTACTCCTTCAAGCGCAACAAACGGTACAAAGAGGTCTCCACGTTGCATTCGATCTACGACATGCACTCTCGCAATAATTTCGCCCCGTCTCGAACTAATTTGAATATCCTGACCATCTGTAATATTCATTTCGCCTGCGTCCGCTGGATTTATATCCACCGTGACTACCGGTACTTTTTTCATGAGGTTGGCTACCTCACGCGTTATAGCGCCGGTATGCCAATGGTAAAGCGATCTCCCAGTAATCAGTGTGAAGGGGTATCGACGACTAGGTAGTTCAGCCGCTGAGGCAGTCTGAACTACGGGCATAAATAATCCTCGCCCTCGCGGGAAATCTTCATCGAATAATATCTTCGTGCCAGGGTGTGTATCATCTGGGCAAGGCCACTGAATGCCTCCCTCTTCATTGAGTCTCGAGTGTGAGAGGCCGGATATTATCGGCGTGAGTCCCGCCATCTCATCGAATATTTCTGAAGAATCAGTATAGGTGAATTGATGGACAGGTCTTTCAAGTCGTTCCAGAACTCGGCGAGCTATATCGGTGGTTATTTCCCAATCATTTCTTGAGTCCCCAACATGTTTCATGAATGGACGAATCAATTGGACTCTCCGTTCTGAGTTTGTGAAAGTTCCTGACTTTTCGGCGAACGACACTGCCGGCAGTACGACATCTGCGATTTCCGCAGTTTCGTGCATAAATATATCTTGAACCACTAGGAAGTCAAGACGATTGAATGCTTCACGAGCGTGGACCAAATATGGGTCAGAAACGAGAGGGTTTTCTCCCACAATGTACATTGTAGTGAGTTCATTGCTCAACATTTTTTCGATCATTAGCGTTGATTGCAGCCCTGGGTTATGAGGAATTTCTGTCTCCCACGCCGTTTCCCATTTACCATGTGTTTCTCCGCCAACAGGTTCATAGCCTGGGAATATATTTGGTAAGCAGCCAGAATCTGAGCAGCCTTGCACATTATTTTGCCCTCGGAGAGGTGAAATACCGTTGCCTGATTTTCCTACTTGACCGCTGCTCAGTGCCAGATTGATGAGCGAACGAGCATTATCTGAGCCATTGGTATGTTGTGTAATACCCATTCCCCAAATGAGGCATGAGCCGCGTTCGGTTCCGTTATTGCTTGGTCTAGGTTGTGCGTATAGGCGAGCTGCTTCTCTAATATCAGATGCAGGGACGCCTGTTATTTTTTCAGCTTGTGATAAGTCAGTTCCATCGATGATTTCTTTCCATTCGTCGAAGCCTTCGGTTCGATTATGGATGAAGTCTTGATTTTCTAAGCCCTCATCAAGAATAACTTTCGCCATTGCATTGAAAAGAGTTACGTCTGTTCCAGGTCGAGGCTGCAAATGAATTTCTGCAACATCACAGAGGTCAATACGGATCGGATTCACTACGATTAGGGCTGCGTTGTTAGTCTCTATGTTTCGGCGAATTCGAGACGCAACAACTGGATGATTTCGTCCGGTATCACTTCCGACTACTAGCAAAGTACCGGCATTTTCGTAATCTTCATATGAGTTAGACGTAGCCCCAGATCCTATCTGTTCCATCAACGCTACAACGGAGGGTGCATGGCAAAGACGGGAGCAGTGATCGATAGAATTCGTTCCCATCACCGACCGTACGAACTTTTGCATAACGTAACCATCTTCATTGGTGGCTTTAGCTGAGGCAATCCCTCCAAATTTCTGTGTGGGTGATTTCGTATTAACTGAGACTACACTGGCAAATTTATCTGCCACGAGATTGAGAGCATCATCCCAAGAAGCTGGCTCAAGCTTGCCATTTTTTCTGACTAATGGCTGAGTTAGACGTTCCTTTGAGGTGACGTAATCCAAACCAAATCGGCCCTTCACACAGGTCATACCGAGCGAAGAATCATTTTCAGGAACTCCGTCTACCCATACGATGTTTTCTTTGTCGGTGTGTACTCGCAATCCACAGCCGACGCCACAATAAGGACATGTGGTTTCAGTTACGGTGGTATCTACTGCGGTCTTATATTGTTTCGTTAGATCTGTTGTGTTGCTACCTGAACTTATTATTGGAAGAGCCATTGCGACTCCGTTGGCACGTGGCGCATGTTTTGTAATTGGCAGTAAAGCACCAGTAGGGCATTGCGACACACATTGTCCACAAGAGGTGCAAGTAGAGTCCTCCCAGTCAGAGTCAAATGCGGATCCTATTACACTGTTTTGCCCTCGACCGTTAATACCGATTGCTCCGATATGCTGGGTTTTTTGGCAGGCATCGATACATCTTCCGCACAATATACAATCAGCCATCGAAAGTGAAAAGAAGGGATTAGTATGGTCTTCTGAGACCCGTGGCATGGGTGCGAACGTAGACTCCGCTAAGAGATGTTTCTCTGCATGTAAGGCAGCTAAGCCCTTTCCTTTGCCGTCGGAGGACATACCAAGTGTTAAGTCTAAAACACCAGTTCGTATTCGCTGAGATTTAGGGCTATCCGTCATAATATTTTGGGAGTCAGTAGCGGGGGTGTGACAGGCTGCGACAAGTCTCGGCGAACCATCTATCTCAATTAAGCACGTTCTACACGCACCTAGGGGTGAGCGTGATTCCGGCTTGCAAAGATGTGGCAAGTCAACATTGGAGGCTAAAACAGCGTCCAGAATAGTCGAGCCATCCGGCACTTCGACCGCGTCACCATTAACTTGTAGATTAATCGTCATATATCTGTCTGAGTCCCCTAATGTCCCGTGTGGTTATGTCATTTTATAGGTCAAGCTTAACAAAATCCCAAAAAAACAGGCACGTTGCAGAATTTCTTTACGAATCCGGTTATATTAGTCTACAAAATATAGAAGAATAGAGGTTTAAATGTCAGCAAAACCAGAAAAACTAGAAGGCGAACCTTTTTATCGAATCGACGTTGGCGAGGCTAAACGGATGATTGACGAACAGGACGTCCAGGTGATTGATGCTCGTGAGATTGACGAGCACGCGGATGGACATGTTCCAGGGTCCGTGAGGATTCAGCATATGGCAGTGTTGAGCAATGCCGATAAGCTGGCAAAAGATAAGCCAATTTTATTTATTTGTAGGAGTGGCCAGCGGTCAGCTGTAGCTGCAGAGTTTGCTGCTTCTCTTGGTCTGGATGATCTTTACAATGTTGAAGGGGGCCATCAGGCTTGGGCTGAAGCTGGTTATCCCATGGAGACCTAGTTTCGATTAGTTCCACCAAATCGCGTCGCCTGCAAAAAATTCAGTTGTTTTTTGATTTTTGTTTTTGCCTCTTGTAAAAGACTATTTGCTACTGGCAATCTTTGTTCGCCGTCATATGTAGACAATAAGTCCTGTCGAAGCAGATCGTGCGCATACCCTTCTGTTATCGCGCCAACTTGATTACAAAACTTGTGAACGGCTGGGCGCGTGTCTGGGATTTTTCTCCACGAGCTTGCAAGAGCATCTCGCATTGCTAGGACCTCTAGATATGACTCCCAAATCATGTTAAAGAGGGTGTTTGAAGGAATCGTATTTTGGGATTTATTTTGTTCTGAGTCATTCGGAAGATCAAAGGATACGTTAGCTTGGGGATAAGGCTTGTGAGTAAGTGTCGTATTTATCTGGAATCTTTTATCACCGTAACCTGTAAGCAAAATTCTATTGTTCCTGGTAGGAACGATTTCACGAATTTTTACGGTCGTACCCACGCCATGCGGTATTGCTTCGTCGCCAACCTCTTTGCCAGAGTCAATTAGCACGACACCGAATTTTTCATCATATTCGGTACAGTAACTTAGCATTTCCTTATAACGGTCTTCGAAGATTTGTAGAACTATTTCCTGTCCAGGAAATAGAACTTTTTCTAAAGGCATTAACGGGAGATTTTTATCAGGCATTATTTTGATGTGGTTAATTCATGTCCTATCGAAGAATGGGATATACGTACTATACAAAGCTATACACTCACCGGAGACTTATTTTTTGTTATTTCAAAGCTAAAGTCAGTGGAGTTCTCAGTTTCATCTATATCGATGTTAACTGTGTCACCGCTGTCTAGTTCCCCTGCTAGCATAGCGCGAGCAAGGATATTTTCAATTCTTCTCTCGATAAGTCGTTTTAACGGTCGAGCTCCAAATTGAGGATCGTATCCTTCCTTAGCGAGTAGGGCCATGGCTTTTTCAGAGATATTCAACACAATTTGCTGCGTGCCTATTCGTGCCGCAATTTGTTGTACTTCAAGATTTGCTACGTCGGCAATCTCTTTTTCATTTAACGGTTCGAAAACAACTATTTCGTCGAGACGATTGAGGAATTCCGGTCGAAATGTTTGCTTGAGTGATGATTCAATTCGCTTTTCTTGTGCATTAGCCTCATCTGTTGATTGCGATCGAATAAATCCGACAGGTTCGCGTTTGGCATCGACACCCAAATTACTGGTAAGAATAATTATGGTATTGCTAAAATCTACGGTTCGTCCATGTGAGTCGGTGAGGCGCCCATCATCCATTATTTGGAGAAGCGTGTTAAATATGTCCGGATGAGCCTTTTCGATCTCATCGAAGAGGATGACTTGGTATGGGCGTCGACGAATTTGCTCAGTAAGCTCTCCGGCTTGGTCGTATCCGACGTATCCTGGTGGTGCTCCGATTAGTCTTGATGCCGTATGTTTTTCACTGTATTCGGACATGTCAAGGCGAATGATTGCATCCTGGTCATCAAATAAATATTCTGCGAGGGCTTGAGCTAGATAAGTTTTTCCAACACCAGTTGGTCCCACAAAAATAAACGATCCGATTGGTCTTCGTGGGTCCTTAAGGCCAGATCTAGCTCTGCGAATAGCATCCGAGAGTGAACTGATAGCTCGTTCCTGTCCGACTATTCTTTCGTGAAGAAACTCTTCCATTCTAAGTAATTTAGATGCCTCTGCTTCGAGCATTTGAGCAACGGGGATACCTGTCATTTGAGCGATTAAGCGGGCAATATCTTCTTTCGTCACTTCACTATTTGGACTATTTTCAGATTGCCAGTCCTGAACACAATCCTCATATTTAGCTTGAATATGTAATAACTGTTGTTTGATCTTTGCTGCTTCTTCAAAATCTTTTTTCTCTGCAGCTAGATCGAGTCTTGCAGATGCATCATCTACCTCTCTTTTGAGTTCTCTAATTGCTGGCGCCATTGATTCATTTTCGATGACCTGGCGTGATGATGCCTCATCAATAAGGTCTATTGCCTTATCGGGTAAGTGTCGGTCAGTAATATATCGTGACGATAGATTTACAGCAGCGTCAATAGCCTCATTAGTGATGGATATTCCATGGTGTTCTTCGTAACTAGGTCGCAATCCTTGGAGAATTGCTGTCGCATCTTCTACTGATGGTTCATCAACATACACAGGTGAAAATCGTCTCTCTAGGGCCGGATCAGATTCAATTGATGTCCTGTACTCATCAAGCGTGGTTGCACCGATGACATGTAGTTCCCCTCGAGCGAGGGCTGGTTTCATCATATTTGAGGCATCGAGCGCGCCATCGGCACCCCCAGCTCCCACAACAGTATGTAATTCATCTATGAAGAGTAAAACCTCACCTTGGGAACTCTTGACCTCTTGCATTACGGCTTGGAGACGCTCTTCGAATTCACCGCGAAACTTTGACCCGGCTAAAAGTGCTCCCATATCGAGAGCCATTACGCGCCGATCCTTGAGACGCTCAGGAACGTCGTCATCAACGATTCTTTGTGCGAGACCCTCTGCGACTGCGGTTTTTCCTACGCCGGCTTCTCCAATGATGACGGGGTTATTTTTTGTTCTCCGATTAAGAATTTGCATTACCCTGCTGATTTCACCATCTCTTCCTATCACGGGATCGAGCATGCCTTGCTTCGCAAATTCAGTCAGGTCTCGAGCAAACTTGGTTAGCGCTTGATAAGTTGATTCAGCGGTCGGGGAATCAACTCGAGCCGAGCCACGAACACTTTGTAGCGCCCGATAAAGTCGTTCCTTGCTTACCTGAAATTCCTCCATTACTTTTGCTGATTCGCCGTCAGTCGCGTCAACAACTGCTAAAAGCAGGTGTTCGACTCCAACGTATTCGTCTTTTAGTCGATTAGCTTCAGCGTTCGCACGTTCCAACATTTCGACGATTCGCGGCGTGGTGTAAATTTGAACTACTTCATTCCCGAGTTTTGGACCATTCTTTAATTTTTCTTGTAGCGAGCGTAACATCGCGTCACTGTCGACTTGTGCTGCCGCGAAGATATCTCGCGCAAGTCCATTTGGTAGAGCAAGAAGAGCAAAAAGGACGTGCTCAACGTCCCACTGAGAATGGCGCTCATCTCTAACTAATTGTTGTGAGGCAGATATCACCTCTTGAGCTTGTTCAGTGAATCGGTCATTTCGCATCATGATATAGCCTTTCTGCAAGTCTGATTAAGAAAATCGTAGAAAAAAATCGGCACCATATTCTTTTTCAGTTGTGTGAGTGCCGCCTGGATCCCGATTAATTTCTGCTAGTTGTTGGCGTAAGGATTCAACATCTTTCGTCAGAGCATTATTAGTCTCTTCAAGTTGTTTTATTTGTCTATGCAGACGCATCATGATTTCAACACCCGCCAAGTTGAGCCCGAGATCTGTAGTCCAACTCACAATTTGTCCCAATTGATCAATATCACGTGTCGAAAATAATCTGGTATTACCAATTGAACGGGCTGGTTGCACTAACCCTAGACGTTCATATGATCGAATAGTCTGCTGATGAATCCCTATTATTTTTGCGACAACAGAAATTTGGAACAGTGGCTCATCTTGTGGGATAGACGTCAAATTAGGCCTCCTGTCCAGATTCTTCAAGTGCTCGAAGCTGTTCATACAACGTCTTTTGTACTCCTGATAATTCATTGGGGATTCGTATTCGGATGGTTCCAATCAAGTCTCCAAATCCACCTTCGCTTTTAGGCATTCCCTGTCCTACGAGTCGGATTTTTGCGCCGCCCTGAGAAGATGCAGGAATACTCACCTCTAACGTCGTCGACTTGATACTTGTTACCGAAAGGGAACTCCCTAGTGCAGCATCGGAAGGCGTGATTAAGAGATCTACCTCGAGGTCATCATCATTGCGAGTGAATATAGGATGCGGCGTTACAATTGTTTTTATATATAAATCACCCGGATTTCCACCATTTCGACCGTCTTGTCCTCTTCTTGGTATTCTGATTCGCTGATTGTTTTTTACGCCAGCCGGAATTTTTACTTCTATTTGTGAGCCAGGGTATTTTCCAACCTGTGCGGTGACCGTTTTTGCAATTCCCCCATACGACTCCTCGAGTGATATTTCTATGTGTTGCTCAGTGTCGGATCCTTTTTGCGCTTGTGGTCTTCGATTGAATGCACCACCCAAACCACCAAATATGGATTCAAATCCTGATGACTGGCTGCTGCGCCCGCCAAACATATCTCCGAAGTCAAATACAACATTGTCATTATCAAATCCAGGCCCACCTGCTGGTCGTGCATGCCCGAATCGATCATATTGAGCTTTTTTGTCAGAATCAGAGAGAATTTGATAGGCATCGTTAATTGTTTTGAATTTTTCGGCTGCTGCAGTGTCCCCGGCATTTACATCAGGGTGATATTCACGGGCGAGCTTCCGATAGGCAGATCGGATTTCTTTTTCAGAAGAGGTTCTTTTTATACCTAAAGTTCGATACGGATCAGCTTGCACTTATCTTTACTTTCCAAATGTTAATTTATTGTATCGAATGATATGTTAACTGTAAAGAGAAAGGTGATATAACCTGAGTTGGGATGACTAAGATTATATGAATTGATTATTATCGTTTTACCTTACCAGCAGGCGGATTTGGCTGAGGGGTTTTCTTAGTTATTTGGATATTCAGTTTGTCGGAGGTGAAATTAGACTTAGCTAGGTCGTGAGAGGAAATTCGGATTAGATTCAATCGAGTACAAATATACCGATCCTGCTGTTAAGGCATCACTATTTTGGTTGATAAATCGATTTCGACGTTGTTCTAATCGAGAAAGTAGAAGCATCGCTCTTCGAGTGTCAGAGGCTATGCGAGCTGGTTCCATATGACGTACTCGATATTTTGAAAGCCAGTAAAGGAAGTGTTCATAGTCGCCACGAGAGGCGTTTTCTGGGAGGAGCAGTCCCGACGCGCCCCGATAATGCGATTTGAGCTTTTTAAAAGGTTCACCGTAAACTTCTTCAAACGCTTGTTCATCGGGATATGGTCTTTCAATTGCTTCGAATATGGAGGCATTTTTTACTAGTTTTTCTTCTGCGGCTGCTAAGACTAGTTGCTCTACGATTACCCCATATTGGTAGTTTAAGAATGCTCGATATTTGGCAGCACCGATTGCAGTTTCGAAGGCAGCTTCTTCTTGCCCGTCGCGGCTTAGCACTGGGGATATTCCAAAAACAACTAATTTTTCCGTTTCGGATGAGGGTAACAATGATTCGGCACTAATAATTAGTCGCTCAGCAAGAGAGAGCCAGTCAAAGGCTTCTCCATCGATTAAATAGTGACGAGTGCGACCATCAAGGTACTCACT
>CAJXBM010000026.1:0-28391 GCA_913051185.1 uncultured Chloroflexota bacterium | reverse complement strand
GTTGGAAAGTATCTCAATCATATTGAAGCGCAGGTCGACATAGACCTCATTAGAGCGGCTGGACTTCGTGTTTTGGTTGATTCTATGCACGGCGCGGCATCGAGACTTCTTTCGGCCGTGGTGAATGGGGGCAAGACAGTTGTAATAGATCAAAGAGCGGATGTGAATCCAGGCTTTCCAGATATGCGTGCTCCCGAGCCGATAGCCGCTAATTTAGCGAAAACGATGGAAATGATAACTGGATCGGGTGGTAATGAATTTGACTGTGGATTTGCGTTTGACGGTGATGGTGATCGTATGGGTCTGATAGACGAACGAGGGGATTTTATTAGTGCTCTTGATACATTTTCTTTACTCGTCCATAGTTCACTCGAAGTTCGGTCTGAAGTCGGACCGGTCGTTCGATCCTTAACTATGTCTAAATTAGTGGATAAAATTGCTCGTTCATGTGGTCAAAAAGTTTATGAAACTAAAGTTGGCTTCAAACATTTGGCACCTGTGATGATGGAGGAGAATGCCGTGCTTGCTGGTGAAGAATCAGGCGGTACGGCCTTTCGTGGTCATGTGTGTGAAAGAGATGGATTACTGTCTGCACTTCGTGTCCTTGAGTTGATTGCGATTAAGAATAAAGGCCCGCGAACTTTGTTGGATGGGTTGATGGTTGAACACGGCCAGCATAGGTACAAGCGTATTGACTTTCCTTTCGATATGAAGGCTCAGACTGACATATATCAACATTTAATTAACGCTGTGCCAAAGACGTTGGGTGGTAAACGTGTAGTAGATACAGATCAAATGGATGGATTTCGTTACCATTTGGAGGATGGTTGGTGGGTTTCCGTGCGAGAATCAGGAACGGAACCTCTTGTACGTGTCTATGCGGAAATGGAAACTGATAGTGAGGTAGACTTTGCTATTGTTGAAGTTGCGAGATTGCTTGGGCTCGACCAGTGATTCAAAATAATATGAACCATTATCCTGAGATCACGTCGGATACTTTTAAGATTTCGCCTTCAATTGTCAGATTAAGCGAAAGATTTTCAGCGTTACCTGCGATTAGGGAGGTTGACAGGCACGGTTTTAGGGACACATTGATTGGACTTAGTGCTCAATGCCTGCAAGCTTGGACATTAGGTCAGAGCTGGGCTTTGCCGCAAAAACTGCGACTCCCACGACGAGTCATTTTTGCTGGCGTCGGTGGATCGGCAATAGGAGCGGATGTAGTAGCAACATATGCTCGCTTGTTTTCACCGATTTCAGTTGAAGTAACACGGGACTATAGTCTGCCGCCCCTAGACAAGGATTGTCTTGTGTTGGCTTGTTCATTTTCTGGTGAGACTGAGGAAGCAATCAAACCTTTTCAGGCAGCAGCAGCAGCAGGTGCTATGTGTCTGGCGATTACAACTGGGGGGACATTACAGGAAGAAGCTCTCAGACTTGGGCAGCCCTGTTTGACATATTCTTGGAGCGGTACGCCGCGAAGTGCAATTGGATATGGTGTGTTTTTGCCTCTGGCCATTCTGTCTCGTTTAGGGCTGTTCGAAATCAGTGATGATGATATCCAATCAGTGATCGCAGATCTTATGCAATTGTCAGACCAGTGGGAATTATCGGTGATAGATGATGCTGTTACTTTGCCAGCGTTGATCGCGGGCGAGATGTTGGAAAGGATCCCTTTAATAGTTGGCTCAGGCTTTCTTGAGGTTGCAGCTCGTAGGTGGGCGGGTGAATTAGCAGAAAATTCCAAAAGACTGGCAGTTCCCGTTGCAGTTCCTGAGTTCAATCACAACCTCTTGGAGGGGGCAGTTGCTGACGCGCTGCGTTACCAAACAAATGAGACGTCAGATCCATGGTTTGTTATATTACTTGATGCCAGTCCCGCTCACCCGCGCAATCGTTTGCGAGTGAGTATAACTAGAAAGCATTTCGAGAATGCAGGCCGAAAAGCATGGCATGTAGATGTGGGTGGAAAGACGCCTCTCCAGTCCATAATGCGGGCGTGCTCTCTAGGATCGTGGGTCTCATTTTATTTGGCGTTATTTTCTAAGGTTGATCCGACAAAAGTAGATATCTTGGCACAGTTTAAGCGTGATATTGCTTTAGCTAATGAGGGGGATTAGATTTCTCGTTAAATAATTAGTTTCACTTATGAGATTTAATTAGTGAGATTTATCGTAATCGCTAGCGTAAACTCTCTTCAAAAACTATCATGAGCGCTCTAAGTAAATAATTGGTTGTAACAAAGAGGACGAATTATCTAGGGGGCTAGGCGATGAACACTGCAGAATTTTTGACGATAACTAATGCGATAGTGCCAGATCGTATCGCTCTCGCAGGACCGGATGAGCGACTTACATATGGTGAGTTGCAATCCCGGGTCAACAGATTGGCGCAGTCGCTGCAAGCGCGCGGTGTAAAAAAAGGCCACAATGTGGGCGTTATGGCAGTCAACTGCTTGGAATATGTCGAGATTTATTATGCGACAGCATCACTAGGGGCCACGTTCATACCACTTAATTTCCGAGCGAAGTCCGATGAACTGCAGTACATGATTGAGTCTACTGATATTCAGACCCTTTTTGTTCAAGAGCGGTATATGCCTATTTATGAATCAATTGAAAATTCGCCAATAAAGAATGTTGTGACACTTGATTTTGATAAAGCTCCATATGACAAATACGATGCTTTCCGTGACGCGGGTGAGGATATTCCAGTCTTTGTTGATATCGAAGAAAGCGATATCACTTTAATTATTTTCACATCGGGTACGACTTCATTGCCAAAGGGCGTTGAGCTTTCTTATCAAGCGCTTACTGCGCTGGTAGTTAATACACAGTCACCACCCGATCCGATCTCTGATCAACAAGTGATGCTTGTGTCGGTTCCGTTTTTTCATATTGCTGGTGCTACCACGATGATGTCTGCGGTATTTTCTGGTCGTCGTTTGGTTTTGTTGCCTGCGTTTGATCCTAGTGCTTGGCTTGATATGTGCCAGACGGAGGGGGTAACCCACTCATTTGTAGTTCCCACTATGCTCAAGCGAATTATGGAGGCAGATGATTTTGAAAAATATGACCTGTCAAAATTAGAGCTTATTACATATGGGGCTGCTCCGATGCCTTTCGAGGTAGTCAGGAGAGCGGTCGATGTATTTAGCCCTTCGGGTAAGGACGTTGGCTTGATGAACGCTTTTGGTCAAACCGAAGCGACTGGTTCAATTACTTTTTTAGGCACTGACGATCACCGACTAACGGGTGATGAAGCAGCTGATATAAAAGTGATAGAACGACTCCAGTCAGTGGGTAAGCCTATGGCAGATATTGACGTAGCAATAATGTCGATTGAAGGGGATGTTCTGCCATCAGGAGAGGATGGCGAAATATGTATCCGTGGTGACAGAATCATGCGAGGCTATCATGGTAGGGAAGATGAGACAGACACTGCATTGCAGGATGGTTGGCTCCATACGGGAGACGTAGGACGTATTGACGAGGGTGGTTATCTCTTCATAACTGGCCGGATAAAAGACATGATTATTCGAGGTGGAGAGAATATTGCTCCAGCAGAGGTAGAGCATGTACTAGAGGAACACCCTGCTGTTGCTGAGGCAGCGGTTATTGGTATTCCGGATGTTGATTGGGGCGAGGTGGTAAAGGCTGTATGTATAGCGAAAAAAGAATCAAGTGGTCCTTCGGATGATGATATGACTGCGTTTGTCAAGGCCCGTCTCGCCTCCTATAAGGCCCCAGCTTCCTATGAGTGGGTAGATGAGCTTCCTAGAAACCACCTAGGTAAAGTATTAAAGACGGATCTACGAGAAACTTACAGTAATTGAAACAACGTCATAGCAGAGAATGATCAAGATTAGGAAAGTATTTTGACTCAAGCCACCTCTAAAAAATCAAGCGACGATCTGCAGTCGAAAACGTTTGTTAGCTCGGTAAAACTACTAGGCGCATGGTGGGCTCCAGCTTTATGGCTCTCGGGAATCGGCGTATTCGCTAGTTCGAGAGCTGGTGATACTCCTGGCAGAGAAACCTTTTTTAATATCAACCAGCCATGGATTGTCTATGTATTCATGGCGGCCTTAGTTGGACTACTGACCTATGGTTTCGTTCGACATGCATCTTTGTGGATGATTGGTCGTCCCACTGATGGGGTGTTTCAGAATTTTCGTAATCGGCTTCAAAATGTGGGGCGATTTGGGCTAGGACAAGATAAGGTACGTCGTGATCGATATGCCGGAATAATGCATTGGTGTATTTCAAGTTCGATAATCGTGCTGACTATTGTTACTGCTCAGGTTGCAATTCAAGACGACACGCCGCTTGATTTTTTGCACGGCCCTTACTACCTCTTTTTTTCGTTCTACGGCGATCTATTTGGCTTAATTGGCCTTATCGGTGTGGGCATGGCTCTTTATCGACGATACTTTGTCTCTCACCATCGGATTCGTTGGGACGAGAGACTCGAGGATCATTTAATCATCGTTGGTCTTGGATTAATTCTCATTTCCGGATTTGTGGTTGAGGCAGCACGAATTATTGAAACTGAACTAGTTTCTCATCCAGATTGGGCGCGCTGGTCCTTTGTTTCTTGGGTCTTGGCTCATCTCATCAATAGTTTTGGGTTTAGTACTGGTAGCATCGATAATCCCGAAAGTCAGATACTAGGTCTCCATAAGTGGTCTTGGTGGATTCATGTAGTCCTTGCTTTTTCTTGGCTTGGAATGATTGTATTTACAAAACTCGATCATTTAATTTTTGCGCCGATTAATGCCTTCTTCTTGAGGACCGATTCTCCGGGAAGACTCAGTGAGATTAAGGATATTGAGGAACAAGAGGTTTTTGGAGTTGGCTATATTCAGGATTTCACATGGAAGCAATTATTTGAATTGGATGCGTGTGTTCGATGCGGAAGATGCACAGAGGTGTGTCCGGCAAACATAGCGGGACAACCGTTGTCTCCTATGCATCTGATTCAAGATCTCAAGGGACATCTTGCCGAGGTAGGTCCGTCTGTTCAGGATCATGGACATGCGACTGGTGATGCTGGTAGAGACGTGTCACCTATCGCGATGGTTGGTGATGTAATTAAAGATGAATCTTTGTGGGCCTGTAGAACTTGTGGAGCGTGTGTTCAGGAATGCCCGGTGCTTATCGAGCACGTTCCTACGATCGTAGACATGAGACGTTTTCTAGTTATGAATGAGGCTCGTTTGCCTGCGAATGCGCAGCAAGCTTTGGAAAATATTGAGATGCGGGGCCATCCCTGGAAGGGGACAGCACTTGAACGAACAACTTGGATGGATGGACTTGGCGATGTCCCACTTTTCGATGGATCACAGGAGTATTTATACTGGGTCGGTTGCTCTGGATCGTTGGTCGAACGTAATTTGCCAATCACAAAGTCTGTTTTCAAGTTGCTGCGAGAAGCTGGTACCTCGTTTGGCGTGCTAGGTCAGGAAGAGACCTGTAATGGTGATCCTGCTCGTCGATTGGGCAACGAGTATTTGTTCCAAATCCTGGCTCAGCAATTAATCGAAACGTTCAAATCTAAGGGAGTGCAACGAGTGATCACGAATTGCCCTCATTGCTTTAATACCTTTAAGAATGAATATCCGCAATTTGATGGAAAATTCGAGGTTCTACACCACACTGAGTTTCTTGCAAAGGCCTTATCTGAGGGTGATTTGAAGCCAAAATATGCAGTCACTGCTGATATTACTTATCACGATTCATGTTATTTGGGACGTATGAACGGCACATATGATGCTCCTCGTCAAATTATTGAGCTCGTTCCCGGCGCCAACTTAGTTGAAATGAAGCGAAATATGAGTAGAGGACTATGTTGTGGGGCAGGCGGCGGCAACATGTGGCAAGAAGAAATTGGTGAACGACGTGTGAACCATGTTCGAACAGAGGAAGCTGTGTCGACAGGCGCGAGTCAGGTAATTAGTAATTGTCCTTTTTGTATTCAAATGTTTGAAGATGGAGTTCCGTCAATTCAACCTGAGGAAGAGGGTAGAATTAAGCCGTTCGATGTTGCTGAATTACTTGAGACCGCCGTCTTTGGCCCTCCGAGCACTGAAATGTCTGACCCTGAGGAGTAGGCAAATTTATTTAGTTTTCGTCCGAATTACTGATACTCTTCCGATACTTGGTCCTGCACACTAAAATACTTGTGATTAATCCAAGAATCCGCAGAATCTAGGGATGGACACAAGGGTCAGCTGAGATATCATCGTCCTATAAGTTAATTCGTCTACGAGGCCACATTTGGTTGACAAGTAGACTGGATATGCAGAAGAAATCAAGGGGGAAAAATGCATTTAGTAGTATGTGCGAAACAAATACCAGACCCTGACACTCCACCGTCAGCTTTTAAAATAGATGAGGCGAGTAACTCAGTTGTTCCGGCACCAGGAATTTCACCAATTCTTTCTCAATTCGACGGCATAGCTGCTGAAGCAGCGTTGCGGATAAAGGAAGCTGGCGGTGACGACGCTAAGGTCACGGTCATATCTATGGGTGCTGATTCTGCACGTGCTGCTATCAAGCAAGTACTTGCCATGGGTGCCGATGAAGGTGTTCTTTTAAATGATGATGCGTTTGAAGATGGAGATTCTTACACGACAGCTAAGGTGCTGGCTGCGGCCATCAGAGAGCTCGGTGATGTAGACGCTGTATTTTGTGGCCGCCAGGCTGCAGATTGGGACATGGGACAGGTAGGTCTGCTACTAGCTGAGGAGCTAGGTTGGGCCTCGGCAATTATTGCGAAGGATATTAGTTATGCGGATGGTAACGTTTCAGTGCAGCGTGTGTTGACTGACGGATTTGAAACGGTTCAAATGGCCTTACCTGCAGTGATGACTGTTTCGAACGAGTTTGGCGAACCTCGATATCCAAAGTTGCCTCAAATCATGGCAGCTGCGAAGAAGACGGTGACGCAATATTCGGCAGCCGAACTTGGTCTTGATGCGTCTGATGTGGGAGCATCGGGTTCAAGGTTAAAAATTGAGAAGTTATTTATTCCTGAGACTGATTCGAATGTTGAATTTATGGGTGGTGACACTCCTCAGGAACAGGCCGCTGCACTTGTGCAAAGATTGCAGGCGGATAAATTAATTTAAGTGGAATTGCAGTAACTACTTTTAGTGGTGCAGAGAAAATGGAAGAGTGAAAAATGTCACACAATATTCTTGTTATAGGTGAATTAGACGAAGGATCGGCGAGTGCAACGACTCGTGAGCTGCTTGCCGGTGCATCGGAAATAGCGTCTGGCGGAAACGTAAGCGTCACATTGTTGGGTGCAGGCGCATCCCAAGCTGTGGGAGCTTGTGCTGGAGCAAATACGGCTTACGCCAGTGATGATGTCCAGTATGATGACTTCCGCGGAGATCAATGGATTTCGGCAATACAGTCAGCTGTTGAGGCAGAGAGCCCAGATGTGATTCTGGTTGCCCAGAGTATTGTTGGTCGTGAAGTGGGGCCCAGACTTTCTCATAAACTTGGAACCGCTGTTGCAATGGATTGTGTGTCTATCTCTGAGGAGGGAGGCTCGATTAAAGCAACTCGTCCTTGTTTTGGTGGGAATGCGATGGCTACTTATGGATTTTCGACGAGCCCAGCAATTGCTACGGTTAGGGCGAAGTCATTTGAGGTCATAGAAGGAGGTAGCGGTCCATCGACGTCGACTGAATTACCTGCTGCAAGTCAATCAAGAACTGAGATCATAGCCACGGAAGCGGCTACCTCTGAAGGTTTACAAATTCAGGACGCTACGGTTGTTGTTTGTGGCGGCAGAGGTTTAGGCGATGCCGAGGCTTTTGGTGAAATGGAATCGATAGCATCTGCAATCGGGTTAGATAAGGCTGCGGTTGGCGCATCCCGGGCTGCGGTTGACCTAGGTTGGTATCCACCAAGTCAGCAGGTGGGCCTTACAGGCAAGGTAGTGACACCAGATTTGTATTTAGCAGTTGCTGTTTCAGGTGCAAGCCAGCACATGGCAGGTTGTTCAGGTTCTAAGACCATTGTTGGAATTAACCGCGATGAAGAAGCTAATATTTGGTCATTTTCTCGATATGGAATCATTGGTGACTATAAGCAAGTAGTTCCGGCATTGATAGAAGAACTCAAGAAAGCGTCTGGCAATTAGATTTTATTTTTGGGAGTGAGTTAATACTAAGGGCGAGGATTTATGACTGTAATAGGACTGACTGGGGGCATCGCGTCGGGTAAAAGTTTGGCATCGGAGCATTTTGACGAACTTGGTGCTCAGATTATCAACGGTGATTTACTTGGCCACGCCTCTTACGCACCAGGTACGCGAGGTTTTGACAAAGTAGTAGCGGAGTTTGGTGATGATATCGTCGGTGGAAATGGGGAAATAGATCGTGCCGTGTTTGGACCGAGAATTTTTTCATCTCCTGATGGCCTCGAGAAACTTAATGCGATTGTGTGGCCTGAAATTAGATTATTGGCCGAGGCAGAAATAAGTAGAATTAAGGCAGAAGATAACGATGTGGTAATAGTTTTGGAGGCAGCCGTTCTTCTTGAAGCTGACTGGCAGGACTTATGCGACGAGGTATGGGTTATTAGCGTGCCGGTTGATATCACGAGATCACGCTTGATGGAACGAAATAATTTGGATGAAGATTCAGCTCAGGCGCGCATTGATTCGCAAATGTCTATGGAAGAACGAGAAGAATTTGCAGATGTAGTCATTCGTAATGACTCATCAGTTGCCGAATTTAATAATCGGGTAGAAGAAGCGTGGATTAGCTTGCTTGAGAGGGTGGGCGCGTAAGCGTAAGGCTGGTTAATATAGCGCATCAGTTGGCGTTTATTTCGGTTGAGAGTAATTCTTTTCCGGGTGACTTATTGACATGGGAAATTGATTACGGACAGAGGCGAAATGACTAAACAAAATGAAGGTTACACTCAGCTAGCAGTTGAAGATTTTAGGCTAACAGAAGAGCCATACTACTTGGAAATCAATGATGAAGTTAGTCTTTTTGAAGCAGCCTATGAGAATAATATTCCTGTTCTTTTGAAGGGTCCTACCGGAGTCGGAAAAACTCGATTCATCGAACATATGACTTGGCGACTGCAAAACAGTGCTGGAGAGGCATCCTCAGATGGTGTACCGCTTATAACAGTTGCATGTCACGAAGATTTGACAGCATCGGATTTGGTTGGCCGATATCTCCTTGAGGGTGACGAAACCAGATGGATTGATGGCCCGATAACGCGGGCAACTAAAGCTGGAGCAATCTGTTATCTTGATGAAGTTGTTGAAGCTCGGAAAGACACGACTGTCTTAATTCATCCATTGACGGACTATCGACGGCTGTTGCCAGTGGAGAAGCGCGGCGAATTGCTAGAGGCCGCCGATGGTTTTCTGTTGGTGATGTCATATAACCCGGGTTATCAGTCGGCGCTTAAGGACTTGAAGCATTCAACTCGGCAACGGTTTATATCTATTGATTTTGGCTATCCTGATCGCGATCAGGAGTCGGCAATTATTGAGGTTGAGTCAGGGGCATCACCTGAGTACTCGAGAGATTTAGCCAAGCTTGCTGAAAAAGTCAGAAATTTAAAAGAGCACGGCCTCGGCGAAGGTGTATCTACTCGATTACTGGTCTACGCGGGTAAGCTTATTGCGGCTGGGATTTCACCTCGCCGGGCATGTCAGGTTTCGGTTGTCTGGGCTTTAACTGATGACATGGAGGTTCAGAGGTCAATTGAAGAAGTAGTAACTTCTATTTTTGACGAATAATCAGTATGTTAATTATATAAATGCTTGAGAATATATCTAAATGCCAGAATCTTATGTAGATGGATTAGTAGCTCGTTATGAGGAACAGCTCCAAGGCTTTGGGGCATCTTTGCCGGAAGAATTTAAGAAGAGTGCACAGCTTTTAGGTGATGTTCTTAGTGAGTCTGAACTTGATAAGTGGGCCGAAACCGGAATTGGACTTGCTGGTCAGAGTCTTAGAGCTTGGGAGGCTGCCACTGAATATTTTCGTGCCAGTCCAATTATACATGGGACAATAGAATTCCAAGGAATCATTAAATGGGCTGATTTGGCTGCAAATATTGCGGAGAAGTCGTCGTTGGTGGCGGCTTCTTTTATTAAATATACTCCCTCTGTTTTGGAATACCTGAGCTTGGATGAGCTTGAAGAATGGTCGTCTCAGGGCGATAGACTATTTAGGGGCAATTGGAAGTCCGGAACGCTATCCGCTGCTTATTTTGAACACACTCCGGCTTTGTTAGAATTCTTACCGCTTGCTTCCATAGAGAAGTTAGTAGGCATTATTGATGCACTTACTGAACGGTCCTATGAACTAGCTAGCACATGCCTCGAAAGCGCTACCCGAATATTCGGTGAACTCGAGTCATCTGACAGAGAACCATTTCTTGGCTTTGCTCGAGCCGTCACGCGAGCGTCGTGGGCAGACACCAGACTTTACTTCGAGCGAGGCCCGTCATTAATCACATCTATCAGTCCAGAGCATCGAGCAAACTTTCTCGATCTTTCCGCTAAAGTTACGAGTGAAGTCGGTAGGCAAGCATTTCCCCTGTTCGCAGATGCGGCCGAGTCATTAGGTCAATTATCTGAAGATACGCATGCCGAACATATTCTTTTTGCCTCGAATATTGCGATAGGTAGTCCAACTGCTGCGATGGAGTATCTAAAGATCGTACCATTTGTGAATAGTCGACTGACTCCTGATCAGTTACGGAGGTGGTCAGCGGTTGGTGAAGAAATCTTGACAGTCGAGAATAACGCTGAGGGTGCGGAAGCATTTTTTCGACTCGAATCGACTAGAGCAGAAAATTCACTGCAAGAACTATCATCGCGAATAGAGCTTGCTTCAATAAACACATTATTACGCATGTATGCTAAAGCCCTAACTGGTGAGCAAGTTGGTATTTATTCAGTTGAAGAACTTGTCGATCAGAATATTGGATGGGTGCAGGAGTCGGTGGCAACGACTGAAGGTTCTTCTATATATTTACCGCCCTTTGTAGCGACGTTTGACGAGCAGGAAGCTAATTTCCAATCATATAAGGTATTTGCTACCCATCAGACGGGAAGGATAGAGTTCAACTCGTTTGGCTATAAGTGGAATCAGCCTGGAGTTTATACAGGTGCCACTCTTCTTGAGCGCGAGGAATCTGCTCAGTCTAGTGTAGAAGAGCCATCAGAATCAGATGAGGTGTCAGGATCTACGGCACTTACTGCGATGCAAAGATACTTCAATGTATTTGATGAGCGCACTCTTATTTCAGGTATTTTCACGGTGGTAGAGGACACTAGAGTCGATGCATACGTAAGTCGCGAATATGGTGGAATTAGAAAATGGCTTCGACAGTTGCAAGCTCATGAAGGTAATCGTCGTCCACGAATAGAGAATATGCCACTGCGAGCGGCTTTTGTCGAAAATTTACTTAGGACATCTTTGGGAAGACCAGAGACCATGCGTTGGCCAACCGTGTACAGGGAGTTTCTGGAAAGTGGTCTGTCTGCGTTGAAAATTGTCGAGCAAGACGACGCAACTATTCAGGATTCTGCCGAGGCAGCAGCAGCTATTTTCGATATCGCCCAGCGAATTCCAAATGTTACCCCTGCCATGGCAGACGGTAAATTTGATTTTGATTCGCCTTCTGAAGATATGTTGAGTATTCAGCCGGCAATGCCCTCGGGTGATGGCCCGCCGTTGGATATGCAGTCAAATGATCAAGAAATTGAATTTGAAAATCCACCACAACCTGAATTTCGTGGTGATTTCAAACCTGAGCTTGTGCAATTATTGGCTCGACTCAAGCAGCAGCAAGAGGGCCAAGTAGACGGCGAGGGTGCTCCTCTTACCAAGGAGCAGCTGAAAGAATTATTAGAAAATTCAGTAGAAATCACTATTGCCGAGTGGGCTGAGGGTGATTTAGATGAATCCTTGGGAATGTTTCTGGAAAATCTTGAGCAGGCTGCTACACCTTCCGGTGAAGGAAAATCTGATGACGACAGTGAAGGGTCGGATGAGTCATCAGGCGGTCCGGGTGATGGCGACGAGCAGGAATTACCGATGGAAATAGACTGGTCCTACTACGATGAGTGGGACTTCAGAGCTTCAGATTATCGTCCTCGATGGACCCGAGTTGGACAGAGATTTCATGAAGCAGAGGAAGAACCCGAATTTTACGAGGAAACACTTCGGCGTCATCATGGTCTTGTCATGGAAACTCGTAAACAATTCGAGATGATGCGACCAGAGGTGTTTAAGAAGATTAAACGAGTTGAAGATGGCGATGAGCTTGATGTGGATCTTGCGATCGAGTTTCATATTGATAAGAAAGCTGGTATCGGTCCAACGGGAAGAGTCTACAACAAGCGGAATAAGATGGAGCGAGATGTTGCAGTAGCATTTTTATTGGATATGTCTGCATCTACAGATGAAGAGATTGAAAAGCAACGTCAATCTAACTCAGGTGATGATGACGACGATGATTTTGACGGAGACCCAAGAAAATACTTTCAGTGGCTTGCTGCTCGACGTGCGAGCCAGATGATTGAGCCGCCAAAAAGGATAATTGATCTTGAAAAAGAATCGGCAGTTTTGATAGTTGAGGCACTCGAGGCCATTGGAGATTCCTATGGTATCTACGGCTTTTCAGGTTATGGCCGCGACAACGTCGAGTTTCATATCATCAAAGATCTAGAAGAATCTATGGGGCCACTAGTTCAGCGTCGAATAGGTAAAATTGAACCGATACGATCCACTCGAATGGGACCAGCGATTAGGCACACTATTCATAAATTGAATGAGCATGACTCTAAGGTGAAGATTTTAATTATGGTTTCTGATGGTCGCCCACAAGACCACGGTTATGGAAAAGATCGAACTGAAAAAGAGTATGCTGTTCACGACACGAAGCAAGCGCTTCTTGAGGCGAAGCGTGACGGAATCACTCCTTTTTTGATTACTGTTGATAAAGAAGGTCATGACTATTTGCAACAAATGTGTGATGACATTGGATATGAAGTGGTCGATGATATCGAGAGTTTGCCAAGAAGACTACCCACTCTTTATCGTCACCTAGCGGTTGAGTAGACTCTATATGGCTGTTGGGTAGTTTGATACGTGTTGTAAATCTGAGTGCCCGATAATTTCAATCATTGCCTGTACAATTTGCTGATTCGACACCCTAGGGAACATCAATTTGGCGATCATATAGGTATTGAGGTCTTCGTTATTTTTAAGTAACGAGTTGATTCGATCCCCTCTTTTTTTATGGTGTTTTAGGAATCTGTGGAAAACACGATCGGGATTATTAATCTGGGGACCGTGTCCAGGATAAATAGTACTGATTTGTTTCTTTTGAATTTCAGTAACTGATTGTATGAAGGCTGGCAGTGATGGCCAGCGCTTGTAATTTTGAACGGCAGCGCTAGTGTTTTCGGCCTCAGCCTCGACAAAATGAAGGCCAGAGGTAGGGATGGTTTTTTCCAGCAATGTATCACCCGAAAATAGAGATGAATCCTCTTTGATATATGCCACTAGATTTCCTCGGGTGTGTCCGGGCGCTGAGAGAATTGTAAGTTTTTTGTCTTCGGCTAGATCTATTTCATCTAGATGATTTATCGTGGCAATAGCCGAGGCAGGGCAGGGTTGCCACCTCAAGGTAGGGACAAGGCTGTTCTCATTTAAGTCTCTTACTATTGAATCAGGCAGGCCATTTTTTCTGAGATATTCAAGTCTTCGCGCTCGATCCGCTGCAAACGCGGCATCACCCTCAATTAACTTATTCTGCGCAAAAGAATGTGCCAATATTGTTGTTCCGCGTGCTGCCCATTTATATGCTAGCCCGGCGTGATCAATATGTTCATGAGTGATTAGAACAAGGTCGACATTTTCAGGAGAAATGTTCTCTCGGATCAGAGCTTCATGCATTAGGTCCCAAGAATACGAAGGTTCAGGGCTGTCAATCTCAGGGCCAGCGTCGATTAAAATCCATTTATTTTGTTTAGCAAGTGGAAGCGCCCACGAGGTATTTGATCCTGACGATAAAGGAATAGGGTCCATGCTTTTAGTGTATGAAGAGGTGCGTAGTAGTCACAACCGTTCACTATATATTTTCTGCAAGCCGTCTATTGTGTCCTCGATAGTTGTGAATGCTGCTTGATGGAACATGCCAAGAAATGGTGAGACTTTGCCGGGAAATTCACATAAATACACAGGTATGCGAACGTCACGTGCATGGGACATTTCAGCAAATACCCCTGGCGAGACTAGCTCTGTGGGATAGTAGACGACAACCATATCTGCCTGATCAACCCATTGTAGATCCCTCGAAAGTATTTGACTCTCGATATACCGATTAGCTTCTTTTGCCTGGTCAATGGGTGGGTCGTTCTCCAGGAGTACAAATTCACCAGTTTGCGGTGAATTAAGATCTTGTATGCTCAATGGATCGAATACGACAAATCCGATATCAGTTAATTTGTTTGCGAATTCAGCTGCGCGATCTAGCAACGCTGCGTCTTCCTCTAATATTGACGTGATTGGATATGACAGATATAGACTTGGAGCGGTAGGAGACTTTGTAAGTCCTTGAATTGCTCTAGGATCCGCTCGACGTGCGAGTTCGACAAATTTTACATCCAAATATTCTGCCAGCATTCGTGTAGTTGCGCTTTCAAATGTTCGCCACACCACCACATCCGCTAGGCGCAGTTGTCCCTGCCACTCTTTTCTGCTCTCAAGATTAGACCAGATGATATTCGCATCGTGAGAGATGGTGAGAAATAAATCTATCTTATCCGCAAAAAACTGTCTTAAGAGATTCATATCCATTCCTGAAACGAGGCGACTGCCTCGGAGAAATGCAGCATGCGTAGAAATAATTTTAATATCTGCGTCTGAGGTATTAATCTGAGACTCTAGCTCGTTTAGAGCCGATAATCGATGCAACCTCAGTAAGTCTTCGTTCCCATCCAACAAATCAGTAGGATTGTCGGAGTGTCGGAGATGCTCCGGAACGGCATTTAGCATCTGTCCTACATCAAATACTTCTGCGGTTCTGGGATCAAGGAGATCTTCATTAATAACTTTTGCGGCAGATTCCAAGTATTCGGTTCGCTCAGATCCACTTATACCAGTGCACCAGATGAGCATTGCTAGTTCCGCTTCATTAAGTGTTGTCTGAGCATTGTTAATGCAGTGAGCACTGCTCGGCGTTTTGCTGCATCACGTCCTTGGTAGTACCGGGAGTGAGAATATGTGACATTGTTTTGTTCGTCTGCTAACGCAATATGCATGGTTCCTGGTGGTTGACCTTCCACTTCTTCGCCACCAGCGATGCCTGTAATCCCGATTCCAATATCAGACCCTAGCTTGACGCGAGCAGCGATGGCCATTGCTGTAGCTGTTTCTTCAGAAATAACTCCAGACGTTTCGATTGTCTCGGAAGATACACCCGCCATAATTTTTGCTTCGGTCGCATATGTCACGATTGAGCCCTTGAAGTAACTTGATGAACCATCGATATCAGTTAGTGATGAAGCCAGTGCTCCTCCAGTGGCCGATTCCATCAACCCCAGAGAGAGATTATTTTTTTTCAATAGTCTTCCGATAGCACCACTTAGCGATTCATCATCACTACCCCATATGGAATCTCCAAGTATTTCACGAGCTTCCTTTTCAACCGGTTCTATTAGTTCTAGGGCGTCCTGTCTGTTTGCTCCTTTTGCACTGATTCGAACGTGTACACCATCAACCCTTGCATAAACACCGATTGACGGATTAGTGGAATGAAGCAAAGGACCAATCATTTCATCGAGTGTCCCTTCACCAATACCTGATGTTTTGAGCGTTCGTGATACGAGAATTGAGGTTGCCTTTTCTTCCAAATAAGGCGCGACTTCGTGTTCCCACATTCGAGTCATTTCTGAGGGGGGGCCAGGCATTACAACTATTATTTTATTTTCCCGCTCAACCCACCAGCCCGGAGCTGTACCTCTGGGGTTAGGTATAGCGCGCGCAGATTCTATTAGTTGTGCCTGTTTAAGATTCCGCTCAGGCATATCACCGCCTCTACCTTGAAAAAAATTACGGAGAATGTCTGCCTGTGTCTCATCTTGATACATCGTCTCGTTAAGCGTTTTCGCAATTGTTTCTCTGGTTAGGTCGTCCTCTGTTGGGCCTAAGCCACCCGTACAGAAAATAATATCTGACCGTTTCCATGCTCGTTCGATTATCTCGCTGAGTCGATCAGGATTATCACCGACCTGGCTTGTGTAGAGCATATCAATTCCGAATTGTGGCAAACGAGAGGCTATGAATGCAGCATTTGTGTCAACTATTTCACCTAGTAGGATCTCAGTTCCAATTGATATGACTTCGGCTTTCATATGAACTCCATCTTTTAAGATATGTTTTTTATATTTATCTCTCGCTACGTTTAATCAAGGGATTATTATCGTCCCATGTAAGAGTACCGGTTTCGTTGAAGGTATTTTCATTCGAACAGTAGTCTATGTCATCATCGAACTTTGCTACCACTAAACGTTGACCATGTTTTGTATTTCTAAGAGCTGTACTCAAGGACTTAGGGTTTTCATAATATGCTCGATACTTTTGTCTAGTGTTATTTAATTCACTCGATAGACTAAAACCAAGTGTCTGTAAGCGTTCCGCTACTAAGCCAGCTGCGATTAAGTCATCTTCTGCCGATTCGCCTTCAAATCCAGAGCAGACTATTAAAATATCTTGTTTTGCGGCAGTCGCTTTTTTTAGCGAGGCTCCCAAATTTAGAGGGGCAATTGGCATAGTCATTGGAGCATCTTTACAAGCTAGCAGAGTGGGAGTTCCATTCGTAGTCACCATTATGACAGTAGAGGGCAACTGTGACTTGTGACCACGCTCTAGGAAATCAAGTGGTGAATTACCCCCATCAAAATCATCTGGGGGTACAGCGTCTTTTTCTCCAATCAGTAAGAGGTCTCTATTCGGTCCTAACTTTTTTTTGAGTGCTCGAGCAGCCTCAAAGGATTCGGACAGATATATTTCGTTGACACCGAAAGATAGCAAAACAGCCATTACAGATGTTGCCCGAAGTACGTCAATTACAAGACAGATTTTGTTGGTATCTATGATTTGATTTCGCGTTTCTGCGAGAGTTGCTCTCATCTATCTATTTCTCCTTATCAGTATGGAAGAGCATCTGGGTCATCTGATATTACACGTTGATCTTGCTCATGCTCCTGCTGTTGTTTCATTTCATTTTCTAGGGTTTCCAACCAACGATCTTTTTCTATGTCTTCGGGCTGTCTCGCAGCCTCAACGAATTCTCGCAATGCGTCAGTAGCTGGCATTTTATCTTCCCAAAGTTCCAGCTTTACCTGAGCAGTTATCACGTCGTCAGAGTTGGGATATTCGCGACCATACCTTGCCTTATCAAACATACGTGCGATGGTAAGCGCAGGAGTTTCAAGTCTTTTTTTGTGCTCGTCAGCATATTCAAAAGGGGTTTGATTTTCGAAGCGTGGCATTCCTCGTGACGTACCACTGCGTTCAAGCCGATCCCAGAGCTGATATATCTCATGCTTGTCAATCCAGTCTCTTGATTTCCTTTCGCGAACCGGAAGTAGTGTGTTTAGCAAGTCACTTAACGTGCGTCCTTCACCGCTGGTGGTAAATCGTTCGGCATCATCATCTTCGTCGTCTTTGCTTGTCCTTCTCAGACCAACTATAAAAAGAGTTAATTTGTATAAAAGATAACTTCCGACAAATAGTCCGAAGGCCTTAAGCGAGGTACCTACCCATGCTGGAAGAGACGACGTTACGCTACCTTCATTGATTGGTGGCGGCGCTAGACAGGTTTGATATTCAGTATTGAGTTGGTCGGCAAGTATGGTATCTCCACGTCTCGAGGCTTCATTTGCAGCTTTTAACAACTCACTGCATTGATCTTGAGACACGTATTGGGAATTCGCGGGACCGATCAGGTCTAAAAGTATCTGAAAAATCCAAAATAGCGGAGTGAAAATCAATATGAGAATTTGACTAATTATCGATCCGACTACACTAGTTATTGTCTGAATAATTGGCGAAAGATTCAGCAGTGTAACGAGTGAAAATATGCCTCCAATAAGGCATAAGACCAATATAGTTCCGGCAAGGGAATACGCCCACGGCGTTAGTTTGCTGACATTATTCCGGTCAGGCCTAACTCCTGTTTGATAGGCAAGAGAAAGAGTTAGCGCACCGAAAATGAACTGTAGTGCTACATATAAAACTAAGGAAATATCTGAGATCCCGCTGACAAAAAGAAATAGAACGCTGGCGATGAAACCGAGACCCCATGACCGCGATACTTTTCCAGTAGTGATATTCCCAGATCCAGCGAAGAGGAAACGAATCCATACTAAAGTGAATCCCATTAGTACTGACGTTAATTCCTGCTGGGCCAAATATTTTTCTAGATTAAGTGGCTGAGTGGTCTGCCGTATTACATTTTCTGTGTTGAGGCTTGTTTGTCCAAATTCTAAACCTTCCACTATTGGTGATACGTCCCATATGTTCCAACTTGTCAGGTGCATATGCAAGGCGAAATTTATCATCACTACTGATGCCATCAGAAGAAGAATTGCGGCGAATGGTCCTCGAATTTGTAAATAGTTTAGTAATCGCTTGAAAAGGAAAGCTGTCGTGGCAAGGCCAATAATAAGAAATAAGTGTGGGCCGATGACAATTGTGTTGAGCTGATTTGTGAAAAGTTCGACAGTAGAGAGGCGGATCTCATCATTAATTAATTCCTTTGATACCGAATTTATTTCGGCTGTTAGATTTGATAGATGATCTCGGGCAAAAAAAGTAGTTACGAGTCTCATTGCCATGAACCACACAAGACATTCGGTAACGATATAGCACCCATCAATAAGATATTTAGGTCTAAATATCATGCTGGTCACTCATTATTTCTTCTGAATCGTTAGATTTGTCCTTCTCTGAGGCTTCTGCACTGTATTGATTTGAAATTTCTTGGTCAATGAAGTTGAGCTCATCCATTCGGTCAGCCATTTCATGAATTTGGATTCTTTCGAGGTCGTTAAATCCCAGTGGATCCCAGTCTTCGTCAGATGTACGAAGCACATTAACCGTATGTCCACTATTACGAAGTTGGTTCAGCGTGTAGGAGAGTTCAGGAGGCATTTGGGCAGCTATCGTCACGATCGTGCTACCAATTGGTAATGGGTGTTTTAGTTGATCTAATTCATCAGAAAGTGGTCCTGTTGTGAAGATAGTCACTGCAGCTAATGCTTCTAGAATTTGAATTAGTTGTTCAGGTTTATTGCCTGCTCCAATGCGAATGGTTTGATCAGCATTTGGTAGGGCACCGTTGGCTACTAATCCAACAGCCAGTTTGTTCTTAGAGGCCCAGTAAGCGATCGATGCGGCAAGAGAAATTGCTCTCTCTAATAGAACCGGATCAGATCCCTCCCAGGATTTTCTGAATGACGGCACATTCTGTCTAAAGGTAGGAATATTAAGCGCAATTATCAATGCATGAGACCTGCTTGGCTCGTAAATTCGACTCTGAAGTTTGTTTGTGCGAGCAGTGGCCGCCCAGTCGATACGGCGAAGATTATCGGTGGGTAAATAATCTCTAATTCCGGAGATAAGCACGGGGTCTTCAAATATTTTCATCCCACCTCGAAGATCTCCAAACGGCCGGCTCGAATCTAATCCAAATTCTTCCAATTCAAATACTCTGGGGTAGACGACGACTTGCGACGTGGGGTGTTCTAAAATTTCCTCTCGCTGGAAAAAACCAAAAAGATCGCCGGTACGAGCTATCGTAGGCCCTATTTTATAGAAGCCTCGACTTGTACCCAGTAGGGAGATACCCCAGCGAATATTCTCGTTTGGATTCAAGCTGGTTACGCGTTTCAGTATTTTTGAACCAGTGGGCCCCGGAATAGTCCGAAGGTCAGTACTCATTCCAGCCGGTAGACTTTCCCTAATATCGATCCATGGGGCTGGTAGGACCTTGTTGTTAGTTATTGTTAGTTCGACTCTGATTGATTCACCGGTAAATATCTTCATGGATGAAAGGTGCCGATTAGCCGTGACATCCGCCAAGCTGATTCTAGTCCAAATTCGAGCAGCTAATGACAAGCCGAAAATAAGACTAGCCAAGATCACTAGTGGCATAAATCCTGAGGCAAGACCAATCGTGATTAGCGCCAGTGGAGCAACTATCCATGATTCAGTCATCAGGACTTTCATTGAGTATTTCCTAAACTTTCAGCCTGATTGTTTTCTTACTCATCAGCAATCGGGACGGGTATTGTTTGGAGGACTTCGTCGATTACTTCCTCCGAGCCCCGGCCCCGTAATCTTGAATTCGTAGATAACAACAGCCGATGTGCAAGTACAGGTGTTACCAATTTTTTTACATCTTCAGGATTTACATAAGTTCTTCCGTTGATAGCGGCAGATGCACGCGTCGCCTGGAAAAGAGCTAGTGTCGCTCTTGGGCTTGCTCCGAGCTCAAAAGCAGAATGTTCTCTGGTAGCTCGAGTAATGTCGGCAATATAAGAGCGGATAGAATCATTCACATAAATCCGAGAGAGACTTTTTTGCAGATTCACTATCTCTTCAGGTGTGGAGACAGTATCGATTGTGTCCAGTGGCGATTTTTCCTCAAATCGTCTGAGGATTTCGATTTCACCGTCTTCATCTGGGTAACCAACATCCAGACGTATCAGGAATCGGTCGAGCTGAGCTTCGGGTAGCGGGAAGGTGCCTTCCTGCTCAACAGGATTTTGAGTCGCCAAAACAACGAATGGGATTGGTAAATTAATTGTATCTCCGTCGACAGTGATGGTTCCCTCCGCCATGGCCTCGAGAAGTGCGCTTTGGGTCCGTGGTGTTGCACGATTGATTTCATCGGCAAGTATTATGTTTCCGATTATAGGCCCAGGCCTGAATTCAAAAGATCCATTTGCTTGAGAGAAAAAGTTAATTCCTATTACGTCCGAAGGCATTAGGTCAGGTGTAAATTGTATTCTTTTAAAGTCACCACCAATTGCTCTTGCGAAGGCACGCGCCATGAGCGTTTTGCCAGTGCCTGGTACGTCTTCAAGAAGAACATGTCCTCCTGTGAGCAGCGCAATCAATACTAGGTCAATGGTCTCTTCTGCACCCACAATTACCTTTGAGACCTCAGTTTTGATACGTTTTCCTACCAGTGCAACATCACTTTCTGTATTCTTTATGAACTCGGACATTTCAACTCCAGAACTCTATAGGGGACTCAGTTACTTTCGCGGTGCCTCATAGCATAATCGACTAGTATTGCTGTGCGGAACTGAGCATGGAATAGCACTGTAATAACCGTTTGTTAAAATCACTGAATAATAGGTTGGCTGTTCTCTTGTTGTCTTATATTCTGTGATGCATCCTAGGGTGTCTAGTTAGTTTGTGGAGTCAATGAGTGGTGACTTTGTTAAATTTAAGCCCATTAGCGCTGATGCATTTATTCTTCGACAGGAGGCTTTAATTGTCTGAATGGATTGATCTATCAAATGCGTGGCTGAGTACAAGGCGTGAGACATTAGCTGTGCTCGAAGAAGTTGCAGAGACAAAACTTTCACGAACTGCCACTGAGAGACCTGGTTGGACGTTGAGACATTCAGTTACGTTTCTGACAGCTCTGGACGCGGAAGTTTTACAGATAGCTACTGGTGAAGAATTGTTGGAATGGGACTTACGTCGCCTACGAGGTGAAGCGATGTTCGCAGCTCAATATTTGCGGATGCGCGATTTGCTTCCACACTTGGCAGATACTGCACAGCAAGTTGAAGATTTTATGATCGCTAACGAACCGGATGATATCGACTCAATCAGCTTTGCAATAAGAGGTAAGCTCGAAGAAGCTAAAACTATTTTGGGGATAATAAGAGAAGCAAATCAATAGAGATTAACGGTGTCCACTCGAATGGACTAAGGTTGATATACTTCACACACACGAGGCTCGACTAATGAATGAAGTTATAGGTACGCATTCCCAAGACGGAAATCTGGTTCATGATCGTCTTTCAATACCCAGACAGAAAATAGAAAAACAAGCTCCGACGGAGCGGGTCAATAACTTCGACGAAACTTACATGTCGATGACTATGGATGCGGCTATTGTCGAGGCTGCGAGGTGTATCGATTGTCCGTCTGCCCCTTGTATGGATGCGTGTCCGGTCCACAACGATATCCCTTCGGCGTTAAAAATGCTGGAGAATGATGATGTGTTGGGAGCTGCTTCAAAATTTAGAGAAACCTCGACATTACCTGAGATGTGCGGAAGACTTTGTCCGCAGGAAATTCTTTGTGAGGGTGCTTGTGTTGTGGGGTTTGCACTCCGGACCGATGGCTCAAAGCATCCGCCCGTTGCGATTGGTCGTCTGGAAGCATTCATCACCGATCAAGAACGAAAAATTACCAACAAATTTCCGGTTCGTTTTGTTGGTCCGACAACTAATCGTCGTGTGGCTATTATTGGTTCAGGTCCTGCAGGATTAACTGTTGCTGAAGAGCTTCAGGTGCGAGGCCACAAGTGTACAATTTTCGACCGTTGGCCTGAGGCGGGTGGTGTGTTGCGATATGGAATTCCAAATTTCAAGATGAATAAAGAAATATTAGAAGAAAAATTGTCGTCTCTTCGTGAAATAGGTGTCGAGTTCAAGAACTCTGTTGAGATCGGAACGGATGTCACTCTGGAAGCGTTAAGGAACCGGCATGGTTTTGACAGTATCTTTTTGGGTAATGGTGCAGGTATAGGAAACTTACTAAAGACCGAGGGTGAAGATTTGACCCACGTATATCAGGCTACTGACTTTCTAGTACGAGGTAATCTGGATGATTTTGAGCTTCCTGAAGATCAACGCGGCCTGCCGTTTGTTGGGGATGATGTTGTAGTTGTTGGGGGTGGTGACACTTCAATGGATTGTGTTCGGACTGCTGTTCGTCTGGGCGCTAAGAACGTAACGTGTGTTTATCGACGGACTGAAAACGAGATGTTGGGTCGGACTGAAGAGCGTGTCCATGCTCGAGAGGAGGGTGTTAATTTTTCGTACTTGACCACTCCCACACGATTTATTAGTGACGAAGAGGGTAAGGTTGTGAGCGTTGAGTTGGTGCAAATGGAACTCTCTGAGCCAGATGATAGTGGTCGCCGTAGACCTGTTCAAATAAAGGATTCGGAGTACACCATTCCAGCTTCTGCGGTGGTTATAGCAATTGGGTATAACGCTGATTCAGATCTCGGCGAGAGCTCAGAGGTAGAGACTGACAACTGGGGTTTAATTCAAGTCGATTCCAGGACGGGCCAAACAAATGTTCCGTACATATTTGCAGGTGGTGATGTAGTCAATGGAGCCGATCTCGTGGTTACGGCTATTGCAGATGGCAAACGTGCAGCCACCTGGGTGCATCAATACCTACTGTCGTTGGGCGTGAAAGATTCGATTGATTGAGTAATCTATTCTCGCTTTTTTAGGGTGAGAGAGCAGGTGATTGATGTCAGAGAGTGAGACGACCCAGCCAGGCCCTTTGACCGGAGTCAGAGTGTTAGCTTTCACCCAAATTGTGGCTGGACCATTCGCAGGAGTCGTATTATCAGATTTCGGTGCGGAAGTGGTCAAAGTTGAGCCGATTTCTGGCGAGTATTACCGAAATGTGGCAGCTGTAATTCCTGATCACGGAAAAAGATGGCAATCGCTCAACCGAGGCCAAAAGTCGATAAGTGTTGATATTCAGGATCCCAAGGGCGTTGGTGTTATCCATAAAATAATTAAGGGATTTGATGCGGTGGTCATCAATTTTCGTCCCGGCGTTGCTGAGCGACTGGGTATAGGCTATGAGGATCTTTCGAAGATTAACCCGCGGCTTATTTATTGTTCGATAACCGGATTTGGCCCCACAGGGCCTTGGGCAAATGAGGCGGCAACTGACTATGTCGCTACGGCTTTTTCAGGTCTCGTGGCAGGCGATGGCAAGACTGACGACAATGGAGTTCCTGTAGGGATGGTGCCCTCCGTGGCGGATTACCTAACTGGTCTGGCAAGTGCTGGTGCAATTAGTGCAGCACTCTTTTCCCGGGATAAAACAGGCCTTGGTCAGAAGATTGACGCGTCACTACTAAACTCATCACTGTCAATTCAGGATTCTTTTGTTATGCGAGAGCCAGCCAGCGACTCAGTTTATCGAGATCCAATGATGCAGCGAGTTAAGGAATCTTTCGCTAAAGGAATTCCGTATAAAGAAGTTTTAGCAGAGCGAGTAAAGTATCGTCAGCAGTCAGCAGGTCTTCCAAGACTTTATTATGGTGCATATCAGACCATGGATGGCGCGATTATGCTCGGATGCCTTACTCCAAAAACCCGTGATGCTGCGCGTCTCGGGTTGCAGATGACTCATGAACTAACTGACGATGAGAGTTTTGACCCAGATGACCCTAAGTATCAGACCCAAGTGGAAGTATGGAAGTCAGAAATTACTGATCGTGTTAAGCAACAGTCGACTGAGTATTGGTTAGCAGAGCTGAGGGCTGTTGGATGCCCTGTTGCTCCGGTTCAATTTCCAGAGGAATTAGCTGACCACGAGCAGGTTAAGGCTATGGGTGTAATGGTTCCACTGGAACATCCCGTAACTGGCCCTCAGGAGGTTGTTGGTCCGATAGTCCAATTTTCAAGTACGGAAGCTAGGGTGCAGGGTCCCTCGCCATTGATCGGTGAACATACTAACGAAGTGTTACTGAACGGCGGATTTGCGGAAGACGAGATATCAGAACTCTCTACTGGCGGGGTAATTAGATAGAAAGTGTTAGGAAGACCAGAGACCAACTTGGGGCGCCTCGGATGTGTTTAAATTCTGGGGTGGCACCAGTCCGATGTGGTTATAGCCTGTTTCTGTGAGAATTCTACCTCGAGGCGAACGAACGATGAGTCCTTCTTTCAATAAAAAAGGCTCATATACATCCATAATTGTGTCCGCTTCTTCTGAGATTGCCGCTGCGAGTGTCTCGAGTCCGGCCGGCCCCCCATTAAATCTATTAGCTAGGGTTTTTAGTAATTCTCGGTCCATTCGATCAAGCCCGATCTCATCGATTTCTAGTCGTTCTAGAGCTTCTCCGGCAGTCTTTTTATTGATTTTGCCATCGTATTTTACTTGCGCGTAATCTCTAACACGTCGCAACAGCCTATTGGCAATCCTTGCTGTACCTCTTGATCGTCTAGCTATTTCCGCCAAACCATCTTCATCTATCTTACAATTTAAAACCTCAGCAGATCGATTCAGGATCTGAATTAATGCAGGTGGGTCATAGAATTCCAGTCGGAATGATGAACCGAATCGGTCACGAAGGGGTTGAGATATTAGGGAGAATCTAGTAGTCGCTCCAACGAGAGTGAAGGGAGCAACTTTCAGTCGCACGTCTCGGGCCTTTGGGCCCTTTCCAAGTATGATATCTACCGAATAATCTTCCATCGCAGGATATAGAACTTCTTCTACCGCAAGCGATAGGCGGTGTATTTCATCGATGAAGAGAATATCACCGGGTTGTAATGAAGTTAATAAAGCCGCTAAATCACCTGCGCGCTCTAGGGCAGGCCCCGAGGTTATACGAATCGACACATTCATTTCAGATGCCAGAATCATTGCTAAGGTTGTTTTTCCCAGTCCTGGTGGACCGTGAAACAGTACGTGGTCGAGCGGTTCTGATCTTATTTTGGCTGCATCAATAGCAATTTTAAGATTCTCTTTAACGCGGTCTTGGCCGAAATAGCTCGGAAGTGTTTGGGGCCGTAGAGATTTCTCACTTCCTAAATCTTCATCATTAGCATCTGGGCTGATAGTGGTGTGTCTAGAGGTGTCAGAGTTAATCGGAGTTTCCTCAATATGGTGATCATGAAACTATCTCTGCGTCGAATTTTAGCACATTTGTTTCATTTCCATCGAGGCAGGTTTTTTAATTCTTTTTTCAGAGTCAGTTTTAATTTTCCGGTAGATTGACCTCTTTGATCTGCTAAATCTTGAACTGCAAGCGACACGAACTCACTTAAGTCTTTGGCCTTGTGAACATATTTACCGTTTACGTAGCAGGTAGAACAATGATTCTCTGAGCGTGATTTATCTTTTTCACTGCCGTAATCATCTGGTCGTCTCATATCAAATCCGCATGAGTCACAACCAGCTCGAGATCTACCATCTTGAAAGCTTTGCATGTATTCGCGGCTACCACCGCCACCTTTTCTCGAAATCTTTGCGGCATCTTCTGAGTTTTTAGCCATAATCATCTCCAAAAAGTCTACTAACAAAATTTAGCATACTGCAGCTATGCTAGAACGAGCGGGTGGTGCAGTATTTGGTTAAGTAATTGAAGATTACAGAATCCACGAGATCTATAGAACAATTTGCACGTATTGACGTTGGGATTATTGATTCAGGCGTCGGTGGCTTGTCGGTCGCTCAGGAATTGAAGACATTAGGTCCAAATCTAAGACTCGGTTACATAGCGGATACGGCCCTATTTCCCTACGGTGACAAAACTGTTGAGACGCTTATTCCCCGAATGCGATATTTTGTATCTTTATTCAATGAAATTGGGACACGAGTAGTAGTAATCGCTTGTAACACGGCGTCATCAGCAAGCTTGAGAGATCTTAGACATCATTTTGATGATTCCGTAAGCATAGTGGGCATGGAGCCTCCTCTTAAACCTGCGGCACAACATTCTACAAATCGCTCGGTTGCAGTAATTGCTACCAGTGGAACAGTGTCTGGCGATTCACTTACCGGTCTAAAGGAACGTTTTGCTTCTGATATAGCAGCTAGACTTATCGCGGCTCCGGGGCTTGCTGATTGTGTCGAGCGAGGGCTCATGACTGATGATGATATTGATGTACTTATTGCACCTATTGTTAACGAAATTATTGCCCATGATGTTGACACCGTAGCGCTTGGGTGCAGCCACTATAGTTTTTTAATGCAAAAAATTAGCGATAGATTCCCTGCGAACATAAAGTTTTTCGATGCAGCTCGACCGGTAGCTAAGCGAGCAATACAGTTATTTGGTGAGCTGCCGAATCACGACAGCAATGTTTCTGAGCAGTCTGGCCCAGTAAAGGTGTTTTTGACGGGAAACGGAAGTTCATTTGAGCAAACATTGAGTAAATTAGGCGAAGCAGGCTGTGTTCTGCCTGAGATAAGAATTCACTTAGATAAACTGGTGGTGCCGAATGTCTAACTCTGATCATTTTTTTGAAAAGCAGCGGGCCGCATCGATTCAAAATAGATCTCGATTGTGTGTTGGGCTTGATCCCGATCCTCGCAGACTACCTGACGGCGTAGATCTCAGGGATTTCCTTTTTTCTATTGTTGATGCGACTTCTGACTTAGTTGCGAGTTATAAGCCAAATGCCGCGTTTTTTGAAAGAGAGGGAGTAGCTGGATATAAACTACTTCAAGACTTAATTGAAATCATTCCTGAACATATTCCTGTCATTTTAGATGCGAAGCGTGGTGACATCGGCCATACTGCTGCTGCATATGCAGAGGCGGTATTCGATTACATGAAAGCAGATGCGATCACGGTTAATCCTTACCTTGGAACCGACTCAATTAGACCCTTTCTTGATCGTTCAGAAAAGGGTATTTTTGTTTTATGTAAAACATCCAACGCGAGCGCAGGTGAGTTACAGGATTTATTAGTTGGTGACGAAAATATACCGCTGTATCTCAGAGTTGCAGAGCTCGCAAATGAGTGGAATGAGCATTCAAATGTTGGGCTGGTGGTTGGGGCAACATATCCAGAGGAGGCTGCAAGAATAAGAGCAACTGCTCCTGGTCTTCAATTTCTTGTCCCTGGTGTCGGTGCACAGGCCGGTGACCTTGCGGCTGTGATTGATGCGTCAATTGACGGCAATGGTGAGGGATTTGTGATAAACAGCTCTCGAGGTGTTTTATATGCTTGGGAAACTGGTGAGGCTGGTGACCCTGGATGTGCACCTGGTGGTTGGCAAGACGCCGCGCGAGAAGCTGCTAATCATGCTCGGATAGAGATTTTGAATGCTGTAGATTCTCGAAACAATGGGTAGTTTTCAAAAAGAGTCAAGTGCGATCTAATACTTCTCCGCAGAGTGATTAAATAGAGTTAGAGCACCTTAGCGTTTTTGCCAGGCCTGCAGTTTACATGTGATTATATTGAGAGCATCTTGCTTAAGAAAACACTAATAACTGATATGGCATATTCTTAAACTTGAAATATATTTTGAAGAGCTAGTCTTTGTGCGGGGAGTATTTTGGAAAATAAAGAAGTTTGGCTAGAACT
>CAJXBM010000025.1:0-28743 GCA_913051185.1 uncultured Chloroflexota bacterium | reverse complement strand
CTCCCTATTACCGCCAAAACTGTTCTCGAAAATATATCTGACAATCGACCAGTAATCGGTTGTGCACCGCCACCAACAAATTGCTGGGCTCCGATTAGTACTCCGATTGCGACAGCTGCAAAGCCTAGTTCCGTTTCTAGGAATACTGGTAAAAATGCAAAGCATGCTGATATTGACCAAGCAAAACTTGCTCGTGCAATGAAGATCCCCTGCATTCCAGAGTCTTTAATTATTTTGATCCAAGGTACAGGTATAAATTGCTCGAGCTTCGCCGGATTATTTTTTGCCACTGCTGCTATTTCAAGTTCGGGTCTTGCTGGCAAAAAGAAAATCACGATTAGTGTGGATATAAGACACAGAAGACCCATGAGGCCAAATAAGAGCTCGAAGCTCCCAACAGTTCGGATGAGACCATAGAGAAGTGGGCCAATTCCAAATCCAAGAAACACGAACGGTGCGAATGAGCCCATATACCGGCCTTCTTGTCCTTTAGGTGCAAGGGCACCTATATACGAGAGCGACATGGTGAAAATCAGGGAAGAACCTATACCTGTAAGTGCTCTAAAGGCTATGACCGCGGTAACGTTCTGAAAAAGCACCCATCCGATCGCCACAAACACGTATGATGCGAGTCCAAGCGCATAAAATGGTTTTCGACCATACTTATCGGCTACTCGGCCAATCCATGGTGTCATGAACAATTCAGTAATCGCGAAGGTTGAGAATGCGGCTCCTTGGGCTGCTGGTCCACCTCCAAGCACTGCTACCCAAGTGGTGAGTCCAGGTGTGGCCATACCTAAAGCCAATGTGCCTAGGAACATGGATAGACCGGCGACGAGAAATGGTCGAGTGAGCATGATACGGTGACCCTATCGTTGCTTAGACTTATGAAATAGATACGAGGACAAATATGTCACTACTCACAATTTTTAATAAATCGGTTGGACCAAGCGGATTTGGTTTCGCGTCGACCGCGTTGGAGGTCACGGAAGGCTTGGACCTTACAGGTAAGACAATTGTGATTACCGGAGTAAACACGGGTCTAGGGCGAGAGACTGCAAGAGTCATGGCTCTACGCGGTGCCAAAGTATATGGAACGGTCCGCACCCACGAAAAAGGTTTGAAAGTGCAGGAGGAAATCGGGCCGTCGATACATCCAATATTGTGCGATCTTTCGGAGCCTTCGTCAGTAAATAATGCGGTCGGTTTACTTAGAGACCTCAACTCACCCATCGACGCAATCATCTGTAATGCTGGAATCATGGCCCTGCCGTTCTGTAATCAGAAACATGGGATTGAGCTCCAGTTTCTCACCAATCATTTAGGACATTTCAACTTAGTGACAAAGCTGCTGGATTCACTCGCAGAGACTGGTCGAGTTGTATTGGTATCCAGCAGAGCACACACGAATTCATATCCTGAGGGTATTCAATTTGATAATCTTGACGGCGCATTGGACTACGGCCGCTGGCAGGCCTATGGACAATCGAAGTTAGCTAATTTGTTATTTGCTCGGGAGTTGGCAGGTCGGATGCCGTATTCATCTCAGCGAGCATATGCGGTACATCCTGGGGTTATCAAAACTGAATTAGTAAGGCATTTCAATCCTCTGGTTAGGATAGGGGCGAGTCTAGGTGGTGCTCTCTTTTTCAAGTCAGTTGAGCAAGGCGCAGCGACACAATGCTATGTTGCTGTTCATCCTGGAGTTTCAGATATTAACGGCGAATACTTTTTCGACAATAATGTACAAGAGAGTTCAGATCTGGGGCGAGATATGGATATGGCAAAACGTTTATGGGACAGGTCAACGGCCTTTATCGAGAATTTCTAAGAGAATATCACTCGAAGTATAAATACCCCGGTTCCCCAGATGACCACGGAGCCAATCTGTCGAACAAGCTCGGACCGATCCCTCGCAAGGTTATACGCGATCGTGGCCGGCAGGGCAGGCAATAGTAAAATAAGTGTGTCATTCATAATATTGTCCTGACGGTGCTGCGATGACGTCTAGTTCCCAGTTACACTGTTGCTATTATCAAAAACATAATACATCAATGAGGGAGATATTATGACCGATTGGAAAACGATAGAGGTTGAACAGCACGACCGAGTATTACTTGTTCGATTGAATCGACCTGACTCACTGAATGCATTCAACTCAACTATGTATTCTGAATTTAGACAAGCTATTGAAAATGCAAATAACGATCCGTCAATCGGTGCGATCGTCAGTACAGGAAATGGCAGGGCGTACAGCGCGGGGGCTGACATCGGAGGTTTCAACGCAACATTTGAGCAAGGAAAATCATCTGCATCTGCTGAGCGTGAAGAGTCCGGAACACCTTTTGATCCAACGTTTATAATGGAATCCAAGCCCATTATTGGAGCGATTAATGGTGTATCGGTAGGAATTGGCTTAACAGGCCCATTACTCTTCGACACACTTCTAGCTTCGACTACTGCTCGCTTTTCTATGCGATTTGCGGCAATCGGGCTCACACCAGAGGTAGGAAGCGCATGGATGCTGCCCCATATCATAGGGCTCCACCGAGCTCGAGAAATGATGCTGACTGGTCGAATATATAATGCGCAAGAAGCACTCGAACTGGGACTTGTTCGCAAGGTCTATGAGCCTGAAGAACTTGTTCCAGAGGCGATTAAACTAGCTCAAGAAATAGCAGCAAATCCCATAGATACTTTGGCAAATATCAAGAGGATGATTTGGGATGATTTGGCTTCAACAGATGTTGCTTCTGTTTGGCGCAGATCAAGCGAAAGATTCGCTGCAGCGAGGAAGACGGTTCAACATCGTGAGGCGCTATTGGCGATGAAAGAGAAACGCGACTCACGATTCCATGACGAGAGCTATATGTCAGAACTATCCGATCGGATAGCTTCAGGTACGAGCTAAGTAATCTGTTTTAGATTTTTATTTCAGATATTTGCGCACGCGTGAAAGGTATCGTCATGCTCGCTAAGTTTCCCTGTTTGCAGTCACCAGATTTTCGAAAGTTGTTTTATAACTATGTACTTACCTCAGCCGCGGCTTGGGCGTCTTTGCTTGGGCGTGGCTGGTTAATTTTTGAATTAACTGGCTCGTCTAGTGCAGTTGGTCTCGTTACCTTTGGTGGTATGGCTCCGATGTTGTTTTTAGGTCCAGTCGCAGGCACGTTTGCCGATCGCTTTGATAGACGGAAGATGGCAATGATAGCTGCATTATTTGGAGCTCTTGTCTCATTTTTGTTAGGTTTTTTGACGTTAACCGGCTCTGTAGTTATGTGGCATGTGGTAGTTTTAGCAATCCTGCAGGGTACAGCGATGGCTGCCGTTACTCCTGCTTCAGAGGCCATTATTCCGAGTCTTGTGCCTCCCGAACATTTGTTGAGTGCTGTCTCATTTAGAGGCATTGCAAGACATGGATCTAAGGTGTTGGGACCGTTTATTGGTGGAATCCTCATGGCACTATTTGACGATGGGACCGGTTGGGTATTTGTTTTAACCGCACTTTTTTTTCTCATGGCAACTTTTCAACTCTATCGAATTCAGTGGAGACCATCGGGTACACTGCTTCCATCCACCGAGAGTATATTTAACGTAATTAGTCCGATGGCCGCGGCAGCTAAGTATGCCTATTTCGATAAGCGACTTTTCATGGTGCTTTCCTTGATAGGTGTGCACTGTGGATTCACTATGGCTTATGACGCACTTTTACCAGGGTTATCTGATGAGATTGGATCAGGTAGTTCTACATTTGCTGCGATCTCTGTAGGTGTAGGTTTCGGAGCTCTAATCACAACACTTGCTGTTTCAACTATCTCGGACGAATCGGCACGTGGACGAATTTTGATTGTATCCGGCTTAGGAAGTGGTATTTCACTACTCTTTATAGGATTTGCCACTAATCCTCTGATGGCAATATTCGGTGGATTCCTGTCAGGTGCAACGGAAGCTCCTTATATGGCGGTCTCAGCAACTCTGATCCAGCAAGTTGTTCCTGACGAGTACAGAGGGCGCATGATGGCGGTCTATATAATGATTGCAGCTGGTTTTATGGCTTTTATGAATTTAGGATTCGGGCTCGTCGCAGACTTTACAGGCGAGCGAATATTATTCATCTTACCTAGTGTGCTTTGGTTGATAATATTTGTATTTGGTGGGTTATTCAGTCCAGCACTTAGACACCTCCTGAAGACAGGATCGTTCAGGACTGAACCGACCACGGAATTAAGAGAACCCGTATCATCATAGATTGACGATACTTTAGTTTTGGAATTTCTCATGACGGACGATATTTGTTTTTATGATGCTAGTGAGCTTGCTGAGCTTATTCGATCAAAAAAAATAAGCGCCCGAGAGATATTAGAGGCGCACTTGGCGCGAATAGATAAGATAAATCCACAGGTAAACGCGATCGTCACGATGGATGCTGAGCAAGCTCTTGTGGAAGCAGATAGAGCCGATGAGAAAACTATCAAAGGCGATAATCTTGGCTCACTGCACGGCGTTCCTGTCGCACATAAAGATCTGGTTGACACGGCTGGTATGCGGACCACGTACGGGTCTCCTATATACGCGGACCATGTTCCAGAGGAAGATGCGTTGATCGTTCAGCGTTTAAAGGAGGCCGGGGCAATTTCAGTTGGTAAAACAAATACGCCTGAATTCGGCGCGGGGTCTCAGACGTTCAATCAGGTATTTGGTAAAACTCTTAACCCGTACGATTTAACTAAAACATGTGGTGGCAGTAGTGGCGGAGCGGCTGTCGCTTTGGCTACTGGTATGGTGGCCTTGGCTGACGGTAGCGACTTGGGCGGCTCGCTCAGAAATCCAGCTAATTTTTGCAACGTGGTTGGATTACGACCGGCAGTGGGTAGAGTACCTGTGCGGGGCTCAAGTTCTGCTTGGCAAAACTTAAGCGTTCAGGGCCCAATGGCCAGAACAGTTTCTGATATTGCCCTTATGTTAAGTGTCATCGCTGGTCCGGATATCAATTCACCCGTGGCGCTTGAGACTCCAGGATCAATGTTTTTGGCTCCACTTGATAAGTCTTTTTCCGGAATACGAGTGGCCTGGAGCGAGGACTTAGGTGGACTCCCTATTGACCAAGAGATTCGTCAAGTCGTGCGTTCGGGGGCTTCTATTTTGTCTGATTTGGGTTGCGAGGTGACTGAGGACGCACCCGATTTTACGGGTGCCGATGAAGCTTTTATGGCATGGCGCGGATGGAGCTTTGGATTCATGGAAGATCGATTGCGAGATCACCGAGATCAATTGAAAGATACAGTTATATGGAATATAGAAGAAGGACTATCCCAGTCAGGGAGAGACCTATCAAAGGCATCTGAGCTGCGGAGTGCGCTTTATGCTCGAGTCATAGCTTTTTTTGACCATTATGAATATTTGATTTGCCCTGTGAGTCAAGTTCCTCCATTCTCAGTCGAAACTGAGTGGGTATCTGAAATCGAAGGTGTTGAAATGGAGACATACATGGCTTGGGCTAAGGTTTGTTACTTCATTTCTGCGACTGGACTGCCAGCAATTTCCGTGCCTGCGGGATTCACGGGAGCAGGTCTACCCGTTGGATTGCAAATTATAGGTAGGCCAAGAAGTGAATTCGAAGTTCTGCAATTGGCATATGCCTTTGAGGGATTGACCTCGTATAACAAAAAGCATCCGAATATTGTCGGTTAGACTGCCTCGGAAAACGTAGCTAAGGAATTTTATGAGTGAGAGTATTGGAGTTGGAATAGCTGGCTTCCCTTTTGAAACTAGCTCGGATTTTTTTAAGTGGGTTGAGTTGTGTGAGGCGGGTGATGTTGACTCGATATGGACAAGTGATCGACTTGTATCTGAGGCGATAAATCTCGAACCATTGGCGCTTATGGCAGTATTAGCGGGAGCGACAGACAGGTTACAGTTTGGAATGAATGTGGTGGTTTTACCCTTCCGTGATCCACTTATCCTCGCCAAGCAGTGCGCGACGATTGACTTTTTATCCAATGGTAGGCTTATCCCCGCTTTTGGTGTTGGTTCTGTTGCGATACCCGAGTGGTCGGCGACAGGGCGCAGTCCGCAAGGACGAGGTAAGCAAGTTGATGAGATGCTTGAGATTATGACCTTGCTTTGGCAAGGCGAGCGTGTCACTTATGATGGCACCTACTATAAATACGCAAATGCGCGTATCGCTCCAGTACCAGTCAGGCAACCTCTTCCCCTTTGGATTGGTGGGTCTTCTAAAGCTGCGATTCGACGTACGGTCGGTCTTGGTAATGGCTGGTTGGCTGGAATTCAAAGCCCAGCTCAGATCAAACCAGTGGTTGCAGCTATCAAAGCTGAAGGATCGAAAATCAATAAACCTATAGACGATGATCATTACGGTGCTGGAATACCGTTTCGGTTTGGTAGCTGGGACGAGCCGGTAATTCAAGAGCAGGTTGCCCGCTTGGATCGGTTTCCTGAATTAGATTCGGCTGAATCATATGTTGCAGTTGGCAACGCGGAGGATATATTGGAGACATTATCGGCTTATCGAGAAGCTGGTATTTCTAAATTTGTGCTCCGTCCGATTGGCACGTCTTCAGCGGATATTATGCATCAAACACAAAAATTAATTAATGAAGTCATACCGGTAGTGCATCAGAAATAAGTTTCATGATGATGACAAGATGGAAGTGGGGGAGTGATATATGGAAATAGCATTAGTAACAGGATCTAGCACAGGAATAGGCCAGTCGACTGCTTTGCATTTAGCGCGCAGTGGATTCCATGTATTCGCAACTATGCGAAACCCAGAGGCCGGGGTGGATTTGCTCACCGCCGCATCTGATGAAGGTCTTGAAATTACAGTGTTGCCATTAGACGTAAATGATGCGGAATCATGTAATTCCTGTGTAGCGGAAGTTATTTCGCAAACTGGTCAAATTGATGTGCTGGTTAATAATGCGGGTATTGGTGGTGGTGGCGCAGTGGAAGAGACCCCAATAGAAGTTTTTCGTGATCTTTTCGAAACTAATGTTTTTGGCGCTTTGCAGATGATGCAATTGGTACTACCCGGAATGCGTGAACGAAAGCACGGAACAATCGTTAATGTAACGTCTGTCGCGGGCCGCGTTGCATCGCCGAGTATGGGTGCGTACGTAGGCAGTAAATTTGCTCTTGACTCGATTACGGAAGTGCTTGCTGCTGAGGTATATCGATTTGATGTGCGTGTAGCGCTTATTGAACCAGGCGTGGTGCTAACTCCAATATTCACCAAGCGAGATGAGCGTGCGACTCCGTCGGGGGAGTCACCGTACAGAGAATTTTCTGAGCGAATTGGCCATCATTTTGCGACCAAACTACAGAACCCTGCAATGCCTGAGGATGTAGCACAGGTGATTTTAGATGCAATTACTACCGATGACCCAAAGCTCCGCTATTTAGTAGGCAGTGACGCGGAAAGTCTTATGTCAGCGAGGCAGAAGATTTCTGATGAAGAGTGGGTCGCGATGGGTCGCGAAATGAGTCTTGAAGAGTTTTCAGAGATTCAGTCTAAGATGGGCGTGGATTTGTCGTAGGTAACTTTTATCAACGGCTTGTTGATTTATTTATCTATGGGATGGAGTCTGTTTTTATATGAAAGCGATTATTGCGGCGGCGCCGGGCGGGGTAGATTCAGTCTCATACGGCGTGCTTCAACCCCCTGAAGTTAGACCTGATCAAGTGCGAATTGCAGTCAGGTCTGCTGGAGTTAATTTTGCCGATCTTTTATTAATTCAGGGAAAATATCAAGATAAGCCGGCCTATCCGTTTGCACCGGGGCTCGAGATATCTGGAGTAGTGACAGAGGGGCATGGAGTTACGGCTAATGCATTGATCGGGAAGCGCGTGATGGCAGCTGTTGCACACGGTGGTTTTGCGGAGGAAGTGGTAACGGACTCGGTAAACGCGATTGAGATTCCAGATGATATGAGCTATGAAGTAGCATCTACCATTCCGATTGCATACGGAACCTCATATTTGGCTTTGGTGAATCGGGCAAGAGTCGAAAAAGACGAAGTTGTCCTCGTGCATGGTGCGTCTGGTGGAGTCGGTTTGACTGCAGTAGAAATTTCACATGCCTTAGGTGCGTACGTCATTGCTACTGCGAGTACTTCTGAAAAGCTAGCTATCGCAAAATCTTATGGAGCTGACGCATTGATTAATTACGCTAAAGAAAATATCAGTAGTTCTGTATTTGATGTGGTTAACGGAGTTGATGTCGTTTTTGATCCTGTTGGTGGCGATGCATTCCAAGAGTCCATGCATTGTGTTTTACCTGGTGGTCGGATTCTTATTATTGGTTTTGCTAGCGGAACCGTTCCGCAAATACCAGCAAATCATCTGTTGGTAAAAGATATATCAGCGTTGGGTTTCAGTTTTGGTAAAGTTAGGGCTGGATCACCACACCTGATGCGAGAAGCATTAAGTCATATCATCGAATTGTGGGAAGTCGGTCAAATTAATCCTCTCGTATCCAACGTTTTCCCTCTGTCTGACGCTAAATCTGCTCTGACGATCGTCAGAGATCGGCAGGCCAAAGGAAAGATTGCCTTGCAAGTTTCTGAAGACTAGCAGCCGAAACTGTTTGTTATTAGTTATTACTGTACCGTAAACGGATGAGTTCACTATTTAAAAAGACTTCCAGTGTTTTTTATGGCTGGTATATAGTTTTTGGTTTGGCATTCGTTACTTTTCTAGACATGGGCGCGCGTCAATCATTTGGAGTGTTCGTGCATGAATGGGAATTGGAATTCGCAACATCAGTTAGCAGTATTTCCGTCGCAGCTTCGATAGGTCTAGTGGTGGCTGGATTAGCTGCCCCACTATACGGGGCACTCATAGACAGATTTGGGAGCCGAGTTATTCTCCTACTCGGTGCCTCACTGACTGGTTTTGGTTATCTCTTGTTGTCATTGATTCCTAATGTCTTTTTTCTAGCGTTTGTATGGGGATGTATCATTTCGCTTACTGCCGGCGGTATCTCGATTACCGTCGTAACAGTAACGATTGCTCGATGGTTTGATAAGTTCCGTGGGATTGCTATGTCAGTGTTGCTGAGCGGGGCTGCTCTAGGTGGCTTAATACTGGTTCCGTTCGCATCTTATTTAACTGATATTGTTGGCTGGCGATTTACGGTCATAGGATTTGTATTGCTCTATGGGTTAGTAGCTATTCCAATAATTTGGAATTTAGTTCAGAATTCACCCGCATCCGTGGGTTTAGTTCCTGATGGAATTGAACACAAAGATGAAAAAACAGGTACTAACGCAGGTACAACTCCACCATTGGAAGTCAATAAATGGCGGAATGCACTAAGTAGCCTGCCGTTTTGGCAGCTATCTCTGGCTTATGTTGTTTGTGGTGTCAGTACTTCGATAATTTCGGTTCATTATGTTAGGTGGGCAATTTCTGAGGGAATTTCTTCGACTCAAGGAGCTTTAGCGTTTGGTGTATTGGCTGGTGTGAATGGCTCGGTGCTTTTATTGGTCGGTTGGTTATCTGACCGAATAGAAAGACGTGTGTTGCTGGGCACGGTATATGGCATTCGAGCGATAGGGTTTCTGTGCTTGATAGTCTTGCCACCTGCGTGGGGTTTATGGGCATTTGCGATAATAGGCGGTGGATCTTGGCTTTCAAGTGTGCCACTGACAAGTAGTTTAACTGCAGATATATATGGCTTGAAGCAGGTTGGAACTCTGACAGGTCTAACTAATTGTGCTCACGCGCTAGGGGGTGGCGCGTGCGTCTGGATTGCAGGTACTGTTTTTGATACGACAGGTAGTTATGACAATGTGTTTTTGGGAGTAGTGATTGCATTGGTAGTAGCTATGTTTATTTCTTGGTCTGTTCAAGAGAGAAGATTTTCTGGCCGGTATCAAATAGCTGACTCGGAGTTGACTGGTGTGGCCACTAACTGATTATCGACTTCACCATGAGGGAGGAATCGATCCCACGCTGCTTAGCTGGATTCGTTCCATTCTGGACGAATTTTTTGGATCCGGACTGATCTTTGTCATTATTTTGTCTCTGTTGATTTTGATCGTCACTGTCGGGATGATACTAATGGGTCGGCGCGCTAGAAATCAGGCTAGTAAAAATCATAGTGAGTGATATTCGTGTGCAATGTTCTCCGGTGTAATTGACACCAGTCGGTATCCGCAGGATCCCGAAATAGGGTAGCCAACCGCCCCACTAGCCACTAATTTCATGTTTTTATATGTGGCTTCACGATTGTGATGGAGGTGTCCAGCTAGCATAAGTTCCACACCAGAACTCTCAAGAAGATTCATAAGTTCCATCCGATGGGCAGGTTTTAATTGACCATGAGAGTCGTCGCTAAGCGGATTCTCAAGAAACAAAGGCTTGTGCATAAACGCGCATATCGTATGTGCTTCAGTCGCCTCCTTTGAGAGTAGGGTGTCACGAATGAATTCCATTTGTACTGCATATTCGTTGCCCAGTAAATCGCTGGAATCGAATATTTCGGAATTCAATCCTATGAAAAGTGTCTCTTCCACGAGGAAAGAATAGTAGTCGTGCCCAAATACCTTTCGATATTCACTCAAAGCGTCGGGTGACGCATTGTAAAAATCTGGGCAGACGTCATGATTTCCTGGGACAACCTTGAGTGGAATCTCGGGGGCTAGTCTTTTTGTGACGTCCGAGAAGGCGTCTTTCTGGTCTTGCTGATCCAAGTTATTAACCAGATCTCCACAGATCATCACAAAGGCCGGCTTTATATCGTTGGCAATATCTATCGTGTGCGAAAAGTTATTTTTTTCTTCTTGCATATCCGTGACATTTTGTGGGAGTTCGTTTGGAGCCTCGCCAGCGGGAACGAATCCATTATTAATCCATCGTTGCTGTCGTTCTTTGCGAAACTCTGGATTATTCATTGTCTGTAAGCTCAAGTGGCGTTGCATACCGAGTTGGGTATCTGCTAATTGCATGAATTCGACCATTAATATTTTCCTAAGTGTTAGATGCATTTTCTTAATCAGTTAGATGTTAACTTCTTCTGTGAAAGTTGTTCTGAGAAAAATGTTGTGATAACTAATAATTAGGCGAGTATGTTTCAACGGGCAGCATTAATTCTTAGACTTGGGCGGTTGAATCTCGGCCTAGTTTCATTCGGGTTTGGTCTCGCTTTGATGTTAGAGGGCAGATTAGGGTTAGGCCCGTGGGAAGTATTTCATCAGGGCATATCACTGCGCACCGATATTACTCTGCGCGTGTTTCAAGTTGAGCTCGACCTGAGTAGTGTGGGGATTATAAGTATAGGTGTGAGTGCACTTGTGATGCTTCTATGGCTTCCATTGAAAGAGCGTCCCGGTCTTGGAACTGTTTTGAATGCGTTAGTGATTGGATTGACTATCGATCTTGGTGTGTTCCTTTTACCTACACCTGATCTTCTGGCCGTTAGATTCATGATGATGCTCTTAGGACCAGTTTTAGTGGCTTTGGGCACGGTTATTTACATTGGGGCGAATATGGGTTCGGGGCCACGTGACGGTTTGATGACTGGACTAGCAAAACGTGGCATTCCCATCGCTGTGGCACGAACATCGATAGAGATAATTGTTCTTGTATGTGGATTTATTTTGGGCGGAAGTATTGGCTTGGGGACGTTATGGTTCGCGTTCGGGATAGGCCCTTTGATACAAGTTATAGGCAGGTATGGTCCCTTTGACTTCGCACTGGCTCGGTGAAATTAAGAATCATTTTTGATAGTCGCTGACGCTTTATAAAAGACACGCTACCCTTCATTTAATTATTGGAGGTGTGTGATGAACGGTATTGACATAAAAAAGACTTTAAACAGTGGAAGTCGCGTGTTTGGATGCATGCTTTCAGCAATGGGAGTGACTCGATTTCGCTCCTCGCTTGCGGGCTCGACTATGGACTTCGTGGTAATCGATTCGGAGCACGGGTCGCGTGACCGGAAGGAAATACAGGAGTTATGTCGTATGTTACGTGATATTGATATAGCACCGATCGTGCGGATTCCAATTCCGATGTCACATTGGGTAGCTATGGCGTTGGATGCCGGGGCTGCTGGTGTTCTTGTTCCCTACTGCGAAACAGTTGAGGAAGTTAGAGAATGTGTAGCGACTGCCAAATATCATCCTCTAAAAGGCGAATACTTAACTCGTGCGATTACGACCGGAGAATTTCCAAGTGATAAAACCAAGTCATATTTAGAAGCTCGGCATGAGGATACTATCGTCATAATCGGTATTGAGAGCGAGCCTGCATATAATCGTCTTTCAGAGATTCTTGACGTAGGTTTGATTGATGGAATATTTATTGGACCTAACGATATGACTACGTCCCTTGGTATCCCGGATGAGGTAACAAACTCCAAATATCTTGATGTAATTAAAAGTGTGATAGAGACCTCAGAAAGTCACGGTGTCCCTGTAATGATTCATCAGCAAACTTTGGAGACATCTACTACGGCAATCGAGCTGGGTGCAAGATTTGTGATGCATAGTACTGACGCCGGATTGATGCAGGCTGCAATGCGTCGTGACTTTGCGGAACTTCGTGCGGTTTCAGGTTCAGATAGTGCGGACGAAAATTTAGACGATACGTTGGAGACTGTTTAGTCCAGAGAGAAGACACCCATGGCTGTTCCAGTAGTTACGAAATTAGAAATCACTGAGTTTACGTACGACGTTCCTGATATCACACCTCATGAGAAAACACGCATTCCTGTCTATCAAAAAGGAAAAATGCACAGCGCAGTAGGACGCGTGTTGCAGATTTTTACCGACATTGGGATAACTGGCGAGTATATGGGTGGTAACGCTTCTGAGTTGGCTGGTGTGGGGCAGTGTGCTAACGCTTTACTTGGTCGAAATGCTTTGGCGCGCGAGGCATTCTATAACGACGCCAAGCAAGCATTGAAGCAGCAGGCTCGAATGGGAATGTCACAGGTAGATATGGCTCTTTGGGACATTGCTGGTAAATATCACGAAGCACCTATTTACCAGTTACTTGGGGAATATAGGACAAAATTGCCAGCTTACGCCAGTACTATGGTTGGGGATGATCAGCCAGATGGATTAAGTTCTCCGGAGGCTTATGCTGACTTTGCGGAGCAATGCTTGGAACTTGGTTATCCAGCGTACAAGATTCATTGGTGGCGTGAGTCTTCACTGAAGCGAAGAATAAAACTGCTAGAGGTTGTGGCAGATAGAGTTGGTGGCAAAATGGATCTCATGCTTGATCCAGCCAGCAGCTTACTTACTTGGGGAGATGCTTTGCAAGTCGGTAAGGCATGCGACGAATACGGATATTATTGGCTTGAAGATCCGTACAGAGACGGAGGAGTTTCGGCGTTTGGTCATAAAAAACTTCGTGAGCTAATTAGGACGCCTTTGCTGCAGACTGAACATATTCGTGGTCTAGAGCAACACGTTGACTTTGTAATTGCTGGGGGCACTGATTTTTTGCGAATTGATCCAGATTACGATGGAGGAATCACGGGTGTGATGAAAATAGCTCACGCTGCCGAAGGATTTGGATTGGATGCTGAACCGCATGCACCCGGTCCATCGCGTAGACATGTTATGGCGGCTATTCGAAACTGCAACTATTACGAGATGGGATTAATTCATCCACGGATTAAGCGTGCGAATCCTCCTGTCTATATTGACTATGAGGATGAGCTTGATGCAATTGACTCAGAAGGGTGCGTTACCGTACCGACGGGCCATGGAATGGGCGTAAAGCTTGACTGGGACTTTATAGCAAAGAATAAAGTGGCATCTAAAGTCTACGAATAGCCTGATGTTCGATTAATTGTTTAGTGAGCTGAAGATGGCCGAGATGAACCGCTGTATGGTCGACTGTGTGCAGCAGAGCATCACCGATGGATATTCCTGGCTCTGGACGCCAGCTGTCGTTGTTTAATTGACTGTCGTCAATGTTCGAAGCGCGCTCATGAAGCAGAGGCATCCAAGAATTTTTATATTCAATTAACTCATTGATTTCACCCGACGCCTTGAACTCAGAATCTCTATCGCGTTGGACCTGGTGCCCAGTTCCAAAATACAGACCCCACTCCTCAACACTTCCAAGTACATGCCTTGCAAGCACGTAGAGCGAATTTACTTCGGGGATATCGAGATCCATATTAAGAGTTTCTTTGGACATATCCGTAAGACTGTTGAGTATTTCACTCAACAGTTGATCGGTCATCTGAACCAAACGAGATGCTTCGCTCATATTTTGCAATGTAATCAGAATCTCAACGAGTTAACCACGCGGGAGACCAAGGCCTCGAGTGGCTACTATGTTTCTCTGGATTTCAGAAGTGCCGCCTCCGATTGTTGATGACACACTGGTGACATATGACTGTCCTATTGTTCCACCCAGCGGGGCTCTTGGCTCTTGAGGGCGCATGAGGCTCTCAAGTCCTAGCATTTTTGACCCGGTTCGAGCAATTCTTTGATTTAGCTCGGAGCTAAATAATTTTGCCGCTGACGCTTCATAGTTAGCGATGATGCCATTTGTTTGCATATGAACGATACGGTAGGCCAAATTAGTGCCGATTTCAATTTCGATCATTCTGTCCGCGTATTCCAGTCGGACATCTGGATTTTGGTCAATTTTATGTGGGTTGTCATCGGCGAATTGTATGTGATCCTCAACCGTCTTTCGACTTCCCGAGAACCCTGCGATGCTAGAGCGCTCAAAGTCGAGTGCGACGGCAAGATGATACCAGCCACGATCTTGTTCTCCGACGAGGTTTTTCTTTGGTAGCCGCACGTCTTCAAAGAAAACCTCATTGAAGCCATGCTCATCACCCATGTTAATTAATGGCCGAATCGTGATGCCAGGGGTTTCAAGATCAAGAAGAAACATTGAGATTCCTCGGTGTTTCGGTGCGTCAGGATCTGTCCGCGCTGCCAGCCAACCCCAATTGGACCGATGTGCGCCAGATGTCCATATTTTTTGCCCGTTCACTACGAATTCATCTCCGTCTTGGATTGCCCGTGTTTGCAAGGATGCTAGATCGCTGCCGGCGCCTGGTTCGGAATAGAATGTGCACCACCACGAATCATCATCAGCGTTCGCAATCTTATTGAGGTGTTCCTTTTGCTGTTCTTCACTGCCAACAAGCATGAGAGCGGGTCCTACCCAATCAATACCATGATTCCCGCCACTCGGGGCCCGGTTATAAGCCATTTCTTCGTTGAGCAGCATTTGCTGCCAATGAGGCGCTTCAAGGCCACCAAACTTTTTAGGCCACGCCATGGTGTTCCATTTTTTTGTAGCCATGGCTTTTTGGAACTGAAGCCGTTCATCAAATTTCTTTTGATCGTACATTCCTTCATCAGATACGTCAGTGGTTTGTGTAGGTAAGTTTTCCGCGATAAAACTACGTACTTCATTTCTGAATGATTCTTGCTCGCTTGTAAAGTTAAAGTCCATTTAAATCCTCCGTGATGATGAACGCAGTGTAACAAAAATCACTGCAGATGACCGTTCACTGCTACAGTGGCGAGAAATTAATGGATTAGGGGTACGTAATATGGGATCGCTTGAGGGTAAAGTTGCTTTAGTTACAGGAGCCAGCAGGGGACTTGGGAAAGACATAGCCATGAGTTTGGCTCTGTCTGGAGCATCTGTGATGGCGACCGCAAGAACTGAAAGTGATTCGGATTCACATATTCCAGGAAGTCTCACTTCAACCGTTGCAGATATCCAAGCTCAAGGTGGAACTGCGTCCTCGATGCGCTGTGACGTAACAAGTGAAGTGGATATTCAGAATACTATCGAGGCAACGATAGCAAGATTCGGCCGGATAGACATCGTGATTAACAACGCTGGAATTTTGATACCTGGCCGGATAACTGACCTGCAAGTTAAGCATTGGGACTTAATTTTTAAAGTGAACGTTTTGGGCCCTTTCCTTATGGCGAGGGCAATTGTTCCAGTATTTGAGGAGTCAGGATCAGGTCACATTATTAATATTTCCTCTCGTGCAGCGATTGGTCCTGGGGCAGGCCCTTATGATTCACCGAGAGCTGAGGGTTCAGCATACGGCACCACAAAGGCGGCACTCGAACGATTTACTCAAGGTCTCGCCGCGGAGCTGAGTGACAGGAATATTTCAGTGAACGCCCTTTCCCCCCATTTGCCGATTTGGTCAGAAGGTGGACACTTCTTTCGGACGAAGGGAGGCGATCCGGACTATACGGGCTGGAGAATGAGTGGCAAGATCATAGGGGACGCGGCGGTATGGATTTGCGAGCAATCTCCAAACCAAGTAACAGGGCAAATTCTGTATGACGAACTCGTGTTTAGTGATTGGGTTGGATTAACAGCTGCGGAGATTCAAAACCAATACCCAGTTGAGTAGTCATTATAATAAACGGAGATGAGGAGTAAAAAATATGTCATTAACAAGCACAGATAGAGTTGAAATTAACGAATTGGTATCGCGGTATAACCAAGCTATTGATTCTGGCAATGGGCCAGTATGGGCCTCGACATTCACTCAAGATGGAACTTTTCACTCAGCCAATGGTCAAGCGGCGGGCACAGATGAGTTGAGTGATTTCGCAAGTGGTTTTGCTGAAAAGATGCCGGGTACGCGGCACTGGGTAAATAATCTCGTAATCGACGGGGATGAAAATGAAGCGCAGCTTTGCTGCTATCTAAATCTAATGCGTGGTGGTGATGTACTCGCTAGTCTGACTTATAACGATATTCTGGTTAAGCAGGGCGATGCATGGAAATTTAAGTCACGTACTGTGAGTTAACTAACCTAAATCCAATAAGGGAATTCCAACTAATGCGAGCGCGATCATGAACGACATGGTCGCGAGTATTGTTATTGCGACTCGTGTACCCACAGCTCCAACCTCTCTGACGTCTACACCAAGTCCGAGTCCAGCCATTGCGACCACAAAAAGAAGTTTACTCAGTTCTCGAGCTTGCAATCCCAAATCTTGTGATATGACGTCGGCGGTTCTAAGTAGAGTCAATAGGAGAAATCCTGCGACAAACCATGGGATGTAGGTCTTAATTTTCTCCTTTAGGGAGGAAGAATTCTCTGTATCGCGATGGAGAATGCCGAGCAAGAGAATCATGGGTCCAAGAAATAGGACTCGGACGAGTTTAACTAATGTCCCTGTCTGTCCGGAAAGCGGCGAAACAGCAAACGATGCCGCGACGACTTGTGGCACTGCGTACACAGATATACCCGCCAATATTCCATACTCTATATTCGTTAGATTCAGTGCAGGGGCAAATAGAGGTAGTAGTAAAATCTGTCCGACACCCAGTATTGCACTAATTCCAATGGCTGCAGCGACTTCGTTTGGGGTTGCTTTGATAACGGGTGCGACTGCCGCGACTGCTGAATTCCCACATATTGAATTACCAACTCCTACTAATACAGCTAGACGGGAGCTTAGTCCTAGAAGTTTATGACCCACTATCCAGGCCACTGACAGTCCACCGAATACCGCAACAACGATGAGAAATATTAGTGAAATTCCAGATGATGTGACGTCTTGTAGCGCCACACTTGCTCCTAGCAGTAACACTGAGGCTTCAAGAACTTGTTTAGACACAAACTTGCTGCCGGGTACTATAGCCGAGGGTAGAGGCAGCAAGTTCTTAGCGATGACTCCAAGAACAATGGCAATGACTAGAGCGTCGATTACGGCCCGGTCGATTAATGATTTCTCAATCTCTGCGATAGTCCACGCTATTGCCCCAATGACAAGACAGAAGACTAGTCCTGCAGAGTTTTTTTTGAGCCAGGCTGGCGCACCGTTTTGTTTGTCGATTTCTGTGAGACTCATGAGAGAAGAGCGTACTACGAATATAGAGAACTGTCTGATGGACTACACTTTGATGTAGAAAATACAGGTGTGAGGCAAGCCCGATAATGCAACAGGAATTAGTTAGTCATATCCCTATCCTGAGCGAACGTTCTCGGGGTTGGCTTAGGTATTTGTACAGAAAAGCCCATACCCCCGATAACTGGAACAAAGACGGCAAGCCCCATGATCACTGGGACGATCGCACCGGAGAACCTACTACTTCATGGCATAGATTCGATCTATTCGAGTCCAGTTATTCAGTTGCTTTGATGGCCGAGACAACGCCGGCATGGCGCGAGGTCTACAGCTCGATTCTGGATGAGATTGTGCAGAGATATTCTGGGTATTGGGCTGCTAAGGATTGGTTAGACCAAATCGGAGAAGATCCACGCAGAGGTAAGTATCCTGAAGCTTTTCAGCGACTGCTTCCCGAACATTTGATCGATGATTATGATGTACCGGGTTGGACAGCTAATGGTGTCGAGCCGTGGGGACTCCAAATGGATCCCGTAGGCGCTGACGGGAATTTATTTTATCGCGGTTGGTTCCTTGTTGTGATGGGATTACACAGGTATGTCTCGGGTGATCCAAAATGGAATGAACCTTTTGATATTGTTCGTGACGGAGAGAATACGTTCTCTTGGACTCATGAGAGAATGGCTCATTTTCTACGAGAACAATGGGAACGAAACCCGGAAGGTCCGCACTGAGAAAACACTAAGATATGGCCCACGTGATTGGGCGCAGCTGGTCTCGGTTTGAGGCTGTATGACATTTTATTCGACGGCTCGACTCACTCGATATATAACGATTGGTGGGAGTACACCAAGCGTGTTTATATACCTTTTGAAGATGGGAATCCACCCGATTCTCAAACCTTATATTACGACCCTGTGATTGACTATCATCACGTCGCTCCCAGTGCGAGTGGGTCGCTACTTTATTTTCATACGGCAGCGCAACACCGCGAAGACACGGCGATATTATTTGACAACATGATTGACAGACTTGGATGGTCCGAGTCGGTCACTATTCCTGACGGAGAGCGTGGCGTGAGCTCTTTGGTAAGGACTGCTGCCTTGGCACGAGAATTTGGTAAAGATTTGCTCTATAGTAATTTGATTTTGCATGCCGATGCGAATTATGAACCTACTTGGGATTCTGAATCAGGTGAATTCACCTGGGGATTTGGCTTAAATGAGGTTTATCCGCGGGGCCAATACAATGCGATTATGGCCTACGCTGAAGCTGGTTCAGCTGGCGCATGGGCAAAGCTTTTTGATAGGCCAAATTTGGAGAAGTTCGATCAGCCGACGGTTCATGGGGTTGACTTTCCGAATATTTCCCTAACTCAGGCTAGTTATGATTCAGAGAAACGGAGACTCGTCATATCAACGGATGACGGTATTCCTAGTATGCGGGGTGAGGACACAAATTTTCGAGTCAGCCATATCAGTCTAGATACTTGTTCAGTCACTTCGAATTCGGATCTTGATTGGAAAGTGGTAGATGGTGAGATTGAGATCACGATCAAGATTGCCGCTCAGACAATACTTATTAGTCATTAATTGTTCTGGATTGACCGTCGGTAGAGTGTCTAATCGGGTCAGCGAGATTGGAAGGTGAATGCATGTCCTTAATTAATGTCAGAGGCGTCACACTCGAATATTTTCACAAAGGCTCAGAATCCGATACACCATTTATCCTGGTTCATGGTGCTGGCTCCTCAGCACGAATCTGGGATTCCGTGCAGATTGATTTAGCGGAATCAGGATATGAGTCGTATGCGATTAGTTTGCGTGGTGCCGGTGGGTCTGATCACACATCTGATTTATCTGATTATCATCCATCAAATTACGCGCTTGATCTTTTAGCGGTGCTTAGTGAACTTCATATTGACCGATGTATACTAGTGGGACATTCGTTAGGTACGATTGTTGCTGGTTATATTTTGCGTGATGCTCCTAAAGTTGTGGATAAACTGATTCAAATTGCTGGCCCTGCAGTAGAGAAAACTGCACCCCAATCGTCAATGAATAAACGTACCCGTGCAGGGTACGGAGAGGCGTTGAGCCCCGAAGCTTTCGAGCATTGGGAGAACCAACATCTCGGATTATCTTCAGAGATTCGACAGCAGCTTAGGAGTGATATCGATAATAATCCGAGCCAGCGGATACACGGGCAGGCTCGTCCCTGGAGTGGTATCAATGATGTGGCGATCGGGTTACAGGTGTCTACGCTTGTTGTGCTCGGTGATGCGGATGATGTGGTGCCCCCAGAAGAGCCCTTGTCTTATTTTTTACAACTGCCTGAGTCGTTAAGACATTTACACGTATTTTCGGGCGTAGGCCATTATCCAAATGCACAGGTGCCTGATCGACTAGCGAGTGTTATGAGAAGATTTGTTTCGAATAATTGAGTATTGTCTATTTCACGAGGAGCAATTATGTCATCATTAGCACCCCCGAAACCAGAACGCGATTCTTCAGGATCATATGACTTTGCCACAGTTAAACAACCGGCAGTTGGATCCCGAGGAGTTGTAACTTCCAATCATCCATTAGCATCGATGGCCGGCACTGAGCTACTTCTGGCGGGTGGTAACGCGGTTGATGCTGCGGTAGGGACGATGTTTGCGCTTTCAGTAGTTGAGCCAATGATGACAACTATTTTCGGGGCAGGATTTACCAATATTCATATGGCTGACGGAAGAGATGTGGTAATCGATAATTATTCTGAAGTACCTCGTGCAGCTACATCTGATTTATTTGATCCACTTCCGAATCATCCGGAGCATGGTGTAGTTGACGAATTAAATTGGACCGGACACCTAGCTGTCGGAGTGGGCGGTACTTGCTTAGGATGGTGCACTGCAATTGAAAAGTACGGAAACCTCTCATTGTCTGACGTGGTGGGTCCTGCTATCCGATTAGCGCGATCGGGTTTTCGGGTCAGTCCATATTTACGGCAATCAATAATCAACGCTGAGCAAGGTCTCAGACGATTTCCAGACAGCCGTTCGGTATTTTTGCCTAACGACGCAATTCCTGAGATTGATGATTTGATTCAGAGAATTGACTATTCAAACACGCTAGAAATGGTAGGTCGATTCGGGGCCAATTATCTGTATGGGGGGCCTTTAGGAAAGGCGATAGCGGATGATATGGCCGCAAATGGTGGACTTATTACGGAGGAAGAGATTGCTGCTTATGAAATCTATGAACGACCTCCGGTCCGCGGGAGTATTGGTGGTGGTTACGAAATTCTTGCGCCACCGCCACCTTCGTCTGGTGGCGTTCATATTATTCAGATGATGAAAATACTGAATCAGTTTGATTTAGAGGGTATAGGATTCGGCTCAGCTGATGCTATTCACATGACTTCAGAGGCACTCAAGATTGCCTTCGCTGATCGAACAGAATTCATGGCTGATCCGAAAACTACTACAATTCCGATTGATTGGCTGACCTCAGATGATTATGCAAAGGAGCGAGCTTCTGAAATCGACCAGAATTTGGCTCAGATGTATAACTTCGGACTTCAACCTGCGCCTGAGCATAATGAAACTACTACCTGTTGCGCTATGGATTCTGAGGGCAATGTGGTCGCGTCAACAAATACTTTGCATGGCGGATTTGGTTCGAAGGTCACTGTTCCCGGTACGGGAATGCTTCTTAACAATACTATGGAATTAATGGATCCAAGACCTGGTCGAACGAACTCGATAGCACCAGGTAAGAGGATATTATCTTCAATGTCGCCGGTGATCGTTTTGAGAGATGGTGAGACTAGTTTCACCCTTGGATCTGTCGGAGGTCTTCGAATATTTGGAACTGTGCATCAGGCAATTACGAACGTGATTATTCATGGAATGAGTCTGCAACAGGCGATTGAGGCGCCCCGTGTTTTTGACCAAGGTCTTGGGTTGGAGATTGAAAAATCGTTTCCCGATCTTGAGGACTCTATTGAGAAACTTACTCTTAGAGGTCACTCTGTCAGTAGTTTATTCAAGGTCGGTGGAGGTATGAATGGAATTTATCGAGATCCTGTGACGGGAGCAATGGAAGGTGCAGCGTGTTGGCGCGCCGATGGAGCACCAGTGGCTTACGGCGGCGGTGATGCGCTGGTTGAACCAAATGAGAAATTAGGAGTTGGCGACTAGGCGTTTATGATTTCAATTGATGTTGGGGATATCAAAGTCACGTGTTTGCCGGACGGATTTGCAGACTTAGACGGTTATCCATATCAGGAAGAAACAGATGATGGAGCGACAGTAGAATGGGGAATATACCACGAACTATTCCCTAATGATTTTCATGGTGAACTGCATCAATGGCGGATTCACAATAATTGTTTCTTGGTTGAGTCCTCTAATAAATTGATTCTCGTGGACACGGGTGTTGGAATCGGTCCATATCCTCGATATAAGAACATGAGAGGCGGACTAAAGGATGCTTTGCAGTCGTTTCAGATAGCTAGTGACGATATTGATTTCGTATTTATGACCCATGCCCATCCCGATCATGTAGCCTGGAATCTGAATTCAGATGGTTCGCCACGATTTCCTAACGCAGAATATATCTTGCATAAAAACGATTGGAAAGAGTTTACTAGTCGAGATCCAGTCCCTCCTTTTTTTGGCAGATTCATTGAACCTCTAAGGAAATTTGGCGTACTGAGATTGGTCGAAGGTGACTACAAAATCACCTCCGGTGTAGAGATTTTTGAAACACCTGGTCATACGCCTGGACATATGTCGGCAAGAATTTATTCGAACAATGAATCTTTACTTATTGTCGGTGATGTGCTTGTCAATCCTTTTTATGTCTCCGAACCTGGCAGAGCATTTCAGTCAGACAAAGATCCTGTGGAGGGCATAAAAACACGTCGTTCTTTACTAGCAAGGGCAATGGAGGATCAAAGCTTATTGGCCTCGGCACATTTTTCAGAGCCAGGAATCGGTTTGCTACAAGATCAAGGAGACTGGCTAAAATTTATACCTCGGTGACCGTTTCTAGCACTTTTGGTGATGGTGGTGTAGGTAGAATTATTGCTAGTAGTGCCCCTATAACCGCAACTATCGTGCAAAAAATTATCACGCCGTCGAAGTCCGCAGAGTCATAAATCTTTCCTGCTATTGGTGGAGAGCTTAACGAGACGAGGGATAAGCCGAGGAACATCATTGCTGTCACAGACCCTTCGGAGCCACTACCTGCTGAATCTTGGGCTGCTGCTGTGATTATGGGCATAACCGAAAAGAAGACCAGTCCAAGTACGGCTAGACCAATTGTGAATGGAATACCTATTGGTATTACAAGAAAAGCAGGAATAAGTACTGCCATTATGCACATAGCTGTGATGATGACCGGTTTTCGCCCAATATTATCTGATAGGTGACCCATGATAGGGGTACTTATGACTCCTGCAGCCGTAAGTAAGGCAATGTGAAATCCTATTTTGAACTGCGAGAAGTCAAGTACTTCAGCCATATATATGACGACGAAGAGAGTGAATGAACCGTGGACTGCACCACGAAGACCACCCAGTAGGGTGTAACCAATTACGTATCGATTCTTGAGTAACTGACGGCCCGAGGCTAGGTAGGCTTGTAATTTATTTTCGGTATTAAGTTTTAAACTTGCATCATCTTTCATGGCCAAAAAAATCACGGGGCAAGTTATCAGACAGAGTCCTCCAGTTAATAGAGATACCTGCTGCCAGCTTAGTAATGCGTCGACGTCAAATGACAAAATTCCGAGGCTGGTCAAGGCTATACCGTCTAGAGATATACCGATTATGAATGGGCCAAGCGTATTTCCAACCTGAGCGCCGGTCAGGTGCAGTGATATTGCTAAACCTCTTTGAGCAGGATAACGGGCGGCTAGAGTCCCAAATGCTGGCGCGTGCCAAAAACTTTGACCAAAACCAACAAATGCAACGGCGAGACAAACCATCCAGTAATTGTCTACTGAGCTTAATGTGACATAACCCAATCCAAGCATGGCCATCGAGAAAATTAACAACCAACGGATTCGGTTCGGGTAAATATCGGTTAGAGCACCAGCTGGAATATTTGACACAGCACTTGAAACACTTTGAATAGATTGGATAGAGCCCATGCCTAATCCAGAGATATCTAGAGTTTCTTTCAGTCCAGGAACCAGCATAAGAAATACGCTTTGGGCAAAATGTTTTATCCCGTGCCCAACCGATAAACCTGCTACGAGGCCTTTGAATGACAGTTTATTGTGGGTCGGCTCGATTTTAGTTTCGGTGGTCATGCGGGTAATAGTACGCGGCTTTCAAGCTTGACGGTATTTATTGTGTTTTTGCGGATTCTCCATGTTGCCGAATGAGTTCTGTGGTGAGTTTTTGAATAATTGTTGGAAAGAAATAGGCTGTCGCCGCCAATAATATTGCGCCTTCTAGTAGCACCACAAATAATCCATATTGAAAGCCGATGTAGCTCACCAAAGGTCCGATTTGCACGGCAGTTAGGGGCCCCAGACCAATACAAAATGAAAGCGCACCGAGTACTCTGCCGCGCATCTCCGGAGAAGACACTCGAATTAGGAGGGTTGTTTGCATCGTTGCGAAAGCTGCGAATCCAAAACCAAGTAAGAATATGCAAGCTGCGCTTAATAGATATATTTCAGAAAATGCAAACGCAGCTGCACAGATTAGAAACCAACCGGTTCCCGCGTAATAGATTTGGCTGAATCGAATTTCCTTGGCATACTGTGCAATCCAAAGTGAGCCTAATACAGCTCCCAATCCCTCTAGTGCACCAAGTATTCCGATTTGAAATGGATCTGCATTCAATATATCTCGACCAATCGCGGGCAGCAGGGAATTGTAAGCAGGAAAAGCTAAATTGAATACGAAGGTAACCCCAAGCGCCCCAAGTAATAACCGGTTAAATCTTACGTATCTAAGTCCGTCTTTTACTTGATTTAGTGAGCTGATGTCCTCGGTGTTTCTTGCAATTGGTTCTAAAACCACAGTTGAAGCGACAGCGGTCGCGACCAAAATAATCAAAGCTCCAATGAGGTACGCCCACTCGGCACCAATAAAGGCAATTAGTCCCCCCGCGATTAGTGGCCCGGGAATTTTAGCAAGAGAATCTGTACTCCATTCAATCCCGATGGCTCGTCCAAGTAGCTGGTCTGGGACAGTGTCAGCAATAATAGCCTTTCTATTTGGGAACTCGATGGACCAACCGATTGCCAGGAGAAATACGAAGCACAAGAGTTGCCAGTACTTAATGTCAGCGAATGCGATTGCGAGGCCAAGCAGCAAGTACGATGTAGTCACAAAGAGTAGGGCACCTACCCAGAGATATTTCCTGTTAAATCGGTCACTCAGTGCACCCACGAATAGTCCAAAGAGTAGTCTCGGGAACATTCGCACAACAAACGTGAATGCAACGGCCCCGGCGTCCTCAGTTAGTTGGTAGGTAAATATCCCGATAGCTAACATATCAAGCCATCTGACCAAGGCCGAAAGCCCTCCAGCGATCCAAATTCGTCGGAAGCTCGGAATTTTAAGTACGCTGAAGGCTGAGTCTTCAGATATGAGATTCAACATGATGTTCTTCCCAATGGGCTCAACGTCATCGTAGGAGCAAACCCTTGCAAGCACCATCGAACTCACGTCCGCAGCTGTTTTGATGGAGTAAGATACTGTTTGGAAAGATTAAGTAGATTGGTGTTGAAATGCCGCGAATGTCCTCTGAACTGTTAACCAAATTTTTAAACCTGCCTATACCCGGAATAATAGCCACACTGCGAAAAGATGGATTGCCCTATACGGTACCGATATGGTGGTTGCATGATGATGGTGAATTTTGGATAACTGGGACACATAGTCGAATCTGGTGCAAACAGCTGAAAAATGATTCAAGGGCATCTCTCTGTATTGAAAATGGTGGTGACTTTTCCGGACACGTGGGTGTGGATGGAACGGTTGAATTGTTCACGGAGCCGGAATTTGACATATGGCCAATTTCTCGGCGCCTTGCGGAAAAATATGTTGGACGCGGTGACCCCGGCAATGAAGCAGCAGTAGAGGCTTTTTTCGCCAATATGAAAACTGAGCCTCGGCTACTTTATAAATTGGTTCCCAGTGTGTGGCGAGCAATCGATATGAGCGTTTATCAAGGCAAACGCGCTGATCGGGAATATCAGGCAAAACACCAAAGTTGAGATGCAGTTATTTGGCGGTTTGACTTCGTTCTAGTTATTTAATAATCCCCTAAGCACGTATTGCAAGATTCCTCCGTTTTTGTAGTACTCAAGTTCAACACCGGTGTCGATCCTGCAGAGTACGGTAAGATCCCTAGTCGTGCCTTGGCTATTCGTGATAGTTACACTGATTTGAGATCGAGGACTTAGGTCTTCTGAGATGCCTTTTATGTCAATTATTTCATCTCCAGCTAGACTCAAAGCTTGCACATTTTCGCCGTCGATAAATTCGAGAGGTAGGATGCCCATCCCGATTAAATTCGACCGATGGATTCGCTCGAAAGACTCTGCTATCACGGCTTTGACGCCCTGAAGAGCCGGGCCTTTTGCTGCCCAATCTCTAGAAGATCCGGTGCCATATTCTTGTCCAGCGAAAATTATTAAAGGAGTCTTATCTGCCTTGTATTTATCAGCAGCATCCCAGATAGTCATTGTCTCATTTGTGGGTATATGTTTAGTCCATCCACCTTCCATATCAACCAGCGAGTTTCGAATGCGGACATTCGCAAAGGTGCCACGCATCATGACTTCGTGATTTCCACGCCTAGATCCGTAAGTATTGAAGTCTTTTTCGTTTACTTCATTTTTCCCTAGATACTCAGCAGCCGGTGAGTCGGACGCAATTCCTCCTGCTGGGGAAATATGGTCTGTTGTTACTGAGTTTCCAAAGATTGCAAGAATTCGGCCTTGTTCAATATCGGTAATCCCTTCAGGGAGTCGATTCATATTTTCAAAGAAGGGAGGCTTTCTGGCATATGTGGACCATTCATCCCAGTCATATCGTTCTCCTGTTGGCGCTTCGAGTTCTTGCCATTTTTCATCCCCATCGAAGACCGTTTTATACTGATCTTGGAACATCTCTTTTTGTACCGAAGTATTCATTACTTGGTTTATTTCAGACTGACTGGGCCAAATATCTCGCAGGTAGACGGGTTCCCCATCCTGATTATCACCGATTGGATCGGTCGTAAGATCTATGTCCGTTTTACCAGCAAGTGCATACGCGATTACTAACGGAGGTGACGCCAGATAATTTGACCGCACTTTGTTATGGACGCGGGCCTCAAAGTTTCTATTTCCAGAAAGCACCGCTGCGACAGCTAATTGTCCGTGGTCAACTACTTTTTCGATAGCTGGCGGCAGTGGGCCACTATTACCAATACACGTCATGCAGCCATATCCCGCAAGTGTGAAGCCAAGTTGGTTCAGAGATTTGGTCAGGTTCGCCTCGTTTAAGTATTCCGTTACTACCTTTGAACCTGGTGCCAGACTAGTTTTGACCCATGGTTTGGTGCGGAGACCTTTGTCTACTGCATTTCGAGCAAGCAGACCGGCACCAATCATCACTTCAGGGTTTGAGGTGTTAGTGCAGGATGTAATAGCGGCTATTACAACGGACCCATTTTCGATTTCATATTTTTCCGAATCGTCAGTTACTGCGAGCGGACTCGCCGCAGCTCCTTGGGCGATATATGAGTCAATATCTTGTCTTGCCGCAGCCTTCATATTGGATAAAGGGACACGATCTTGGGGACGTTTTGGACCGGCGAGGCTTGGTTCGATTTCTGACAGATCAACATCTAAAACATCGCTATATTCAGGGTCTTCAGTGTCCGATGTGCGAAACAAACCTTGTGCTTTTGCGTATTCGCTGACTTGTTCGATTGATTGGTCGTCCCGACCCGTGAATCTCATATAGCTTAGAGTTTCTTCATCGATTGGGAAATAGCCGACTGTGGCGCCATATTCAGGACACATGTTTGCGATTGTTGCTCGAGCAGGTAAAGAAAGCGCATCGAGTCCAGAGCCAAAAAATTCTACAAACTTGCCAACTACCTTTTTTTCACGGAGTGCTTCAGTCACCCGCAGGACTAAATCTGTTCCAGTTGTTCCTTCTGGCAGCACACCGTGTAATCTAACACCCATGACTTGCGGCACAAGCATAGCAATGGGCTGCCCGAGCATCGCAGCTTCGGCTTCAATTCCACCAACTCCCCATCCAACAACTCCCAACCCATTAATCATAGTTGTGTGAGAATCTGTGCCAACGACTGTATCTGGATAAAGTGCAGGGTTTCCGTCAGAGTCAACGCCTGAAAATATTGTCTGCCCAAGATATTCAAGATTTACTTGATGCACTATTCCCATGCCGGGGGGTACTACCCTCATTCCCTTGAAAGCCTTCTGTGCCCATTTTAGTAGTAAATATCTTTCTGAATTTCGTTCATATTCGCGCTTCACGTTGAAGGTCAGAGAATTTTCTGTTCCAAATGCATCGACCTGAACAGAATGATCTATCACTAAATCTACCGGGATCTGAGGATTTATTTTTTGTGGGTCTCCTCCCATCTCCGCCATTGCGTCTCGCATGGCTGCTAAATCTACTACCGCAGGCACACCGGTGAAGTCTTGCAATAAAACGCGAGCGGGTCGAAACGCAATTTCGTTAGTGGGTATTGCTTTTGAGTTCCATCTAGCTGTTAGTTCTATCTGTTCCTTGGTGACACTCTGGCCATCTTCACCACGCAGGAGGTTTTCAATCAATATGCGGTGGGTATAGGGAAGTTTATTTAAGTTAATATCTAGATTTTCCGCTGCCTTTGGAAGGCTGAAAATTGTGTATTCATTATTAC
>CAJXBM010000024.1:0-28864 GCA_913051185.1 uncultured Chloroflexota bacterium | reverse complement strand
ATACTGCAAGGAGTCGATTTCACGAGCCTCGCTGATCAAATCGGTCCTGAAGCTGACGACGCGACCGCCGACCTGATTGCTGCAGCAACCGAGATGGTGCACCGAGCGTTCGGTCGACGGAGTAAAGCCGAGATCTTTGACCGGGCAGTCACGAATGACGCACAGGTCGCCCCCGTAAACAGCATCGCTGATCTAGTCGATCGAGATCCTCAGTTAAGATCTCGTGGCTTTTGGAAGCAAATTGGCGGTCGGATGCACCCAAACACGCCAATACGTTTTAGTCGTACACCTGCAATTCTTACAGAATCTGCGCCTGAGCTCGGTGCCTCAAATAATCTACGTGATGAGCCAATTGTGTTCTCGGATGGGTTGCCAGTTCGGAACATCCCTTTGGAGCCGCAAGGCGATCGCTTAGGTCAGGCATTTGCTGGACTTAAAGTTGCGGATTTCTCTTGGGTGGGAGTTGGACCAATCTCCGCAAAAGCACTCGCCGACCACGGTGCAACGGTTGTGCATATCGAGAGTGCGACAATCCCTGATGTACTGCGCATGGGGCGTCCAGCCAAAGACGGGATACTTGGATTGGACAGGGGCCAATTCTTTGCAAACTTTAATACGTCAAAATACGGACTTCAGCTGAATCTGAGAACGGATTGGGGTAAAAAGATAGCTGGCCAACTCATTGATTGGGCTGATGTAGTTGTTGACTCGTTCACCACAGGCACTATGAAACGACTGGGATTTGATCCGAAAGAAATTCTGAAATCCCGACCTGACCTAATTTGGTACAGCACCACACTACGGGGACAAACCGGACCACACGCCTCTTTCGGCGGATTCGGGCAGCAAGGAAGTGCTATAGCTGGTTTACATGGTCTTACTGGTTGGGTTGACAGAGCACCGGCTGGTACTTGGGGCGCGTACACAGATTTCATTACGCCTCGTTTTGGGGTATCGGCACTCGCATCGGCAATCTTGGAACGGCGTGCCACAGGAAAAGGTCAATTCATAGATCTTTCACAAATCGAAGCCGGAATGCAATTTATCGGACCGCTATTGTTGGACTACATGAGCAATAAACATCTAACCACAAGCCAGGGCAATTCGTCTCTCTATGCCTGCCCAAACCAGACATACCTTACTAGCGATGGCAAGGAACGTTATATTGCGATTTCCTGCGAAACCGACCAACAGTGGCAAGCCTTACTCGCACTCGTTGATAACGCTGAGATGATCTTGAAATTCGGAGGAGGCGACTTTGCTTCAGTTGATGAACGACTGATTCATGAAGACGAAATCAACAACTATTTAACCGAATGGTGCGTCGCGCAAGATGGACGAGAATTGGAATCCAAGCTAATCGATGCTGGAATTCCTGCCTCAGTGGTTCAAAGAACCAGTGAACTTTATTCGGACGAACAAATTCTTCACAGGGCCTTCTTTGAAACTCATCAACATGCACTGATGGGACCGACGCCCTATGACGGACATTCGACGCAATTTTCAGCTCGCTCAGGAAATTATTTACGCGGGCCTGGTCCAATTATGGGCGAGCATACCTTCGAGGTGCTTTCAGACATCTTAGGTATGACGGCAGATGATATTGGGGATGCAGCCGCAGCTGGAACTTTCACCTAGCTATTAGCTCACAGTCCTATACAACTCCCTTGTGATGCAATCGTGCTCACCTACTTAATGCGGTTACCTGTATCGTGATGTCAGAGGTCTATTAGCCATGAGAATTTGTTCGTTACTTCCCAGCACCACAGAAATTATTTGTGCGCTAGGCCTCAGTGACAGCCTCGTTGGCATCACGCACGAATGTGATTATCCTTCATCAATCGCGGATCTTCCTGCAGTGACCAAAAGTCTTATAGATCATTCAAATAGCAGTTCAAGAGAAATAAATACACATATATCTGAGGCCGTTCATTCGGGCTCTGGTATCTATGCCATCGACAATAAGCTTCTTGATTCCCTAAAGCCTGAACTAATTTTGACTCAAGAATTATGTGAAGTGTGTGCAGTCGCATACTCAGATGTTGAGCAATGTGTAAGCACTCTAACTGGGGAACAAACTATCCTTTCGTTTGAGCCATCAAGTGTCGAAGACATTCTCGATACCATCATTCATATCGGAAAATATACCGGCTGTGAATCCGCGGCTCAGACCCTTGTTGGTCAGGCACATGAACGAATAACACTCGTGCAAGAGAGAATCACTCCAAATACTTCAAAGCCACGCATCTTAGCGCTTGAATGGCTTGACCCTCTCTTTACAGGAGGTCACTGGGTGCCACAAATGATTGAAATGGCAGGTGGAACAAGCGCTTTGGGCCACGTAAGGAAACCATCCCAAGAAATCACTTACCAAAGTGCGCTCGACTCACAATCTGACTTAATTATCTTGATGATTTGTGGCTATGACTTGGAGCAAACATTAACCGAGTTCATGAAGCTGAAAGATACTCCATTTTGGCGAGATTATCCGGGCTCCGTCTATGTAGTAAACGGTTCTGCATACTTCAGCAGGCCTGGACCGCGTATAATCGACGGTATCGAGATTCTGAGCGAAATCATTAATCCCAGTCTATTCCCACGACAAAAAAGTAAGTCTGATTGGCGACAGATTCGTTAATTCAAATGTATCCTTCAACCGAAACTCTTACAAAAAAGGGCCACTTTTAGGGCCACTTTTTGTGAGACCCTTTGCCAGTAAGGCATTGCGGCAAGTGGTGGTGACCCCACGGAGAATCGAACTCCGATTTCGAGGTTGAAAACCTCGCGTCCTAACCGTTAGACGATGGGGCCATATCGATAAGATTATCAGCAACAAACATTATATGAAATATCCGATAAGGTGTAGCAAAGCTTCACCATATATCATCAAGCTGCGATATAGTGCTGAGTAACTCCTGAGAAGCTTTGAGAAATCTTGGCACAGGTAGCAGTTTTAAGTTTGAAATCATGAACGGAGCCTTCCATGACTAACGGAGACACCAACCAAAATACTGAAACTACTAATCCTGGTGCAGGCTATCAGCTCATGATAAGACTGCGCATGAACAATGAACGCGGAATGCACGGGCGGGTGGCCACGGTTCTCGGAGAAAATGGGGCCGATATCTTAGATATTGATATCCATGAGGTTGGATCAGATTTCATCGTTAGAGATTTTTTACTACTATGTGATGGAAATGATCAAGCTGCTAACATCGTACGCGCCGCTGAGGCTGTGGATGGTTGCGAACTAATATTGGCCTCCGATCGCACTTTTCAGCTACACCAAAAGGGTAAGATTGGCATCCACAACAAGGTGCATATCCGAACAAACGCGGAATTAGCTCATGTCTACACGCCGGGCGTAGGTCGAGTCTGTATGGCAATTGCAGAAGACCCAGCTGCGGCATGGTCCCTCACAATCAAACCAAACACTATTGCAGTCGTCACGGACGGTACCGCCGTCTTAGGTCTTGGAGATATTGGGCCCGAGGCCTCTATGCCTGTAATGGAAGGAAAATGCATGTTGTTCAAGTCATTTGCTGACATTGACGCATGGCCAATTTGTCTGGACACGACTGATACTGAAGAAATAATCCAAGTCGTGAAGGCGATAGCCCCGGGTTTTGGTGGAATCCTGCTGGAAGACATATCAGCTCCTCGCTGCTTTGTTATTGAAGAAAGACTCCGTAATGAGCTCGACATTCCGGTATTCCATGACGATCAGCACGGTACAGCAGTTGTGGTCCTCGCTGGTCTGATGAATGCTCTCAAGCTCGTTGATAAGAGACCTGAAGACATTAAAGTTCGAGTCCTTGGTGTCGGTGCCTCTGGCGTAGCGTGTTCAAAAATTATGATGGAATACGGTGTAAAAGACGTTATCGGATTCGATCGCACCGGAGCCGTTTATAAGGGTCGAGGCGAAAACATGAACCCTGAAAAGGAATGGTTCGCTGAGAACACGAACAAAGAAGGATTTCAGGGTGACTTATCCGATGCATTGATAGGCGCGGATGTCTTCCTTGGCCTATCTGGTCCCGGTTTAGTTGAGGCCGACTGGATTGCTGAAATGGGAGAAGATCCAATAGTCTTTGCATTGGCAAATCCAGTGCCTGAGATTATGCCTGATGAAATCCATGGAATGGCACGGGTTATCGGCACCGGCCGAAGCGACTTCCCTAATCAGATCAACAACGTGCTGTGCTTTCCAGGATTATTCAGAGGGGCACTTGATGCCGGAGCGAAGGAAATTACAGAATCAATGAAAATAGTCGCTGCGCGTGCAATAGCAGAGACTATTCCCGATGAGCAGCTGACCGAAGATTACATCATCCCAACAGTATTTAATGAGCATGTATTCGAGGCTGTCGGCGAAGCGGTCAGAAACGAAGCCATCCGAACAGGTAACAATCGGCCAGAGCGCTCAGATATTTATATCCAGTAACTCTCGAGAACCGCCTGCCAGCAAGTTAATTAGCCATAACGCTCTTCGGTCCATGGATCGCCATGCATATGGTAACCGTACATTTCCCAGAAACCTGGACGGTCCTGTGGGACAAATTCGATCCCACGGACCCATTTCGCACTTTTCCAGAAATATAGATTCGGAATCATCCCACGAAGAGGACCACCGTGATCAGCCGTCAAAGGTTCTCCGTCGTATTTATGAACCAGTAAGTTCTCGGGAGACCTAAGTTCATCCAGTGGAACGTTAGAAGTGTACCCACCATAGCAATGAAAAATAACATGTTTAGCTTCAGGAAGTGGTTTACACAGGGCTTCAAGGTCGATAAAACGCACCCCTTCCCAATCATTATCATATTTGCTCCACGTAGTCACACAATGAATATCTGTCCTTAATTGTGTCTGCGGGAGAGCCATGAATTCGTCCCACGAAAATGACATTTCATTTTCAACGAGACCAAACAGATCAAAGCGCCAACTCTCCAAGTTAATATGCGGATTTGAGCCGTATGTAAGCACCGGCCAATGATCTACCAGACGTTGACCAGGAGGAAGTCTATCTCGACCGTCTGGTCGAATTTCGTTCGGTCTCGACTCTGCTGCACGGAATAAATTAATGATGCACCTCTTAACTCACTCCATACTAGGACAATATTTGCCTAAATATCTAGTAACTTGCTATCGATTCGACATGAGTATTTACAGAACATAGGATTAATGAATGATGCACATAGATTCACGCTGGAACAGTCAGCGACTCTCTACCTTTGTTCTCATTTGGGCATTACTAATTGCCTTAGACCAAATAACGAAATCGTTGATTAGATCTAATTTAACGTACGGAAGTAGTTGGCCGGAAAATTGGGAATTAATAAGGCTAAGTTACGTGGAAAATACCGGAATAGCTTTTGGTTTTTTGCAGGGGCACGGTGAATTATTGAGTTTCATTGTGCCGATTGTCTTGCTTGGTTTCATTTATATGATCTTCACTCAGCCGCCCCTCACCTTATTTTCTGACTATTCATTTGTTTTGATTCTTGCCGGCGCTGTTGGAAATCTAATTGATCGATTCTGGCATGGAGCAGTCACGGACTTCATCGACCCTACCCACTATCCTGCATTCAACGTAGCTGACTCACTAATATGTATTGGAGCGGCTGTTCTTATCGGTACCTCTCTGCTGGACAGAAGGAAACCAACCTAGCAATTAAGGGTTAATTTTTAAGATGCCAATTTTTTCTAATAGTCACAACGAACCAATCAGACTAGACCGCCTACTGACATCACTGTTGAGCGAATACTCTCGCTCAGAGGTACAACGATTGATTACAGCTGGCAAAGTGCGAATAGATGGAGAGATTATCAACTCACCCAGTCACGTCACCAAACCTGGAGTGAGTATTGATGTATTGAGTGTGCCGGACGCTGTAAATCAGGTGCCACTACCACTGATATCCGTGCTATACGAAGACGAAGACATGGCTATATTGAATAAACCGGCCCGTGTAATTACTCATCCCACTGTAAATCAGCGAACTGGAACAGTCTTAGATTTCATTATGAACAAATATCCTGAAATCAATGCCATCAGCGACACAAAGCGGCCAGGAATCGTACATCGACTCGATCAGGACACAACCGGTGTACTCGCCATAGCTCGAACCACCGAGGCCCAGTTTCATCTTAAACAACAATGGAAGGAACGTGAGACTCACAAGACTTATCTAGCGATTATCCGAGGGGTTCCAGAAAATATGAGTGCGGAAATTGATGCCCCCATTGGCGTTTCCGTGATCGACTCACGCAAGCGTGTAGTGACTGATGAAAGTGATCCCAATCGTCGATCTGCCTTCACAAGTTACGATACGCTCGAGGTTTATGGCTCAGAGGCGGCACTTCTGGAAGTATCAATTCTGACAGGACGTACTCATCAAATTAGGGTTCACTTAGCCGCTATAGGACACCCCATACTTGGTGACAATCTCTATGGTACGAACTCCGATTTTATTGATAGGCAAGCCCTTCATGCGGCACAGCTGGGCTTTCGTCTGCCTTCAACGCACCAGTATCAAACTATCAACGCCCCATTACCAGAAGACATGACACACTGTATTACTCAATTACGAAATTTATTTGGAAGCACGTACGTGAGCAAAGGGAATATTGATGCCAGTTGGTAATTCAGATCAAAACAAACGAACCCTCACGAATCGACCAAGGCTCCGATATGCTCCAAGCCCAACGGGAGATCCACACGTAGGAAATATCCGTCAAGCTGTTTGGTCGTGGTTACATGCCAAACGATATGGAGGTGACTTCATCGTACGATTGGAAGATACCGACCAAAGTAGAGCCCAAACCGGAGCAGATAAACGAATCCTTGATTCGCTGCGCTGGCTAGGCGTCGAATGGGATGAGGGCCCAGATATTGGTGGTGAGTATGCTCCGTATATCCAAAGCCACCGATTGGACCTTTATCACGAACACATAAATATACTGTTAAACAACGACTCGGCCCGGCGTTGTTTTTGTAGCCCTGAACGTTTAACTGAAATTCGTGAGGAACAACAAGCGAATAAACTTCCACCCGGTATTCGTGATTGTTGTGACGTTACGCCACAAGATGCGGAAGCACGAGTTGCCGCAGGCGAGCCACATGTAGTTCGATTTAAGACACCGCGAGAGGGTACGACTGTAGCAACCGATCTTTTGCGCGGAGATATATCTTTTGAAAACAGCACTCTCGATGACTTTGTCTTATTAAAATCTGACGGATTCCCCACTTACCACTTGGCGCACGTGGTAGATGACCATGCCATGGACATAACTCTCGTAACGCGCGGTGAAGAATGGATATCTTCCCTACCCCGACACGCCCTTCTGTTTGATGCGTTTGGATATGATCGCCCAGAATATGCGCATGCGTCTGTTATCAAAGCTCCTGGCGGCGGAAAGTTATCTAAGCGTGATGGTGCGAAGTCAGTGCTGGAATATGCTGAAGATGGCTATCTACCTGAAACTTTATTAAATTTTCTTTGTCTGACTGGTTGGGGTCATGGAGATCAAACACTCTTCAGTCGAAGCGATCTGCTGTCACTCTTTGACATGAGTGATATAACCTTGGCCTCTGCAACCTTCGATCATGAAAAATTGGCATGGTTGAATGGTACATACATCAGAGCGCTCGACGAAAATAGTTTTGCCGTCAATCTCAGGCGACAACTAGAGCTCGATTTGCCGGTCGATGTACCACGTCCATTAGACGAAGCTTTAATAGAGTCGATTGCTCCCTTGATACAGGAGCGCATCACCCTCATGACTGATGCGCTTGCTTTGGTTGATTTCTTCTGGCAAAACGAAATCGATACACCTCCTCCGGAAGATTTCTTAGTAAAAAAATGGAGAGACCGTGGACAAGAGGCATCGGTGACTTTGGAACAAGTAAGTGCCCGGCTCAACGACCTACCCGATGCATCTTGGAATACTGCGGAAATAGAGACATTACTGCGAAATCTTGCCGAAGAATTAAACCTCAAGGCTGGAGAATTACTGTCACTCGTGCGCACTGCTGTCACTGGAAAACGAGTATCCCCTCCTCTTTTTGAATCAATGGAAATTGTCGGTAAGGGCCTCGTAGTAGAGCGAATTAGCGAGGCCGCGTCTAGTCTCGGCTAAATGTGCAACAACTGTCATAGTGAGGTACGCTTTTAGGACGCTCGGGACTCGTATAATGGTAGTACACATGATTCTGGTTCATGGTGTCGGGGTTCGACTCCCTGGTCCCGAGCCAATCACCGCTCACCTAGTCAATTATTGCTGGATAGACTAAAGCCTTCAAATCGGCGACTGTCGGAAGGCCGGCGAGCATTGACTGAGTGAGATACACCACAGCGAGATCCTCTACTGGGTCAACCCAGAAAACTGTGGAGGCAGCCCCTGACCAGTTATAGACACCCTCACTCCCAATGACTCCCGCTGCTGCCGAATCGGTGGTGACGCCGAAACCGAGTCCGAATCCAGCTCCCGGAGGTCGCACTACGTTGTTGTCAAAGGCGTGATCGGCAATATCCGTGTCAGCGGGAAGATGATTTCGAATCATGTACTCAAGCGTACGAGGTCCTACTATTCGCTTCCCGTCTAACTCACCCCAGTTCATCAACATCTTTACAAATTGAATGTAATCTGCGATCGGAGCAGTCAATCCAACTCCACCACCAAAATGTGTTATCGGATCGCTGTATCTGCTACCGTGTGAGTCTTGATATATTTCAAGCTCCTCCCCTGTTGAGGGTTTGTAATTCACCGTAAATCTGGGTAATAATTCTTTCGAAACTTCATAGCTTGTCTCGTGCATTCCAAGCGGCTCAAATATTACCTCAGTAAGAAATTTATCGAAGTCCCGTCCAGAGATTACTTCGACAAGGCGAGCACACACATCAGTGCTTACGGAGTAATTCCAGGCTGTACCTGGGCTGAATTCTAGTGGTAAAGTTGCTAATCCATTAACAAGATCTTCGAGAGTAGGTGGAAACACATCTGTCATACCCAGGTCCAACTCCTTGTAAGCAAGCTGAACCGGAGTAGTGGCACCAGGCATGTCAACAAAAAAACCGTACGTCAAGCCACTTTGATGAGTGAGCAAATCCTGTACGTTCATCTCTCGATCGACTGGCCGTGTCTGGAAATCTGGGTAAGACCCACTCACATACACTTCTAGATCCTTCCAAGCAGGAATGAATTTTGAAACCGGGTCAGTGAGCTGAAATAGTCCGTCTTCATACAGGCTCATCAGTGCTATAGACGTAATAGGTTTGGTCATAGAATACAGGCGAAAAATAGAATCCTCAGTCATATCAACGTCCCGTTGAATATCAGCTTTTCCCATTACTGACAGATGTGCCACTTCTCCGTTTCGAATTACCGCGACTACGCACCCAGCAATCAGGCCTGAATCAACATATTTTTGCTGAAGAAACTTCGGAATTTTTGCGAGCTGCTCTGATCTTAAATTGACTGACTCGGGTATTACCGTATCCATATGCTCGACCTTCCCATTAATGACTGCTATCTCAGATTTCGAAGCCAACTTACTACGTCATTTGCAACTAAGTCACCACAATCTTCCTGTATGAAATGACCCCCAGGTGAATATGTTTTGTGAGGCTGTTCGCTCGCTCCCGGAATTCGCTTAATGAAGACATCATTGTATTCACCAAGTACCTGATCATCAATGTTCCAGGTAGTTAAGACTGGTTTATTCCAATCCTCCAGCACTTTCCACGCTGCGCGATTCGCTGGAATTGCGGGATCACCGTCACGGACCGGAACCATCATTGGAAGTTCCCGAGCACCAGCCATATATGACTCATCCGGAAACGGTGCTCGATAAGCCTCTTTCAGTGTGTCCGATATCTCCACACGTTGACAACTTCCAGCAACAATTCGGGCTGGGTCCATTACGCTCATTGCCTGTGACGCACTCTGCCAGTTCATAAACCCCTCACTTATTGGCACATCACCATCAGGAAGAATCGTATTCGCAAGTATCAACTTATCAAATAAAGCAGGATTTTCTGCAACGACACGAAGCCCTATCAAGCCTCCCCAGTCCTGAAAAAAAGCACAGAAACCGTGATCCGGAGATAGATCTTCCGGGACAGCCAGAACGCCACTCGACTTTAAAAAAGTCGTTACCCAGCGAACATGATTTGCATAGGTGTGATCGCTTCGGTTAACTGGCTTATCAGATCGTCCAAATCCAATCAGATCCGGAATAATTAGTCGCCAGCCAGCGTTGACAAAAATATCAAACATTCTGTGATACAAAATGCCCCAAGTTGGCTCACCATGAAGTAACAGCATGGTGCCGGCTTGACCTGAACCTTCATCACTGTAGGCCATCCTCAGTCCCTCAATATCGGTATACTTAACGGGCCAAAGATCCATATCAAGCTCTGTAAATCTATTCTCCGGAGTACGAAGGAATGGAATAGTCATAAAGTACCGGCTCCTTAATTCACACATTAAGCTTGTTTAGAACAGAAAGAAAACATGAACGTATTTTTCTTCCCTCGTATATCCCGCCAGCTAGGCCTCAATACTGTCCTGATTGTACTGCTTGCGTTCTTGATTGGGTGCAGCTCGGCGTCGGCGGCCGGTGTAGCCCGAGTTGAGGATGCAGAACCGGTGCCACCTAAGGTCGCGACCGTCCAGCAAGTCTCTCAAGCTCCGACTCAAGCGACGGCCGAAGCAATCGCGTCAGATGTAGCTACGGTCGCACCCACAGAGACACCGATTCCAGAGGCAGTTACCGCCAAAACAGATGAGGATCTGACCTCCGAATTCGCTGCTTGCCTTCGAGACGAAGGCTTTAACGTGCCAGATCCTGAAGTCAATGCGGATGGGTCTGTAGATTTACGGGGTTTCTTCACTAAACTGAGTCAAGATCCGAGCTTCAACTGGCAGGACCCCAAAACCCGAGAAGCTCTCGGTAAATGCCGAGGGCTTCTGGCTGACGCGAGTTTCGCACAACCACGATCAACTGAAGACGAAATCGAGCTGCAAGACCAAGTACTCACGTTTGCCATGTGTCTTAGGGACCAAAATGTACCGGTCGCCGATCCTGATTTCTCAGGAGGCACACGAAGTGGGCTGCGCTCTATGTTTGCCGGTCAGGACATCGACAGAGATGACCCGGAAGTCGCGAAAGCAATCACTGAGTGCCGAGAAAGCAGCTTCACCAACAGCCGTTAATATTCAGTAAACCCGAAGTATGACTTAATTAGTAGCCGAGCAAGTGTTTCTTGGCGATTTTGGCTGCAACTGTATACGCCGGATCAAATACGTTACCAATATCATACTCAAGCGCCTGGCCCAAAAGATGACTCGCACCTCGTGCGTCGTACCCATAATCACTACATAGCCATCGTATCAATTCGGTGGTTGCGTGTTGAAGTGCTTGATCTACTGGTCTGGCATTACCAAGAGCTATTATGTGAGTCTCCGTCTGCATTCGAGGCCAACGCAACTCAACATTTTTGCGAAGCTCAACTCTGAAAGAGACATCCATTGAAATTTCTATCCCTGTGCCCACGATCTCACCATCTCCCTGTGCCGCGTGGCCATCTCCCACAAAGAGCAGAGCGCCTGGCGTGAACACTGGAAACGATATCGACACGCCTGCAGCAACTGCCCTGTAATCCATGTTGCCGCCATAAGGGCCGGATGTTGCGGTCGAGATAGCTTGTCCCCCAGCAGGAGCCACGCCGACACAACCAAGCATCGGAGCAAGTGCTACCGTGAGCGTCGTTGGTTCAGCGAGCTGATCGTCTAGAGTTGCGGTTCCACTCGCCGGATCAACAGCCCAGCGTACTTTTGAGCGCATCGGCAATTCGTTAACAAAATCACCGTCCACTATATGTGGAGCTACGCCGCTCATCGTGTATCCATGATCGCGATTGGGAGTAATCGACTCAATCTGCACCGCAAGCGCATCGCCAGGTTCTGCATCTTGAATGAAAAAAGGGCCAGTGAGAGGATTGCCAGGTTTAGCGACAAGGTCGCCTTCCCTACCATTACCAAAGGCATCAGCAGTCGAAGTGTGTACCAGATCACCCGAAGAAACTCTCAGGATCGGATCGTACGATCCGAAGTTGTTGTGATATGAAGTCGGTTCGAAAGTGTGGTCCATATGCAAATATTCTCTAGTAATTTACCACGGAAAGTGGTTATTTCAAGTCTACGAATCTGTCGCAACTCGCATATCTACGAGTGCATAAATAATCAGATTAAGCTATATCGATGGGACTCACATTTCTTCGTACGATCCGACTCTTCAGTGGACTGATCATCTTTGGTATTGGCTTAGCCATGATGCTGGAAAGTCGATTAGGTGTCGGTGCCTGGGAAGTATTTCATGAAGGTCTCGCAAGTCATGTCAATTTAGAGATCTCGCTTCATTCCTACTCAATAAATCTGGGAGGTGTGGGTGTCATAAGTGTACTCAGTGGGGCGATAGTTCTTCTCTTATGGATTCCATTAGGCGAGCGGCCTGGAATCGGAACAATACTAAATATGTCAGTCACTGGTATCGCATTGGATGTAGCGATGGCCTTAATCCCTACTGTTAGCCATTTAGGTGTGCAAATCGTAATGGTTCTGCTCGCACCCAGTGTTGTGGCCGTGGGAACCATACTGTACATAGGAGCCGGACTTGGACCAGGTCCGAGGGATGGTTTGATGACCGGACTTGCAAGAAAAGGCATCCCCATACCCATTGGTCGTACCCTGATCGAATTAAGCGTGTTAGTGGTCGGATATCTACTCGGTGGCACCATTGGACTCGGTACTATATGGTTCGCATTCACCATAGGCCCACTCATCCGGCTATACGCTCGAAACGTAGACTCGAGCTTGGATTCAAGCTTAAGACACAGCCACTACGGCGACAGAAGCTGAGTGCTATCAATCCGTAACCGTTAAGCACCTGCAGCATCAGCTTGCGCGGCTGCACGAGCTTCAGCAGCCTTGGCAGCAGCAACCACCTCCGGTGAATAGCCAGCCGGTATCTCGTCATCCACATCGAACGGCGAATCCAACTCAAGTTCCTTACCCATCTCACGCACCGCAGGGAGCACGTCCGATCCAAATAACCGCAATGATCGCATCGCATCATCATGATCCATCGCGCCATCTCCGTCCCAGAAAATAATCGATCCTGGTCGAAGTGTCTCAAGTACATGACGAATCTTAGGAATCACGGTCTTTGGTGTACCGTAGACGATTCCCATCTTGTCGCTCTGTTCCTCAAATGTACCGCGCTGATCGGCCTTCGGTTGGTTTTCCAACTGAGCCGTCTTCCCTCGAGCTCGTGCCGCAGCAGGTACCTGACTAGTTGGGAGTAGGTTTGTGCGTGACGTAAGCCCCGGAAGATTCTGAATGAAACTACGCACATTACCTTGATTTCCCTCTAGGAAGGGATTGCTCGGTCCCTGTATATACTTCCGTGCTGTAGCTTCAGCAAGTTCTTCAGTTTCGTCCACATGCACTTTCCATAGGTAGCCTCTATGTTGTGTTCCAGCCTCATATCCTGCTTCGCGTGCACATTCTTCGTAGTATTTAAAACTTTCTACAGTTGGACCAAGTTCGGTTGCCAGCATGACATAGGGGTATCGGTGTTCTGCTGCCCATTTAACCGTGTTTCTCGACATCACACCAGGAATCCAAATTGGTGGATGGGGATTCTGATAGGGACGTGACCAAGGATTCACATAACGGAGTTGATAATGATCCCCTTCCCACCGAAAGGGCCCGGGTTGACTCCATGCCTTCACCACGAGGTCATGTGCTTCCTGAAAACGCTCCCAGTTAAATGGCGGCTGAGCATTATGCGCCACTGACTCACGGCCAGTACCACGTACCCAACCGGTGACGAGGCGTCCTCTGGAGATCATATCGATTTCGGCTAGTTCCTCAGCCAACCACAAGGGATCCTCCCAAATAGGAAGCACGTTACCGAGCAGTACTATTTTTGCTCGCTGTGTAATTCTGGCAAGAATAGATGCTTCGACGTTCATCACACCTCCCATGCAGAAAGGCGTGGAGTGATGCTCGTTAAGCATGAGGCCATCGAATCCCATTTCCTCAGCAAATACCTTCTCATCAAGGTACCTGTTGTACAGTTCTGCACCTAACTTTGGGTCATAGTCACGGTTTGACATCGACAAATCGGTCAAGTCGCGTCCTGTTGCGCCAAAGTAGCCAGACTTCTGGTCTTGATATGGTCTCTCGGTGAAATAACCTACGAACATTCTTATCTTCCTCTCAACTCACTCTTAGTGATTTTCTTAATTCCTGATCATCCGCCAACAAACTCACTGATTAGTTCAGTGAATTTGCTCGTTTGTTCATGTTCAACACAATGCCCCGCATCTTCCAGTACCTGCAAGCTCGAATTAGGCAGAGCATCGCGATACTGTTCGCCGCAAATGATTGGAGTAATCCTGTCCTCAGCCCCCCAAATGATTAAGCTAGGAATATTTACAAGTGCCAACAATGGTTCGAGTGACTTGTTGTACATCCAGGGTTTCCATGTAAGTCGCGCAGTCATCTCCCTGCTGTAGTCCCAAAGTTCCTTATAGACCTCAGCTGCATCTTCGCCGTATGTACTCACATAATTCTCTGCACTTGAGAAACTCAACTGCACATACTCTTCCCAGTCCATCATGATCTGATCTTCAATAAAACCTTCGTTCGGTTTAATCCCGGGCGCACCTGAAAGAATGAGATTCGATAATTTCGCGTCATACATAGTAGCCAGTTCAGCTGCTACCCAGCCGCCAAGTCCACATCCTATTAACGTCACATCCTCTAGTTTAAGTTCCTCAATGAAGCGTTTCATGAGGATTGAGATATCACGTATTGATCTAGCCCAAACCGGTCGATCCGACTGATTATATCCAGGGAGATCTGGGACGATCAGGTCGAATTTTTCGGCGAGCGCATCATCAGATGCCATCCAGCCTGGATTACCAGTCGAATGATGAAGCTTAATCGCGACGGGGCCAGAACCACCTCTGAAGTATCGGATATTTAGTCCAGCCACCTCTACTTGCGTCTCCGACGGGTCGATTCCCATACATCACCTCCGGTGCTTTAGTACCATTTACGTCTACGCTATGCGGAGAAGATATCAGATCTGAGGAGATTCGGGTGTATGCCACTGGAAGCTGAGTATCACACTGTAGTAGTCGGCGGAGGACCAGCAGGAAGTACAACTGCGGCCTTGCTTGCTATGAAGGGCTTGAAGGTTCTACTTTTGGAGCGCGAATTATTTCCCCGAGCACATGTGGGAGAGTCGCTTCTGCCTGCATCGCTTCCAATTTTTGACAGCTTGGGTGTACGTGACTCAATCGACAACGCGGGGTTTGTAAAGAAATACGGCGCCGCGATGGTCTGGGGTAACGACCGTTCTATCTGGTCGTGGTTGTTCGCTGAAACCAAGGGACCCTATTCACATTCATATCAAGTCACGCGACCTGAGTTCGATATGATACTCCTGGAAAATGCTCGAGAGAAAGGGGTGCACATCCGACAAAAATGTCAGGTACTTGGTCCTCTGTTTCCAGAGAATGACTCAACAGTTGCTGGCGTTGAGTTTATAAACCAAGACGGGAATCATGAAAAGATCACCGCACAAATAGTAATCGACGCATCTGGACAACAAACGTTGTTCGCAAATCAGTTCGATCTGAAAGACTGGGATACCGCGTTCAAGCATCTTGCAATATACGGATACTATTCAGGTGGTGAACATCTGCCCGCCCCCGATCACGGAAGCATACTAATCGAGTCGTTCGAAAATGGCTGGGTATGGAAAATCCCTCTTCATGATGGTTCAACGAGCGTGGGTGTAGTTATGGACGCAGCATGGGCTCAACATGAGATTAGAAAGTCCTCTGTAGGTCAGGTGTTTGAAACTCAGGTCGGCCTAACGAATGAAATCTCAAATCTCATCAGCCAAGCCACCTTCAAAGAGGAAACTCATCTCATAAAAGATTGGTCATATGTTACGACGAAGATGACTGGCGACGGTTATGTCCTCGTTGGCGACGCGGCGTGTTTTATAGATCCGCTCTTTTCTTCAGGTGTGCATCTTGCACTGCAGTCAGGAGTGTTGGCCGCGGCTTATGCAGCTACTGCCATTAGCAGCCCCGATCTAGCGAAGAGTGCTGCTCGGCAGTATGAAGCGACCTATCGGCGAAGATATGGTTACTTCCATGAGCTGGCGAGATTATTCTATGGCAGTAACAAATCTCTTGATAGTCAATTTTGGCAGGATCGCGCGTTAGATGAAGAAAATTGGTCAGATACATCCAGAGAAGAATTCATAAATGTCGTCGCGGGGAACGCGCCCGAAGGATACGAACGAGTCGTAATCGATCAAGGACATGCACCTGAAAATTTTATTAGCGCTATCGAAGAAGCTGAGAGCAGTCGTGTTAATCGCGCAACTCGATCGCAGCAATTCGGCAATGACGAATTATTGCAGAGGTCGCCTCGGCTTATCGATCAAGCGCGCCTCGTCAAAGGTGCCACACTTGGAGATGGCATCTACGAGCTCGGTTATTTACTTCAAACCTCCGCCAGACCAGAAGGTTATCCGGTAATTCCACCTATTGCGCTCCTATTAAATCTTATGGACAAAGAAAAAAGTGTTGCCACTCTGGCAAAGGAGGTCGCATCAAACCTCGATCTTGACGACGCAATAACCGAAGAACTCGTGCTTTTAGCCATCCGTAATCTTGCGGCTGACGGTTTGATAGAATTATAACTATTGCCAGCGCTAGCTTTTCACCACTATGGCGCGAGCTACCGTCATGCCATCAGCCGCTGAACCAAGTAACAGCCCTGAACTACGCTGACGAATGTCACCCACGGCATAGAGTCCTGGCGTTTTTGTCGCCATATTTCCATCTACTGCTACGTGGCCCGAGGCATCTAAGTCGCAGAAATTCTTGAGTAGATTAGTCTGAGGATCGCTCCCCACGTACACGAATAGTCCCGTGCAGTCGAGCTCTTGAATTCCCTGTTCGTCTCGCACCAAAGCTCCAGTCAATTCACCATCACCATTTAATTTAACTACCTCGCTATTAGCGCGCATGTGTACATTGGAGAGTGCTCGAACCCGAGCAAGAGTCGCCTTGGACCCCGTCGGAAAATTCCCGTGATGAATTATTGTGACCGACTTTACAATTTCAGATAAAACTAAAGCTTCATCAAGCGCGGCATCTCCTCCACCGGCAATCAGGATATCTTCATCACGAAAGAAATCACCATCACATGTAGCGCAGTGCGATATTCCATGACCGTACAACTGCTCTTCACGCGATATCCCGAGTCGCGCTGGTTGAGAGCCAGTAGCGACTACAACATTGGCAGTTACCATGGTTCCAAAATCACCAGATAGTTCCCACCCATCTTCAAGTTGATTAATGTCCATCACAGATCCGAACATGAATTCTGCCCCAGAAGTCGCAGCTTGAGACGCGATCATTGGACCCAGTTCATAGCCACTCACACCATCAGGAAATCCGGGAAAATTCTGAATATCGTCGACATTAATTAATACCCCACCTGACGCCCCTTGGTTGTCTATCACCGTTGCAACCAGATTCTCACGGGCAGCGAAAAACGCAGCTGTTAAACCAGCTATCCCGCCCCCTACAATTGTGACATCGCGTTTATCCATAGCAGTTATAAGTTGTTACTAATTCGTTTCACTACTGAGTAGAATTGGGACGCCTTGCTGGTATGCATGCTTGGCGCGTTCAAGTAGTTCCGTTTCATTGCGGCTACCGATTGGATGCGCAACGAGTGCAAAATCGAATTCTGGTAGACCCAATGTTCGAGCAGTTGACTCACTTGTCAGCTTAAACGGATCGGTACAAATAGTAAGCGTAGGAACGTTGAATTTCTCAAAGGTAATGCCATCGTGCACACTGCACGTGCTACACGATCCTCAGTCTCCAACCGCAGTAATCATAAAGTCGACATCAGCTTTGACGACGGTATCAACCAAGTCATCCGGACATGGCCGTGAGGCGTTTCCTTTATTTAATTCCAACACAACTTCACCGCCATGATCTTCAATAAATAAATCAGCCGTCATCTGTATCAATACATCAGCATTGTGTTTGCCGTTGGACAATAACCCAATGCGTGAATTCTTCAACGTAGAAAGACGAGGTGCCATAGATGCAGTCTCTATTCGCTGATCATCAATGACTGGCGTGTACATTTCAATCACCATCGCCTTACCTAACCTTTCTTAATTGCTTTGATTATTTCGCTTTGCATAATTGAATTACGACCACGGCTCCAAGATGGAAGGAATGAGGAATGCGCTCCAGCATCTCCACCACCCACGAATAATAAAATATCGTCTGCACTCAGGCCGCGATGATATCTCTCCGTCAATCCTTCATTCAATTCATCGTTACTGAATTGATATTTCGCTCGATCGTCATCTGTATCCGTAGGTCTGCCGATTCGTCGCAATGCTTCGTTCTCGCGAAACGCATTCTCAAATAAAAAGTTCCGAACTCGAGACTTAGTCCAAGATGTGTCGGCGGCTACAATTTCAGCAGTTTCTGGAGATAACACCACGACCGATTGACCATGCGTTAGTGAATCGAGGCACGACATTGAATCAGCCATTGTGAGCAGCGCTTGTTCGGGCGTAGCAGCAAAATGATTCTCAACATTGTGAAATCCACCGGCCGCAAATACGATCACCACTGATTCGTCAGGGTATCCCAACTCTTCGTTCAAAAGAGGCCATGGATTTCTGTCGGATCGTTCAGCCACACAGAGAGAGTACTTGCCAGGATTTCCTTGAGTCGATTTATCCGTGACGTTAGGTTGCATATGAAAAACATTTAGATGAATCAAACGAATGGTTCTGCCAATCGCCGCATTCGCTCGGTTACCGGAACCGAATAAATTGCCAGTCGCGTTCATACCGATCTCATCTGTGATTGGGCCGCTTACAACTATCAAATGACTAGAACCACCGGTACTTGCCGTCGAACCATGATAGTTGAAACCAGTTTTCGACATAGCTTTCATTGCCGCGATAACTATCGGAAAATGAGACGGAAGACATCCAGCCATAACCGCATTCACCGCTGCTGCATGAGCTGTACACGATCTTCTGGTAGTAACGTGCTCGCCTATCACAGTCATTGGGTCTATCTCAACCGCATCAAGCATGGCATCGACGAGCGCCACGGTAGGCGGAACAACTGGCAGCCCATCAGTCCAACCAGCCTCATAACAATATTCTATTGCTGATGACACATCGTCGACTCGGATAGTCGTCTGCCTGGATTCTTTGCTAGTAACCATGAGGCAATTTTAGCAGACATCTACTTTTTCTCTAGCCGCCGCAAAGGTCGACGATATGTAGGGCTACACTGATGAGATGAGCTGGTCAGAAAATATTATTGCGGCGTTCGATTTAGAGACCACTGGACTAAGTCCATCTGACGATGAAATTGTGCAGATTGCCTTCGTCTACCAGGATGGTGCCGGAGTTATTTTGCCAGAAAGCTGGACTACAATCGTAAATCCAGAGAGGGCTATACCTTCTAATGTAAGTGCTATCCATGGAATTACTACTGAACGAGCCATTAAAGATGGCGTTAATTTAGCAGGAGCGATCGATGAATTGTTCCGACGGTTCGGCGATATTGTTTCGAAGGGTATTCCTCTCACAATTTACAATGCACCCTTTGATCTTGGTTTCATGAAAGTTCGGGCTGAAAGACTAAACATAAATCTCCCGCCTTTAAATATCATCGATCCTTTGGTCTGTGATCGGCACCTAGATAAGTACCGCCGAGGTGCTCGTAATCTGGAATCCGTCTCTCAACACTATGGCCTCTCGCCTGAAAATCTACATGACGCTAACGTCGATGCGCAACTCACTGCCACGCTCGCCCGTGCGATGTCTGAAAAATATCCAGAAATGGGAGATTCATCGTTTGCAGAACTTCACAAAAAGCAAATTACGTGGCATAAAGAATGGGCAGCGAGTTATACAAAATTCATGCAGAGCAAAGGGCGTAGATCTAATGTTGCTAGGCGGACCTGGCCTATTTAACGCCCTCGAAGTACGCCAGGGAGTAATCAAGTCAGGCATTCTTAGAGCTCACAAAAACATCACAGGCAACCTGCCAATTATAGGATGACTCTCTTGGTTTTCAGCTCTGCTATAGTTTCCCAGCTCACACCTAAATCATCCGAAAGAATCAGTTCTGTGTGGGCCCCAAGCTGTGGTGCTGGTGCCTCCGGTGCCCAGTTACTGACACTGAAATCTATCGGAGACGCAACCATATCCACAGTCCCCCCTGAGCCATCGGGAACAGCCACTACGCAACCCGCATCAAAGAATGCACTATCTCTCAACACGTCGTCGACTTCCTGAACCGGCGCCCACCAAATGTCATTAGCATCAAATACTTCGATCCAATCCGAGAACGACTGCCGAGCCAAAATCTCATCCAATAACGCCGTGAGAGCCGAACAGTTAGCAGCCCTGGTAAGAGACGACTGGAACCGATCATCCTTTGCCAGTTCAGGTGCAGCGATAATATCCACAAATCTATCCCAGAAACGATCACTCTCCAGCATCAAGAGCCATATCCAACGAGCGTCACTAGTTTTATAGGGATTCATCAAAGGATTTCGTTGGTCCACTCGCGGAACCATTCGAGGCGTCACTCCCGTTCGGATGGCTTGATTCATATCTTGCCCCAATTGATAGGCTGCCGTTCTGGTTAAAGATGTTGAAACAAATTGTCCGCGGGACAGTCCGCGCTCGCGAGCAAAAAGTGCTGCCACAATCCCTCCAGCCATATTTGCTCCAGTCGCATGATCGCCCATAGCACCCCGGGGAGTTGTTGGGCTCCCGTCACCCTGTTTAAGAAGTGCCGCAAAACCTGACCGTGCCCAAAATGCACCCACATCGAAGGTTGGTCTGTCAGAATCAACAGATTCAAGCCCAAAACCGCTTACGTGTCCATAAATGAGATCTTGATTAATACTGCTAAGTGAATTGTAGTCAAACCCTAAACGCTCTAAGCCTGAATATCTAATATTGCTAAAAAATACGTCTGCAGTACTTATCAACTCATAACCCAGTTCTCTTCCTTCTGGCTTAGACAAATCAATCGCCATGGAGCGTTTGCCACGATTATCTAGTTCAAAACCGGACGAAAGTTCTCTCGTCTCACCTGCGTAGCTGAGCCCACGCAGAGGATCACCTATCAACGGCTCTATTTTCACTACATTGGCGCCCCAATCACTTAGTATCCCGCCAATAGCCGGCCCCGCAAACCACACCGCTAATTCGACGACCTTGATATTGGTTAGTGGTCCAGGCATATTCGATTCCTTCTCTTACGCTAAGCAACCGTGACTATTCTTGAAGTACAGTATCTGACTCGTCCTTTGAAATTTAGTAATTTGAAGATCCTCAGCTCTCACGGTTCGTTATTAATCCTTCTCGCCGAGATAGTATTGATTCCCCATCAATGCGTCGGGTCTGTTATTTTTGGGTGAATGTTGTCCTTCTCCATCATCATGTGGGTTAACATACCCGGATCCATAGCCGAGCTCACGCATCAGGTCAGTTTCAGCGTTACGAAGATGTAACGGAACCTCGGAGTTCGGCGTCGCACGCGCATCTTCAGCCGCGCGGCGATATGCCTGATAAGTACTGTTAGATTTTTTTGCCAGCGACAGGTGCACTGTCGCTTCCGCCAAAGGAAGTCTGGCCTCTGGCATACCAATGAAATGCGTCGCCTGCTGAGTGGCTACCGCCATCGATAGCGCAGTTGGATCACCTAATCCGACATCCTCACTTGCGAATATCACCAAACGCCGTGAAATAAATTGAGGATCTTCACCGGCCTCAAGCATGCGGGCGAGCCAGTACAATGCACTGTCTGGATCTGATGCCCTCATAGACTTAATAAATGCAGAGATCGTGTCGTAATGGTAGTCACCTCGCCTGTCGTAGAGCATAGTTGGTGCCTGTATTGCAGCTTGAATATCAGTCATTTCTATCTTACGAATAGAATCATGATCACCACGCTTCATCACAATTCCGTGAACGGCCTCAAGTGTGTTGAGTGCCACTCGGGCATCTCCTGATGCAAAACTGGCAATCACTAGAAGTTCATCATCATCGATCACAAGCGAGCCTCGTAAACTCGCATCACGTTCTATGGCGTCTCGAAGTATTGAAAGCAGATCTTCCTCTGCAAGGCCTGATAGCTGGAATACCCTACAGCGAGAGAGCAACGGAGCAACCAAGTAAAACGATGGATTCTCTGTCGTAGCACCTAAAAGTGTGATGGTGCCAGCTTCGACGTGTGGCAGTAATCCGTCCTGCTGAGCTCGATTAAAGCGGTGAAGCTCATCAATAAAAAGTATCGTCCGATGTCCTCCCACGGAGATCCTCTTTTCAGCATTTGAAATTTCTTCCCGTAAATCAGCAATATTGTTCGTCACTGCTGACAATGTCACAAAGTGTGCCTCGGTTACAGATGCAACAATCGATGCCAATGTTGTTTTACCCGAGCCGGGTGGACCCCAAAGGATTAGCGACTGAGCTCCCCCCTGCTCGATAAAAAAGGAGAGAGCCCCTCCCTGACCTAAAAGGTCTCTGTGCCCCTGAACATCACTTAGCTGTTCAGGTCTAATACGAGCAGCAAGTGGCACATTTGGATTGCGCCGCACAGCTGATTCTGCATCAAACATGCCTTGTTGCAGGCCTGGTGTCACATCCCGATTTGGATCAGTCATCGGCTAAGAATACGGGGTTACACGACTCGTGTGTGCACGCAACGAGAAAACAGCGATTCGTTTACCATTTATGAATGTTTAGACACTCTGTCAAGAAACGAAAATCTCAAGTTCTAATAGACTGTGACCCCGGTATCGATGATGCAATTGCGCTGGTAACGGCCGCAAAATACACCGAAATACTGGGCATAACCACTGTGGCTGGAAACGTGCCTCTCGAATCAACTACAAGAAATACCTTGGCGCTCTGCGAACTTCTCAAACTAGACGTACCAGTTCATGCAGGTGCGGCTCATCCACTCCGAGGAGAGGTCGTTACAGCAAAACACGTGCATGGTGACGGTGGACTAGGCACCCTGACACTGCCAACACCCACAAAGGACATCTCTTCAGATGACGCTCCTGCTTATATAATTGATTCGCTCAATAGTCATGAAGAATTACATATAGTGGCGTTAGGTCCCCTGACCAACATCGCTCACGCGATTGAGCGTGAGCCGAATATAGTTCATCAGATAGCCGCCCTCACTATTATGGGAGGAAGTGCACGCGGGATCGGAAACGTCACTGCAGCGGCTGAGTTCAATATATTTGCAGATCCAGAAGCCGCTTCGGTCGTGTTTTCATCAGGTATTAAACTCAATATGATTGGACTTAACCTTACCCACCAAGTGCAGATGGGACTCTCCGAGTCAAAGCGTTTAGCCCGTCGAAACACTATTGTCAGTTGCGCAGTTGCTGAACTACTGCTCTCGTATCAAACTCTCATACATTCAGGAAATCTGTCCAAGACCGTTCCGATGCATGACCCGTGCGCGATACTGGCAGTCAGCCATCCTGAATTATTCACGCTGACTGACCGGAATGTGCGTGTGGAAACGGAAGGTATTTACACCCGTGGACTCACGCTGGTAGATGAACGCCGAATATCAGCTGACGCAAACTGCCGAGTCGGATACGAGGCAAAGTCAAAACAACTCATAAAACTAATCTTGAACGCGAGTATGGGGTAATACCGCTACTCCCTTCGAGCAGAGCATCTATGCCTGGGAATCATCAAGAGACATTTACTATTTAAAGTCGATTTCTCCATGTAATCAGCTATGATGGAAAAGGAATGAAAATACGTTATACCGCGTAGCTAGTTAGGTGGACTCAAAAATGCTGATCATTATCGTCGGAGTTGTAGTTGCTCTACTGCTAATCACACTTATCATGTTCGCCATAATTTACAAGCGGTGTCCATCAGACAAAATCCTAGTGGTCTATGGGATGATTGGCGGAGACCAGTCAGCACTCACAATTCATGGTGGTGGAAAGCTTGTATGGCCGATCATCCAAGACTATCAATATCTCGACCTCACACCGCTTCCGATTGAAATTCGGCTCGAAGGAGCTCTTTCGCAGCAAAATATCCGGGTCAATACGCCAGCCACCTTCACCGTCGGTATTTCTACCGAACATGAGGTTATTCAAAACGCGGCGGAGAGATTACTTGCCCTTCGATTGGAAGAAATTGAAGAGCTTGCTCGGGATATCATATTTGGTCAGATGAGGGTCGTGATTGCCACGATGCCCATTGAAGATATCAACACTGACCGTGAAAAACTGGTCGATAACATAACAGAATCTCTAGAAGTCGAACTAAGCAAAGTAGGACTTCGGCTTATCAACGTAAATATTCAAGACGTAACTGATGAATCAGGTTACATCGATGCACTTGGACAACAGGCGGCAGCGCGAGCTATTAACGACGCAAAAGTACAAGTGGCGCAACGTGAGCGAGACGGTGAAATAGGACGAGCCGAAGCTGAACGAGAACAGCGAATTCAGGTCGCCGCAGCAAATGCGACGGCTACCGAAGGTGAGAACTCAGCTGAGGTAACAGTCGCAAACTCAAACTCAAATAGGCGGCAGGCTGAGGCTGAGGCTGAACGAGCTGCGAATGCGGCCGAGCGTGTGACTGTTGCCCGAGCAGAAGAGGAAGCCTATCAAGCGGAAGAGATTGCAGAAAAACAGCGGGCAGAGCGCGAAAAGGCCAGCCAATACGCCGATATCGTGGTCCCTGCAGAAATTGAGCGAGAAAAAATCCGGACGCTTGCTGATGCAGAAGCTGATCGAATCAGACGGATTGCTCAAGGTGAAGCAGACGGGCAACGTGCAGTAATGGAAGCTGAGGCTCTTGGATTACTAGCTCAACTCACCAAGCGGGCTGAAGGTATTGGTGAGATGGTCGCCAAGGCTGGCGGAACTCCCGAACTTGCATCATTACTCATGGTGACAGAGCAACTGCCAAAATTAGTAGAAGAACAAGTTAAGGCAATCTCGAATCTGAAAATTGATCAAATCACAGTTTGGGATTCTGCCGGTGGATCGAAATCTGGAAGAGGTAACTCGACAGCGGATTTTCTGTCTGGCTTAGCAGGCTCACTGCCACCCATCCATAAACTCACCGAAAATGTGGGAATCAAACTCCCCGCATTTCTTGGGTCAGTTGGAGAGTCCACGGAGGAGTCAGAGGGCTCAAACGAGTTCCTAGATTCAGTCAATCAGATTGCCGATAGATTAAGTGAAATCGAAAGTGAGCTAACTAATGCCACTGAACAAGACGCTTCGGAGGACACTCACTAGCCCACTAATCCCTCAGGAAATCCAATTGGCGTGTTGAATTGGTCGTGAATCTTCGACACAAGACGATTTGATTTCTCTGGCATTAATTGTTGTCATTCACGAGCGGCAGAATTGCGCTAGTAGGGACGTGTGCCTCGATTGCGCATACTAGTGGCTGGTTTACTGGGGGCATAACCTTCCCGCTCCGACTTTGACTAGGCGTGAAATGCAGCCGCAACTTCTTCAGGTGATGCTAGAATCAGCCGACACCACAAGGAGGATATTCATGAAATACGACTACGTCATAGTTGGAGCCGGGTCAGCTGGTGCCATACTTGCCACAAGACTATCCGAAAATCCTGATATCAATGTGCTCCTGCTTGAAGCAGGCCCTGACTACAACGGCATCGAAGATCTCCCTGAGGAAGTCAAATATGGGTACAAATCCACTACTTCAATTTGGGATAGTCAACACAATTGGCAGTACAAGGCCACGTCCACCACAGGAAATACGATCGACGTACCCCGAGGTAAAGTTACGGGCGGATCAAGTGCTATCAATGGAACTATTTTCTTACGAGGTATCGAAGAGGATTATGACGATTGGGCCGAGGCCGGAAACGATCAATGGGGATTTCAGGACCTGATGCCGTATTTCAACAAAATTGAAACTGATAAAACATACGAAGATAATCCGGGAGATTTTCATGGAAGTAGCGGACCTATAATTTGTGTTCGTTATCCGGAAGATACATGGCTTCCGGGCTCTCGAGCCTTCACCGATGCTGTGCTTGATGCAGGATTTCCGTTTTGTGAAGACGCCAACGCTCCGGATACCACCGGAGTAGGACCACTGCCGTTAAATAGTCCGGATGGAATTAGGTGGTCCACGGCGATCGGCTATCTTGGACTATCTCGACATCGTCTTAATCTAACAATTAGGCCGAATGTGCTGATAAAACGTGTTGTATTTGATCTGACTGCTGATACACCGAGAGCAACAGGCGTCATTGCAGTCTCAGATGGTGAGGAGTTCACGGTAGAGGGTGACGAAATAATACTCACTGCTGGTGCTATAGGTACTCCGCAGTTATTGATGTTATCGGGAATTGGTCCACAAGCACACCTAAAAGAATTTGGTATCGACTGCATAAAGGATGTACCCGGCGTTGGGCAAAACCTCGCAGATCATCCACTCACGCAGGTTACCTGGAAAACAAAACCTCATATCGAACTAGACCCCGTGGGGCCGCGACTACAGGTGTTACTTCGATACACCGCCGAAGGTTCAGATATAGACAATGACATGATTGTCTATATGCAGCATGCTGCGAGCCGAGCTCGTGAATTAGGTGACAGTTTCATCGATCCGATTGGTATCTCTGCCGGCCTAGGCCTCAATCTCGCACTCTCGAAAGGCGAACTCAAACTCGGTTCTGCTGATTACAGGGATCCCCCTGTGCTTAATTACAACATGCTAGATGATCAGGAGGACATGCGCAGGTATAGAGATGGTATCCGAATGCTTGTTAGCCTAGAGAATCATCCTTCCATGAAGGAAATTATCGAAAACAGACCCTACTTATTGGATAGCGACCTCGAGTCTGACGAAGCGCTGGAAAGCTGGATCAGGAAGAATGTTGGCACCGGACATCACATTTCGTGTACCGCAAAAATGGGACCTGTAACAGATCCAATGGCGGTCACCGACCAGTACGGCAAAGTCCACGGATTAGCGGGTCTACGACTTGCAGACGCTTCAGTTATGCCCGAATGTGTCCGCGCCAATATCAATGTGACCGTGATGGTCATCGGAGAACGTATAGCCGATTTTATAAAACAGGGACACTAATTAATACTACAGTCATCACTGCAAAATATGAGAGATAGGTATATAGACATGAAAAAATTAAATGGGAAAGTAGCGATTGTCACTGGCGCTAGTCGAGGTATCGGACAAACTATCGCCGAACTATTTGCTGAGGAAGGTGCCAAGGTTATCTGTAGCGCGAGAACACTAGCCGAGGGTGACCATCAGCTCGAAGGGTCAATTAATCGCACGGTCAGTCTGATAAAAGAGCGTGGAGGTGAAGCTCACCCAGTCGCAGCTGATGTTTCAAATCCTGATGACTGCATCCGGTTGATTGATCAAACGAGAGAAGTTTATGGCCCTGTCGATATTCTCGTTAATAATGCTGCCCTCAATTACTACATCCCAATTCAGGACTATCCGCTCAACAGATGGCTACGTGCGTTCTCAGTGAATGTCCATGCACCGTTCATGTTATCGCAGGCAGCCCTGCCCGATATGATCAAAAAGCAATCTGGAGCCATCGTAAATATTTCGTCTGGTGCGGCGATTGGCCCTGGCAGAGGTCCCTACCCTGATTCCACTGCAAGAGGTGGAGTCATGTACGGTGCGAGTAAGGCAGCACTAGAGCGATTCACGCAAGGTTTAGCAGAAGAGGTGTTTTCAGATGGTATAAGTGTTACGGCACTATCACCGTCCCAAGTGGTGCCAACACCCGGGACTATCTATCACAAACTTGTCGAGGGACTTGATGACCCCCGTGGAGAGTCGCCAATGTTAATGGCCAAGGCAACGCTCCTGCTAGCATCAGAAGCGCCTGAAGTCATCTCGGGCCGAGTCACATACAGCCAAGAAATTCTTCAGGAATTCGGATGGATCACCGATGGACAAGGACGCGGTATCGATACCAAAGGTTCAGGTTATAGCCAAATTTGAGAAAGAATAAAGGGCCGCGCTTGCCAACATAGTCGAAACAAATTAGAACTTTACTCTCTAAGTTGGGCTTCGAATATTCTATAGACAAGGTATAGTCGATCAAGAGGAAATATGGACAACGAAAATAACTCAGACGTACTTAAACTACTGGATGAACTTCCGTTATTGAAGAATCCGATTTGCATAGCTGCGTTTCAAGGATTCACAGACCGATCGGGAGAAACCGTCGATGCAGTAAAATTCCTCGTCAGGGAATGGAATGCCGCTCCATTAGCCGAGTTCGAATCCGATGCCTTTTACGACTTCACAATGAATCGACCAAAAGTCAAAACAGAACAAGGGTTACGAAAAATAACTTGGCCAACGAATCGTATTTATTATGCAAGTCCACCTGACGCGGATCGAGACTTTATTCTCTTCGAAGCAACTGAGCCGAACCTTCGTTGGAGGCTATTCACAAACTCAACTCTGCGACTCTTAGAAAAACTCGGCTGTCAAGAATTAATCACCTTTGGTGCGCTACCATCTGCAGTCCCACATACTCGCCCTGCTCCTATTCAACTTTCAGCTTCAGAAGATGAATGGGAACGTATTTTCGGGTTACAAATACCTGGTACTTCTCGATACCAGGGTGACATTGGAATCATGAGCGTGTTCAACCTTCTAGCTAGA
>CAJXBM010000023.1:0-28896 GCA_913051185.1 uncultured Chloroflexota bacterium | reverse complement strand
GGAATCTCGTCCTTGTCTTCCCAATAATCTTGCGAATGATGCCATTCGGGTTTAGCTCCACTCCTTGGAAGAAAAGGAAGAGCTCGCGTCAAATAGCTCGGATTAAAGCTCTCCGGATCTTGCCAAGGCAAAAGTTCCATATCTTCATCTTCAGGTCGAAGTGTTACATCGACACGCTTGGCACCTTTCCCCTCCATATGAGTCAATAGACGACATACGAAATCCGACAGTAAATCCGAACGCAAGGTCCAGCTTCCGCGGAAATAGCCAAATACCCAAAGCAGGTTTGGGACGCCAGTGAACATCATTCCTCGGTAAGTGACCGTGTCTGAGAGTACGAGAGGTTCTTCATCAATTGAAAAATCAATATCTCCCAAGACATTCATATTGAAACCTGTGGCAGCAACTACAATGTCAGCGTCCAGGGTAGATCCAGATTTTAGAATCACCCCCTTCTCCGTAAATGTTTCTATCTCATCTGTCAGCACAGAAACCTGTCCAGCCTTAATGCTCTGGAAAAAGTCTCCTTCCGGAACAAATGCAACTCGTTGACGCCAAGGGCGATAATTAGGTGTGAAGTGTGTATCGATGTCGTAGTCCGGCCCTAGAATGTTTCGGACACCACCGAGAAGTTCTTCCTTGACTGCTTCCGGTTCTTCAAAGGTACGTCTAAAGAAAATTGACGTGTCGCGAAGTATCTTGCGTCGAACAATTTCATGAATCCAGTCATCATCTATTTCAAGCTCCCGCAACGTTTCTGCCAAGTCATCACGATTTCGACCGGTACCGTAGTAAATCGGAGATCGTTGGACTAAAGTTACGTGCTCGCAACTGTCTGCAATTGCGGGCACAAGTGTCGCAGAGGATGCACCAGAGCCAATTACAATAACTTTCTTATCAGCATAATCCAGATCTTTTGGCCAAGTCTCCGTATGTACAATCTGACCTTGATAATCACTCATTCCTGGCCATTCAGGAGTATATCCTTCTGAATGGCGATAATAACCCTGACACATCCACAGAAAATTCACTGCAAAGTGTTGAGTTTCGTCAGTGTCGGTTTTCGTAGCCTCAATAAACCACTTATTCTCCTCGCTCGACCATCTTGCGGATGTGATTTTATGGTTATATCGAATATGATCAGCAAGGTTATTTTCGTCAATCACCTCACCCATATATTTAAGAATTTCCTCAGCAGTCGCAATCGGTGGACCAGTCCAGGGCTTGAAACGATAACCATATGTATGCAAATCACTGTCTGAACGAATACCGGGATAATTATGAGACCACCATGTGCCTCCGAAATGATCCTGACTCTCGAGGACCACGAAACTCGAATCAGGGCGCTGCGTGCTCAAATGATATGCACCCCCAACTCCAGCCACCCCGGCGCCTACAACCAGTACATCGAATTCTTCAATCTTAGTTTGATTTATTTTTGCCGAGGGCGCTGTCGTAGTCATTCACTGAAACCAATCTGATCTAATCTTACGTCTGTTTCCCGATTATAGAGCAGTTCCAGATGTGCATAGCACAATCCAACAAATCAAGTATGTTCAACAAGCGAGAATAAGCTGTCAGACGAGCACCAATATGCGTAGATCTCTTCAACTAATTAGAACTCTATTGGCCTCATTATGGTTCCTGCAGGTCAGAATCTATATCCTAAATCATATGAAATGAGAATGATTCTCATTTCATATGATATTATTTATTGAGAATCGTTCTCATTTAATGCGCGATTGGTCAATTTAGGGGTAAATATGAAAAATTATGATGTTGTTATCGTGGGTGCGGGTGCCGCGGGTGTAGGAATTGCTGCGATGCTCCAAGATTTTGGGGTCGAAAATATGGTCGTTCTTGAAAGAGATAAGGTAGGCGCTACTTTCGCCAAATGGCCAAAGGAGATGCGATTTATAACCCCCTCATTTACTACTAACTTTTGGGGTCACTTAGATCTTAATTCTGTCGCATCTGGCACTTCTCCAGCATTTACGCTTGATACAGAACATCCCACCGGGGCAGAATATGCAGAATATCTATCGTTAATATCAGAACATTTTGAACTACCCGTCAAAGAGCATACTAATGTAGAAAAGGTAAGCCATTCACAAGACAGTTTTACTATCGATATTAGGACTCCTGAAGGCACTGAAATCATCGAGTCCCGCTTTTTAATTTGGGCGGCTGGTGAATTTCAATACCCAAACAGAGATTCGTTTTCGGGCTCTCAATTATGTCTACATAACAGCGAAGTAGAAAGTTGGGAACAAATTCAAGGCGAGGAAATTTATGTCATCGGCGGCAATGAGAGCGGTATCGACGCGGCAATTCATTTAAGTAGGTTGGGTAAAAAAGTATCTGTATTAGGGGAGAATTCAGATTGGGAAGTAAAAACGACTGATCCAAGTGAGAATTTGTCTCCGTATACCGTAGATAGGTTGAGAGAGGGGATGCTTAATGAAAGCATCAGTCTTGTCAGGAAATCCAAAGTCAAAGATGTGAAGTTGAAAAATGACAAATACTTCATTTATTTGAAAGGCAAAAAGTCATCTTCTTATCAAACTCAGACGCCACCTATTTTGGCAACAGGATTTAAGAGTAGTTTGATTATGATTAAAAGCTTGTTCGATTGGGATACAAGCAAATCGTACGTCTTGTTGAATGAACATGATGAATCACGGAAAACTCCGGGGCTGTTTCTCGTCGGACCCCAAGTGCGCCATGAAAATTTAATATTCTGCTTTATCTATAAGTATCGACAAAGATTCGGTGTAGTCGCTAATACAATTGGTGAACGACTAGGTATGGATACGTCATTTCTAGATCAATATCGCGACCAAGGTCTCTATTTGGATGATCTAGGCGCTTGTGGTGAAGAGTGTCCATGCTGATCGGAAATAATAAAAAGCTTAAACCAAATTTTGATGTGATTTGGTTATTCCAACTAATCGCAAGTACGTCTTGGATGATTTCCGTCTTTATCTACGGATCATTTGCTCCAGGCGATTACTTACAATTAATGGCAGCATCTTCATGGACGATGTCAAATATTATCAGCCCCTTCAAGGGTTAGTTTCGCCACTGCTGTAACGAGCCAGAAAATTTAAACAAATTAAAAGTGCGACAATTACTCATTTATATACAGTTATCAGTATAATTTTAATGACTGTTTACGCTTTACTGTTTGTGTAAAGTTATTTATTAACTGAATTATAACCCTTACTAACACGATTTCATATTTCTAGACCGCGTAAGAGCGACACGATTACTGGGTGGATGATATTCAGCGCGCAAGCGATGAATCCCCACTATAAATGAAAAATTTTCTAGAATCGACATCATTTCGTAACATCTCTGGTATGCCATATCTTACGCAGCTAGTCTATTCACATACATTTCTTGTTCGCACTCAGCCGACTTCCAGCAGTGACCAACTAGACATATCTCTATGTTTTTTACTCAATCAAAAAAACATCGCATCGTGTTGGTTCCTAGGGCACTTAAAAGTCTCACCTAAGGTAATTCATCGTCCAGACTAAAAAGACCTGCTAAGCAGCCATACAAACCAGTATTTAGATATTTTCTGTCGAATACTGCGTTTATTCTAGTTATTCAAGTACAAATTCAAAGAAAATTGACTTGCTTTGAATTTCGTAACATTTCTTAATACTTTGCTAAGCTCGACGAATAAAGCATTTAATCAGTTGAATACGAGTCTGTCTGATGAGTACACACGTTGTCATTTGTGGCGGAGGCGTTATAGGTTGTGCCACCGCGTATTTTCTTGCAATGGCTGGCACAAAAGTAACTGTGGTCGAATCCGATGGCATCGCGTCCGGGGCAAGCGGTGCTGCTGCAGGCATCCTATCCCCCCCTTCTATAAATGCCACGGATGACCCTCTTTTTGAAATCAGGATGACGGGATTCAACTTACATCAACAATTAGCTCAAAAATTACCCAGTGAGTCGGGGGTGCAGTATGACTACTCAGTAACACCCAGAGTGATCGTGCCGGGTACGACGACAGAACTATCTGACCTCAAAAGTAGATTATCGGAAACTCAATTAAATGAATCCCCTACAGAACTACTCGACGCCAACCTCCTCGCACAACAAACAGGTTGGATAGATAAAGCCAAATATGGAGGTGCGTTTCTTGAAGCTGGAGCACAAGTCGATCCATATAAGTTCACCCTGGCACTGGTGGCTGCAGCCGAAAAACTAGGTGTGAAATTCATTACTGGGAACGTCACCGGAGTTAGCTTAAATGACCAAATCTTTGAGTCTGTGACGGTGGATCATAAAATCATCGCCGCAGATGCCTGCATGCTTAGCATGGGCCCATGGGCAAAAGACGCATCACCCTGGACAAATAGAGCAATTCCGGTTCGTCCCTTAAAAGGTCAAATAATCAAAACGCAGCCACAAAAACAACTGACGCATCTGACGTTAATCAATGGTTCAAATTACGCAATCACCAGAGAAAATGGACTTCTAATACTTGGAACCACTGAGGAGGACGTCGGGTTTGATACGTCTGTAACAGATGCCGCGCGGGATGAAATTATTGCTTTCGGATTAACATTTTCTTCGGCGCTCGAGACTGCCGAACTAATTGAGCAAACAGCATGTCTACGTCCGCTATCAGACGACGGCCGACCGATCATGGGTGAGCTCATCCCAAACAGTAAATTATTCATATCAACTGGCCACGGACGGCAAGGAATACTCATGTCCCCTGCGGCAGGGCGCGCTATGTCTGATCTAATTAATACTGGTGAAACGAGCTTGTTGGACCTGTCACCTTTTGATCCAGAAAGATTTAATTAACTGGCTGAAATGTCAGTAAAGCTATATTTTGGCCGCGACTCCACCATCGATATTAATCATTTCGGCAGTGAGAAAGCGCGACTCGTCCGATACCAAAAAAAGAACAAGATTCGCTACATCGATCGGGTACCCGGGACCGGGAATTATCTGAGCAAAATCAAACATACTCTCGAACACATGGTGTCCACCGTCTGCATCATCACTAGTTCCACCTGTCGCCCCAGGAGTCAGGATTTGACCAGGCCTAACACAGTTAACACGAATATTACTCTTGCCGCCCACGCCTGCCATATAGCGGGTAAGTGCATCAATCCCGGCCTTCGCTGCATAATACGCAGGATTTGTCGCTCCAAATTCGTCAATCATCCGCGGGCTAAACCCTCGCTGCGCTGCCAAAGATGACATATTCACGATTGCGCCACCACCTGCCTTTACCATGTGTGGCCATACCGCCCGTGATACATAAAATGTCCCGTTAAGATTATTGTTAATGATGGTGTTCCACGCCTCATTAGTCACGTCTGGGAATTCGCCTCCGCCACCATGCCCCGCATTATTAAATAAAATATCAATCGCCCCGTACACGTCGGCAGCTTTTGAAATAGCGGCATCTACAAGGTCTGGATCGCCAACATCACACTGAACATACGTTGATTCTCCACCTTCATCATTAATTGACTGCTGAACCTTCAAGCCCTGTTCTTCACGACGAGCCATGATTACAACTCGAGCACCTTCAGCCGCAAACAGCCTCGCCGTTGACTCTCCGATCCCACTATTCCCACCTGTCACAATTGCTACTTTTCCATCTAATCTACCCGCCATATTCAATCTCCCATAATCTACTAAAACGATATTTTATCTTCCTGCAAGTAAAGCACTTCTTACTCCATAAATCTGATGACAAACTCTTATCTTGCGGCAATAGGAACTGTCCCAATGACATCATCTTCATACAATTCTTTCAAAAGCTCTGGTGCAATACCTGCAAGATTCAAGAGAATCTCCTCGGTATGCTCTCCTAAAAAGGGTGCACGCATATTGCCAACGGTCTCAGCAAGTTTAAAGTGATAGGGCTGGCCCGGATAATGTTTTTCACCGAGGATCGGTCGATCTTGCAATATGAAGGCCCCTGTATCCATAAGGTGTTTGTCTGCTAATAATTCTGGACCATTCATCACGGCTCCAGCAGGAATTCCAAGCGCCTGAAGATAATCCATTAGTTCAACATGGTTTTTTGATGCGGTCCATGCTGCGATTTGGTCGTGAACAGTACTAACCTTCCAATCAACAACACCAAGTTCAGCCATCAAAATATCCCATTGATTCTCTGTGGCACACGATATTGCTATCCATCGATTGTTCGCACACGGATAAATTCCCTGCGGAATTTCACTGAATCGCGAGTTTCCCATCCGACCGGGATCAATCTCAGAGAGTGACCAAGTAGCCATCAAATCTCCTAGATACAGATTACAAGCCTCAATCTGACTTAAATCAATGTGTTGGCCCTCACCCGTCAAGTTCCTATGGTTGAGAGCAGATAAGAGGCTCCAAGCACCAATGAGTCCGGAATATAGATCACCGCCTGTCATTCCCGTGAAAAGCGGTGCGTCATCCGCGTAGCCAGTCAGATGAGATAGGCCTGAAAATTGTTCTGTTGACATGCCGAATGCTGTGTAGTTACTCCACGAATTCCCTGCTCCAAAACCTGATAATGAAAGCATGATCAAATCCGGCTTTATTGACTTTAAAACGTCATAAGTCAGACCAAAATTGGCCATCACTCTCGGCGTGTAATTTTCTATTACAACATCAGCGTGCCGCACTAATTCCTTTAGAATATCTTGGCCTCTTGGGTCAGTCAGATTCAATGTAATATCTTTTTTACTTCGATTCACCCAATTGAAATACGGCGAGCTCTCCCACGAAGGCAATTCTGAATCCGATTCACCTCCCGCACCTCTCCAGCCGTCAATCCGCTGTACAGATTCGACCTTGATAACTTCGGCACCTGCATCAGCTAATATCTGTGCCCCTACTGGTCCCGCAAAAAACATTGATAAATCAACAACTCTCAATCCAGATAGAGGTAAATCGTTAATATCCTTCGAAGATGCGGCTGCTGCTACATCTCCACTGGTACCAGCAATTTCCTCAAGAATTTCATCAGTATGCTCTCCGAGAAGTGGAGGTCTCCGGATTTCAAATTCTCCGGCAGTCGTCTTGAAGGGAACTCCTGGAATTGCTACCGGCCCAGCGGTCGGATGAACAAGCTCAGTGAAAAAGCCCCTTTCCTTGTGCGGGGGTAATTCAAATAGATCAGATAATGTTGGCACAAGACCAAACGGAACACGCCATGCCGCAGCTTCATGAAATAGCTCTTCGGCCGTCCGATCTTTTAATGCCTCTTGAAAAATAGCTCTGATCTCTTCAATTCTGTGATCAGGATTTCGCCAAGAGACACCGTCGTAGTATGGATTCTCCGCAATGTCTCGGCGCCCCAAAAAATCGCAAAGCATCACCCATTGTGGCGCAGTCAGAGCATTTAAACCTATATAACCGTCGTTCGTTGGTAGCATGAATGCACCACCGGCCCCTGAACCCACACTCGAATACCTCTCAGGCAGTAGACCCTGATACTCGTAAAAAAGTGTTGGCATTTGAGCTCCCGCAAGCACTGATTGCTGAGCGCTAACATCAACATGCTCTCCGTTTCCATGATTATTTCGACCCTGAACCGCGAGTAATGTAGCAACTGCTGCATATGCTCCTGTTAGAGTTTCAGTGACTCTTGCGCCGGCCTGTAAAGGTTCACGATCAGGAGTACCACATAACTGAGCCCAGCCACCAACTGCACAAGAAATCAAGTGTGACGACTGATAATGTGAGCGCGGCCCGAATGAGCCAAAACCTGTCACAGTTGTCAAGATAACTTTCGGATTAATAGTCCGAAGAAATTCGAATCCTAAATCATGCTCACTCAGTGTGGAATCCGTGTCGCTGGAAATAATTACATCAAACTTCTGAATCAATTTGTGAAGTGTAGATTTTGACTCTTCCTTATACATATCAAGTTCTATGCTTCGTTTCCCGGTGTTGAAAAAGAAAAAACTTGGACTCATTTCCAGATCACTCAGTTCATTTAGAAATGGGCCCTCATGACGCATTAAATCGCCACTACCAGGTCGCTCGACTTTTATGACATCAGCTCCCATATCGGCTAATAATTTTGCACAAAATGGTCCGGCAACGCCCTCTGAAATATCAAGCACATTGATTCCGCGTAAGAATTTGACAGGAGCTGCAGCATTGGCCATGGACTTTCCTCTCAAACCTCACTAACTCTGCCGATACTATAGCGCACACTTGAAATAATTTATGTTCGATCGATCGCTAATCTTCTCGCTGAACGCTATCGACTACACCTGTCACAGCCTATAGTGAAAATTCAGAACTCGAAATCAAACTTACAGAGGCACATTGAATACCGCAACATCAAGCACTACTTCGGACGCTCGTGATCCACTATATGGATGGTTGATGGTGTTTATCGTGTTCACATTAAGCGTCCTCGCCTTTGGATCTCTCGGTTCGATTTCAGTTTTCCTAAAACCGCTGACTCTGGAGTTCGGATGGAGTAGAGCTGAAACTTCCCTCGGTTACACAGTTATTGCCCTTTCAACTGCAGTATTTGGGGTGCTTTGGGGTGTTATAGCCGACAAGTATGGAACACGATGGTTCGGGGTGGTCGCCGCTATTGCTATGTCGGCCAGTCTTTTTCTATTGAGCAACCAGTCTAGTCTCATCCAGTTCTATTCAATTTACTTTGTGTTTGGCGCTTTTGGAGCAGCGCTCGCAACGGCACCATTATTTGCAAACGTGAGTTTTTGGTTTCGACATAACCCTGGACTTGCTATCGGTATTACTGCCGCCGGCGGAGCTGTCGGGCAAGGAATCATCCCGTATCTTGTTGCCATCTCAATCGGTGCAAACGGCTGGAGATCAACATACTTAATTATGGCAGTGGTATACGTCTGCATTGCGCTTCCGCTTTCGTTTTTAATCAGGGAATCCCCCTGGCGCGAGGAAGTTATACAAAGTGGGTCAGATAGCGAACGCGACTTTCCACTCTCGGAGATTGAGGTAGTGGCTTGGATTAGTGTGGCTGTTATCTTTTGCTGTAACTGCATGTCTGTACCGATTGTGCATCTAATACCATTACTCACTGACATGGGTCGCTCTGTAGAAGTGGCATCGAGTGTCTTTTTGCTTCTCATGCTCTCCGGTGGGCTAGGTCGAATCATGGGAGGAAAATTAGGCGACTGGATTGGCGCACTCCCTACCTACATGATTATGTCTTTGGGTCAAACATTTTTTGTTTTCTGGTTTCCACATATTGACTCTCTGCCGTTACTCTACTTCGTGGCAATTTTCTTTGGCTTTACATACTCGGGCGTGATGTCAAGCCTGTTAATGTGCACCCGAATGATGGTTGGAGCGCGACTTGCCGCCCGCGCTATGAGCATGACTAGTTTTTTTGGGTGGGTAGGAATGGGGATGGGTGGTTTTATTGGAGGCATTATGTATGACACCTACTCAAACTATGTCTGGTCATTTAGTTTTGCGTCTATCATGGGTACAGTTAACTTACTTATTCTTTTAATGTTTTATCTACGCATTCGATCAAAGCGAAAGCCTGAAGTAAATTCTGCAGTACCACCACGAAATCCGATTCTTGATCCCGTGGGAGCCGACTAATACTCGATAGTTAAACTGATTTTACTTGTGAAATCAGCTGGCATCGCTGGTATATTGCTTATCAAGAAATAATCTACAAAGGAGATTACATATGCCCCCAATCGCAAAAGGAAGTACCGTGGCTGTGACAGGCAGTGCAGGATTTATTGGGAGTTGGGTAGTTAAGCTTCTCTTAGCAAAGGGATATCGAGTGCGGGCATGTGTACGCGATGTCAACGATTCAAAAAAAACTGACTTTCTCAAAGCAATGCCGGCCTATGCGTCAGGACGACTTACCCTTCACTCAGCCAATCTCGATGAAGCTGGCTGCTTCGACGAAATCTTTGAAGGATGCCAAGGAGTATGCCATGTCTCGCACGTCAGCACATACGACGACCAAGATTACGTAAAAATGGTCTGTGACCACATCATTGAAAGCGTCAATAAGTCTCAATCCGTCAACCGCGTAATTGTGACTTCCAGCATAGCTGCCGTCCTTTCTGAGGCAGATATTTTTGAATTGGAACGCCGACCAGTCTGCTATGAAGACAGATACCCAGACGAATTGAATCCAAAAAGAACTGCTGAAAGGCAGGGATACTCGATGGGCAAAGTACTCGCACAAAGAGCATTCTCGGATGCAGCAGAGAAAAACGGCACATGGGACGCAGTGACATGCTGTCCCGCTGACAATGTCGGGCCGATTTTATCCGCTCATCAAAAAGACATGGGGCCATGGCAACATAATATCGAGACTATGCTTCTCGGGGAGTATTTTCAAAATGGAGCTTATCGACCTTGGATGACCGTCGATGTCAGAGATGACGCTGAGTGCCACATCGGCTTACTCGAGAGCGTTGCCGTCTCAAATGGTGAGCGCTACATCGCTTGGTCAACTGACGCGCGTAATGTCGAAGATATCTGTGCAAGCATAGATCGCTTACTACCTGAGCTTGGACATGACACCCCTGAGGTGACCGATGACTTCCCAGAGCGAATTCAAGCACGTGAAGAAGAATTAAGAAAAGTTTGGGCCGGAGTTGAATTACGAAACGATCGAATTCGTTCCGTCGTTCCGATCACATTTAGACCACTCGATGAATCCATCAGAGATTGTGTCGAGTCACTTATAACAGTGGCGAAAGTTAAACCCAAGCTTAAGGCTGGTTATGAGGTGCGGAGCTAGTTCGTCTGATTTAGTGCTCTGGAAGCCGCGCGCAAGTCCGCCATCCTACAAGCTGGTCGACAATATAAACGCTTGGTTCGTTGCCCAGTGCGTTTACTGAGCCATACAGTACATTTCTGAAACCCCGCACAACGGTAATACTCTTTGGTACCTAAGCTTTCTAACTCATCGGCGGCACATAACCAAAAGTAGCCACAAAGATTAGTTGGAGTGGCGACCCAGGCCATTTTCGACCTAGCTAATAACGGACCACCTAGGCTCCCGTTCACAATTCGATCTCTGCGATATCCGTCTACAATTTCAAACTGTGGCGCAACGTATTCGGCGAGTTTCTTATTAATCACCAAAACAAGCCACTGAAATAACGTCGAATATGGGACCGTAAGATTGAGTGTCGGCCAGTATCGCACATCTCGTGCAGCGTCCGCCATCTGGATCAGTCGCGCTTGTTCAGCCGGATAAAACTGATAGGGCTCCACAAAAGGAGTTCGCTCCTCGATTCGCATAGGATTCACAACGTCAATTTCCGAAATCAGTCCCACCTGATGACTCACAGTTTGTGGTGCACCAAAGTTCAACAAGGCTTCCATCGCTTTTGTCACCCACCACAACTCGGCACTTTGACTTAGACAAAAATCAAAGTGCTTGTCAGTAGCTGTTGTAGTTGTAGAATCCAGCAAATCCCCCGTTCTCAAGAAAAAAGAGGAGCCGAGTGACCCAGTATTAGTAGCTGAAATTCTGAATTGATCATACAGCTGGCCATAATACCTGTGACCATTCGGGAGTTCTTGCAAAGGCTTGAGAGTTCGATGCCCAAGAAAATCCCAGCTTAAATCACCTATACCAGCGATATCATCAGAAACATCCTGCTCATTTTGAAAATGTTCAGACTGAATTCTATCTTTTCGAAATTCAGACTTTTCAGATATATTAACTTTCCTTGGACGCTGCCAACGCCAAGAAGGATCGATGCGCATCTTCCGTAATCCTTAGTTTGCGGACATGATTAAGTGGTGTTGTGTGCGATTTTAACCCAAATATCGCACACAACACCACTTAAGGCTATGGCTAGAAAACCTTATCTAAGGAAAATTAGAACTGAACTAAGTTAGTGAAATAAATATCCTGTGAATTCTAGTAATTTTGACTCGTCGAAACAAATTAATTCACTACAACACGGATCTCATCGGCAATCGGTTCAGCGTGGTGAACATAGTTACGATGATCAGCAGTATTTAATATCACCTTAAAAATATGTGAACCTGTAGATATGTCGGTAATCTTCGTATCGGCAGCGTACAGCATTCCCCATGATTCGCCATCAATGTACAAATGTCCGTGTCCTATACCATCTCGGTGCTCGGTATCAGAGCTAAATTTAAATTCAGTCACATCTAACCTTATATCGACAGTTCCTGAACCCAAGTCATCAACCAGTATTTTTACCGACATATCATGATTCGATGACTCAAAAGTACTACTACTCATACTTGAATCGTGATGATGTGGAACATCTCCTTGATGATCGTCACATGCAAGTCCCATAAATATCGTTAAGAAACACGCTAATGCAATCAAGATTGCATCCTTGAAAACTGACGCAGTACTCGTGGAAACAATCATCACAATCACCTCACTCTAACGTTAGTTGAAATAAGCCATTAAACAATATCTGATACTGCGATAACTCTCAAATCGAGGTCTATCTCGAACGTTATCGAGAATTTATACCAAAATCAGCCACTCTATACATTAGAAAATAAAGTTGGCAAAAACGACTCACCCAACACCATATATTTGCAAATAATCACTTTTCTGATAAACGCTTACATAAGCACTTTGCGACAAATAATCCGCGTCTTAAGATTTTTTGTAGGTATCAAAAAATCTATTTTTTAAAGCCTTCTGATTCTCGTAAATAGAACCTTGCAGAGGTGCTGCAGGCAACGGTAGATAAGGAGGTACCTCAGTTTGTCTAGGCTGTGACACTGGGTTCCCATGACATATCTTGGCATTGTAATCATCTAGTGACATTTTACCCAGACCCATAATCGGCCAGGCATCTGCAGCCGCATATCCATTAAGAAGCAACCGTCGCATTCTATCTGACGTATTTAATGCAGAACCATGCATAATTCGCACATGATGGAAGGAAACACTTCCCGCAGGGCCCTCCAAAGCCACAGGATCAGTATCCATATCCCAGTCAAAATTATCCGGATCTACGGCACCTGAGAAGAAGCCATCAGCATGATGATCATAAATTGGTCTCTTGTGAGAACCAGGAATCACGAGCAGAGGTCCGTTTTCTTCATAACAATCGTCTAGAAGAATTCCGGCTGAAAGCAAGTCGTCATTAGTATGTGGATAGAAGGGCCAATCTTGATGCCACTCTACTGCGGCGCCAAATTGAGCCGACTTCATGTTCAATTTATCGTTCTGCAAACGAATATCTGTACCTATTAGTGCCTCTACTACATCCAACACCGGCTGATACTTGACGAGATCCCAAAAGAAAGGCCAATTCGATGAAGGTGATTTCAAACGGCGAACTCTTGGGTCAGAAACTGAATGAGAGTCCTCAAGATCGTACTGAGCGTTATGTTCGGTGAGTTCGGCAGCCTCGGCTACAACCCGATCGGTTTCAACTCTTAGTGCTTCGAGTGTCTCTTCATCGATGAGTTTTTCAAAGAGTATGTACCCGTTCTCGTTGTAAAAATCAATCTGGTCAGGTGTCACCACAGTTTTCTCGTATGTCGTCATTGAATGTGCCTCCAAAAAAGAGTGTAGTGCCTAATCAAACAATCTAGACAATATATTTCAGACACACTTAAAAGCAGTCAGAGACTCTACTCCGATTACTATGCCTAACTCGGACTACAGATAGCTCCCAAGAAGTCCATCGCATCAATTGCTACTGGGTAGCCGACCGACTCAGTTATCTAACTTTTATTAACTCGACCTCAAAGACTAAAGTGGTATTCCCCGGAATAGGACCGACACCTGCAGCACCATAACCAAGTTCGGGTGGGACTATCAAGCGCCATTTATCGCCTTCCTTCATCATTTGCAGTGCCTCTTGCCAACCAGCAATAACTCCATTCACTGGAAGATCGATTGGTTCGCCTCGGTCAACTGAACTGTCAAATACACGACCATCCTCAAAGGTTCCGTGATAATGAGCCGATACTGTGTCCGTAGGTCCTGGAGTTGCCCCAGCACCTTCTACTAAAACTTCATATTGCAGTCCTGAATCAGTGGTGATCATATCCGTCATATTATCTCCCTCGCTAATCATTCAATAGTCAACAGATCTGTTGGACCTCAAGTCTACAGCCAGAACGTGTACTAAAACAGGTTATGTTAGCAATTAAATTCATTAGTAATTTGTTTTTAAGTAAAAAAATAAGCACCTGCATTTCGATGCCGCGTGGACTAAGGTAATACACATACACGAGGAGCTAGAAAATGAAAGTTGCCGTAGGGCTTCATAAAAATTCAATCGATGATTGGGATTCAGGTGTTGACTTTGCGGTCGCTGCCGAAAAACTTGGTGTGGACTCACTTTGGAATGCCGAAGGGTGGGCGCATGATGCTGCCACCCCACTTGCCTACCTTATGGCAAAAACTACGTCACTTCGATTTGGCTCAGGTATTTTTCAGGTGGGCACTCGGACACCTGGCTTAATCGCAATGACGGCTCAAGCACTCGACTCGCTATCTGGTGGACGCTTCATGCTTGGCCTAGGGACCAGCGGACCTCAGGTCATTGAAGGATGGCATGGACTTCCGTTTTCCAAGCCAGTTCTACATACAAAAGAAGTAATCGAAATTTGTCGGAAAATATTCTTGGGCGAAAAATTTTCTTATGACGGGCATCATTGGCAACTTCCGCTCACAAAAGAAAGAGGAGGAACAGGGCTAAGTAAATCGCTCTTGCCTGGTGCCACTCCGACGCCTGACCTACCCATTTACGTCGCGTCACTTGGGCCAAAGAATTTACATATGACTGGGCAGCTTGCCGACGGGTGGCTTGGCACAGTGTTTCTCCCTGATACTGCTGACGTATTTCTTGGGCCGATTCAGCTGGGTGCCGAAGAGGCGGGTCGCTCTATCTCGGACATCGACATCGTAGTCGGAACGAGAGTTCAATTTTCTGAAGATGTTGAAAAATTAGCAGAAGAACTGAAGCCTGGTCTGGCATTTCAATTCGGTGCAATGGGTACAAAGAATCAAAATTTCTACGCTGACGCATATCGTCGACAAGGCTGGGCTGACGAAGTCAGCAGAATTCAGAGTTTATGGATTGCAGGCAAACGAGATGAAGCGCGCAGTCAAGTTCCCACAGAGATGGCGCTTAGTGGCGTAGTTGTAGGGTCGCCCACAGAAGTGAAAGAAAAATTGATACGTTACAAAGAAGTCGGGGTAAATACATTCAGAGTTGATCCCGCAGGAAGTTCAATTGCCGACCGCTTAGATACTCTTGAGGAAACGATGAAAATTATCAAGGAAATTAGTTAAACAAACTGGAATAGAGTGAATACGCATGCAAGTTAGCGACTTTGAAGAAATAGTCTATTCAGCGGGGCTTACTCCACCCACTGCTTCAAATATTGAGTTCACTCACAACGAGCAGATTTGGCCGTCAAGCTTAAAGCTTGCTGCAGGAACTTCAACTGCTCTCGCAATGGTCGCTAGTGCCATCGATGACATTTGGGCACAAAAAACAGGCAATCGCCAAAATATCAAAATCAATATGACACATGCAGCTCTGACAATCAGTGGAATGTGGCTATTACGGGTAAATGGCATGCCGGCTACGGAAGCTCTCCAAACTGGAGATGGAGACCCTACATTCGGGGAGTACGAATGTGCTGACGGAATCAAAATTTATCTACAAAACGGATTTATGCATCTCGCTGCAGCCACTGCTGCAGTACTAGGATCCGAATTAGATCCTGAATCGATAAAGAAAGCTGTCCGAAAATGGTCCGCAAATGATCTTGAAGCGGCTTTGACGGCGGAAGGCCTACCAGGCCTTATTTTGCGGACACCGGACAAATGGTTACAACACCCACAAGGCAAAATTCTTGCTGACACCGCGGTAGTTGGTATCGAGCAAATCGGAGAAGGTCCAATCGTTCCGGTACCAGAGGGACTAAGACCCTTATCAAATCTTCGCGTAATTGACTCCACGCGTGTTCTAGCTGGGCCGACTATCTCTCGAACTTTAGCCGCGTTCGGTGCTGATGTGATGCACATCGGATCACCGAACGTGCCGATTATTTCAGCCGCTCAAGCTGATACAGGCCACGGCAAAAGAAAAGCACACATTGATTTAGAATCCCCAATTGGAATTAAAGCATTGAAAGAATTGATCTCTCAAGCGGACGTATTCGCCCAATCTTATCGAGCCGGAAGCCTCGCTGCTCGAGGATTTGGTCCTAATGACCTTGCTCAACAACGCCCTGGTATTATCTACGTTTCCGAGAACGCCTACGGCCAAGATGGTCCGTGGAGCGAAAAACGAGGATTCGACGGTAATGTTCAAGCTGCAACCGGAATTACTTACCTACAGAACCAACACACGCCACCAGATGGCACGCCACGCGGTGAACGACAAGTTGCAATGGCTATGAATGATTACTGCACTGGCTACTGGGGTGCCTTCGGGGTGTTGGAAGCACTAAAAATGCGTGCCCGAATTGGCGGCTCATGGCATGTAAAAGTATCTCTTGGTCAAACTGCCAGTTGGTACTTGCGAATGGGGACAACGCTGGACCCTAACAAAGGTCTCACGGCAGAGAAGATCATCGAACTCGCAAATCAATACAACGAGGAACATGAATCAGACTATGGAGTACTACAGCGACTTCGACCCGCGATAAATATGTCAGAAACGAACCCGTATTGGACTGGCAAAACAGTCCTGCCCGGTGCTCATAGGCCCGAATGGTAAATCACACTGATCTAAACAAATCGAAATGAGGTTGTTCACCTATTGAATCCCAGAACAGACTGATTCAAAGTAAAAAAATATCAGTCAAGTTCCTTCATGTCTGAGCTTTTTTTGTGACATCCCTACTCCCATACAGGAAGATCACTGCCAAGGGGACGGGCGCCCGAAGACCAATAGGGCTTAGTTGCAGACATCTGCAACACCGGAGCGAGATGCCTCATCTTGCCATAATCAGTGTCGTGAGATTCAAAAAAATGTTCAATCCCTGATTCCGAGGCGAGTCCAGAACCCTCCTCAATCAATTTATATAACGCGTCCTTACTGAGACCTTTACTAAAGATATTTGTCTCAGCCCCCATAGGAGCGATCTGTTCCACTTCTGCATTGGAATTCATACCTAATCTGAGATACCACATTGCCGTTTGAGTAAGTGACACTTGCACATGCCACGAGCCGCCCTCGGTTGCTCGCCGTCTCAACGCCTCAAGAACACCATAAGCTGCAAAGTAAGCAGTACTGTAGTCATTCATTGGAGCTGGTGCTAAGCGGGGGACACTAGGATTATCGCCAGCTGCTATCGCCCGCTCATGATCGGGTGCAAGAGGAGCTAGCTCTCCCTGTAATTGAGCAACTCCTGAGACTGTCTGGGCAAGCTGCTCCCATCCAGGCCTTTCAGCCCAGGGTCCATGATGTCCGTAGCAGTTCTCAGAGACATAAATAATTCCAGGTCGCAATTCGGCCATCGCTTCTGGCCCAAAGCCTCTCTTATCTAAGGTTCCTTTCCTGAACCCTTGATTAAATACGTCAACATCTTTAACCAGCTCAAGTAATCGAGTTTCGTCCTCGCGCTTGGTCAGATCCAGGTGCGCCTGTCGCTTACCATGTCCAGTATCCATTTCAGCCATCATCATTGTTGGCAAATTTGGAGAAGATACATGTAATACCTGAGCCCCGTGCTCAGCCAATGTCCGTGCACTCGTGGGACCCGCAAGCACCCTTGTTAAATCCAGCACACGAAGATTCGAAAGAGGTCGAGCCCCCGCCTTGGGACTTTCAATCGGAGCATCCCCGATTTTTGTAATCTGTACGACGGGTCTGTCCGCGAGGATCTGACCCTGTGGATGGGCTAACCATTCTTGAGGACTTCTCACTACAGCGCCAGTTACTTTGAGTGCAATTAATGATTTTTCAAGCTCAAAAGCGTCTTGTTCCGCCATTACCTCGGCGATCGTAGCCACGTCAGCATCTTCATCGATCCCTAGGTAATTTGCGACCACGGGACCATCGACAAAGGAATTGTGTAGGTGGAAAAATCGACCATCACCGCACCTATATATCCGAGTCATACTTTGATTCCGAAAATTTTCTGGCATCTTCTCGAGTGAAAGCCAACTCATAGAATTGAGTGAGGCGGCCGCGTGACGAATATCAATATCTAACTTCTGAGGTTCGTGGCCCGCTAACTTCCACAATTCATCTATTTTCGACCCCACAAGCGCGTGCACCACAGCCGCACCCTCACCGAGTCGAAATGGCGAATAATATATCGGATCAGATCCGGTAATTTTAATATCAGAATCCGGTGCGGGAAGTCCAGCTAGTCGAATAGCCTCACTAATTTCATTAGGTTGCATAGCCTATACCCCATTCATAGCTCAATTTTCTAGGAAAGATGCTTTGAAAACCAATCCACAGACTTCGTCCACGAATCTGCTGCTGCTTCAGGATGAAATGAGGGTCTTGTATCATTGAAAAATGAATGCTCAGCCCCCTCATAAAACGTAACATCATTCTCCACACCGGCTTCCGACAATGTCTCTCTCAGCATATTCACTTGCTCGATGGGTAATCCAGTATCGAGAGAACCGTACGAACCTAGAACCGGGACAGTTATCTTCGCAATTTCCTCGGAAGGTGGCATGCCACCCCCATAATAAACATGAACTGCATCAACTCGAGATCCTGCTCTGATAGCCGTCGCAAGAGTAAGTCCACCACCCATGCAATAACCGAGGCACCCTACCTTACGGGCACCCTTATCGTCTTTCAACCACGCAATAGCCGCATCAATCTCAAGTGCTGCAGTATCACGCTCTAACGACATCGCAAGTTTACGGGCGTCGTCAGGTTCCTCCGCAGATTCGCCATGATAGAGATCAGGAGACCATGCAAGAAAACCTTCGGCCGCATAACGGTCGGCGATTGCCGCTATGTCAGGAGTAAGGCCCCACCATTCCTGTATCACGACAACTCCGCCTTTTACTGGTCCTGAAGGCTCTGCCAAATAGCCCATCAATCGCTGATTGTTATAACTAAAATCTAAGTTTCCCATATTGTTATTCCCCCAATGCAATTAGATCCGACAACATTAAAATTCCAATATTATTGCGAATCGTGTTCCCCAATAATTCCAGACGCTATCAGTGTAGCGGTAGATTAATTGCCAATCGGCAAAAAATCATTTCTATCGCATCATCGACTTAATTTGAGAAATAACTATCAAATTTTGAGCACCTGATAGCCAATTCATTGAACTGACCATAAGATGTCTGCGTGATTGATATTTTGACGAATATGAACATCTATGTTGCCGTGATCCCTCTCCGAATCACGTTGGGTATCATCATGCTTGACTCAGGGATAGGAAAATGGAAACGTGGAATTACTGGCACAGGTCAATGGTTTGCGAGTTTAGGTTTCCCTAAACCACAGATATTGGCAAGATTCGTTGCATCACTTGAAACTGCTTGTGGATTACTGATCATAGTCGGACTGTTTACACCTATTGCGGGGTTACTGATCGCGGCAAATATGTCAGTGGCCACTTTTGTACAGAAATTCAAACTTGGGGCGTCCTTCCAAGGAGGTGAGAATCAAGGTTACGAGCTTGATATCTTACTTGTCGTTTCAGCACTGACAGTCGCTGCCGTAGGTGGTCAAACACTGGCCATCGATACGATTCTCTTTAGTGACTAAGTCATGCAATTGAGTAGTTCAATATCTGTTACTGAACTCTCAGCGGCGTCCAATATGGTGAGGGCTTGTACCGAAAAATATCTCACTCGCCTCCATTAACGTTTCGGACAAGGTCGGATGCGGATGCACGGTCAACTTCAAATCTTGAAGTCGGGCGGCCATCTCGATCGCAAGTGTCGCTTCACCGATAAGCTCAGATGCACCCTGCCCGACTATACCTGCGCCTAGAATTCGCTCCGTTCCTGGTTCCGAGATGATTTTAGTTAGCCCACCAGAGAGATTCGATGTAATAGCCCTACCAGAAGAGGACCATGGAAACTTACTGACTTCAATATCTAGTCCTAGGCTTCGCGCGTCACTTTCAGTAATCCCCGTCCACGCAATTTCCGGTTCAGTAAATACAACAGCTGGAATAACTGGCGGTTCCCATTCGCTAGGCAAACCTGCAATCGCTTCGACCGCTACTCGAGCTTCATGGCTCGCCTTGTGAGCAAGCATCACTCCTCCTGCGACATCGCCAATTGCGAAAATATTGGAAACACTTGTACGTTTTTGTTTATCCGTCTGAATAAAGCCTGACTCACTTAACTTAATATCTAATTCCTGCAGGCCTAAATTCTCTATATTTGGTGTTCGGCCGACAGACATAAGTACCCGATCGAACGGAATCTCAACCAGATTTGCATCCGGACCAGAAAAGGTTGCGATAATTCCATCTGCAGTCTCCGTTAGCTTGGACACGGTCGTATCCAACCAAATATTCTCCACATAATTTTCTAACTGACGAGCCATCACGTCCACCAGATCAGAATCTACTCCCGTAAGCAATCTATTTGTGGCTTCGACAATAGTGATGCGTGAGCCTAATGCCCCATATATGCTGGACATTTCCAGCCCAACATACCCTCCACCTACAACCAAGAGCGAGTCTGGTATCTCTGGCACCGAAAGCGCATCCGTGGAATCCCAAATATAGTCTGAGGCGAGACGGAGGCTCTCAGGTACTAAGGGCCTAGACCCAGTTGCAACAACCGCATAATCAAAATCAATATCAGTCAATTCATCGTTTGCAACGACTCTTAAAGTTTGATCATCGAGAAATCGCCCACGCCCCTGCACAAAAGTCACATCACGTGCTCTGGCAATCTGAGAAAGTCCTCTCGTGAGTTTGCCGATGACTGTGCCCTTCCATTGGCGTAATTTATCGAGATTAATTTCAGGAGATGAAAACTGAATACCGAATGTTGCGGCTTCTTGAGCCACATGAAGACTATGTGTCGCGTGCAGCAATGCTTTCGAGGGAATACAACCGTAATGAAGGCAGACGCCGCCGGGCTGTGATTCGAGATCAACCAAAGTGACCTTCATGCCCATTTCACTCGCTAAAAACGCTGCAGGATATCCTCCTGGACCAGCACCCAAAATCACAAGATGAGGAGCAAAATCAGACATGTCTCAGCTCCCCATAGTCAGGATCATTGGGTTTTGAATAGCCTGCTCTATCCATTGCATGAATCGAGCACCATCAGCGCCATCAACAATTCGGTGATCATGTCCAAGTGATAAGGGAATCTCAAGACCGGCAACCCAAGTACCATCATCCTGGAGCGCTGGCACTTGTCGACTTCTTCCGACTCCAAGTACTGCCACCTCAGGGTAATTGATAACAGGAGAGAAAAACTCGGTGCCAAACCCACCGAGATTAGTTATGGTGAAAGTACCACCCTGAGAATCATCAAGTGAAAGCTCGTTTTTTCGAGCCCGTGCACCGAGATTTGTGAGTTCCACTGAAAGATCGATAATACTCTTTTTATCTACGTCACGAATAACCGGTACTACTAAGCCTCGCTCCGTATCTATCGCCACCCCAATATGCGCGTAATTCTTATAAATTATTTCGTCCTTCTCCGGATCAAGGCTGCAATTCATCAATGGGTTTGCCTTGAGTGCAGCGGCCACAATTTTCAACATAAAAACGGTGATCGTTAGCTGACCGCCAGCCTCCTTGGCCTGTGCTTTATATTTCTGGCGAATATTTTCCATTTCAGTAATATCAATTGAGTGCTGAAGGGTCACATGCGGGATCGTAGTCCAGCTCAAAGACATATTTCTACTAATTGTCCGCCTCAAACGGCTCATCGGAACACGGTTTACATCACCAAAAACGCTGAAATCAGGCATTTTTTTTGTTTCGTTCGACGGTTGCGGATTCACATCAAGGGAACGCCTTCGAACGACGAGTTTTATGTCGTCCTCAGTAACTCTGCCGCCGTCACCTGAACCAGTAACCAAATCGAGTTCAACACCCAATTCACGAGCAAACTTTCTCACTGCAGGAGCGGCTGATGGGCCAAGTCTGACGGATAAGTCAGGTTCCACCAGCTCATCAGGAGAAACTAAAGACACCTCAATTGATTCAGAAAATTCCTCATTAGCTATATCTGAGTTCCGATCAAAATCACTAGACACAGATTCAATAACCTGTGTTTCCGAACTCTCTCTAATCGTGTCAGTATCTGGAATTTTTGAGGGAACTGCTTCTAACTTGGACTCCTGACTTAGCACGAACAAAAGTTGTCCCACCTCGATTACTTGACCGGTAGATACCATAATCTCCGTGACATAGCCTTCAATCTCTGATGGAACATCCAACGTTGCTTTCTCAGTCTCAATTTCAAGGACTGAGTCATTCTCTTGCACGTAATCTCCGACGCTAACCAAAACCTTAAGTACATCAGCATCGAGAATATCCTCACCCAACTCCGGTAATCTGATTTCACTCATCAATTCCTCACTCACTTAACTTTTAATCGATGGTCGCTGGATCGAGTTGTTCTATATCGACGTTCAACTGACTCACATATTTTTGAAACTCTGACGCTAAAATCCGCTCATCTCTGAGCAATTGGGACAGTGCAGAAAAAACAATGTGATCCGCAGAAACTTCAAAAAAGTCTCTGAGTTCCTCCCGAGTTGAACTGCGGCCAAAACCATCTGTTCCCAATGACGTGTATGGCGCGTTTACATACTTCGCTACTGAATCTGGTAGTGACTTTATGTAGTCAGATGCAGCAATAACCGGCGCAGGTGAGTCACCTAAGCTGTGTTCTAAAAACGATTTTTGAGGTGTCAATTCTGGATGTAGTCGATTCAATCGTTCCACAGACTGTGCGTCGCGTCTCAATTCATTGTAGGAAGTGACTGACCATACATCGGCTTGTATCCCATAACTCAGTAATGCCTCTTGAGCAGTAAGTGCCTCGTTGAGAATTGCACCGCTCCCAAATAAGTTGATATCAGGCTGGTCGGTTTGTGAAAATGATTGCTTGAAACGGTATATCCCTCTGATAACACCCTCCCTGACTCTTTCTAAATCCTGATCAGGAACGGGTGGCTGAACATAATTTTCATTACACACCGTGAGATAGTAAAAGACGTCTTCACCGTCGCCATACATGCGTCGAATACCATCAGCCAGAATAATAGCAATCTCATAGGCAAAAGCCGGATCATACGAAATTAACGACGGAATAGTCGATGCAAGAATCTGACTATGTCCATCCTGATGTTGCAGGCCCTCACCGTTGAGTGTGGTTCGTCCAGAAGTAGCGCCAATCAAGAATCCTTTAGCCCGAGCATCAGCCGCAGCCATGACGAGATCCCCAACTCGCTGCAAACCAAACATCGAGTAAAAAACGAAGAATGGGATAGTCGTAACCGCATGAGTCATTTCCGACGTTCCAGCAGCTAAAAATGATGCGAGTGCTCCGGCTTCAGAAATTCCCTCTTGCAAAATTTGCCCTGTCTTACTTTCCTTGTAGAACAGTAATCCTCCTGCATCAACAGGTTCATACAGCTGACCTTTTGGGGCGTATATACCAAACTGCCTAAAAAAACTATCTAGGCCAAAAGTTCTAGCCTCATCAGGAACAATTGGTACGATGCTACTGCCCAGCAAGTCATCACCCATCAAAGCAGCAAGCATCCGAACAAATACCATGGTTGTGGAAGCTTCGCGTTCTCCGGAACCTAGATAAAAATCATCGAACAGGCCTTCTGGGATCTTCGCAATTAATGAACGGTTCACTGTTCTCTTGGGTATAAACCCTCCCATTTTTTTCCGCCTATCAGCCAGGTAAGTCATTTCCGGAGAATTGTTTGCTGGTCGATAGAGTGGAGCTCCAACGACATCCGCGTCAGAAAGTGGTATTTCAAACCGATCCCTAAAATTCAGAAGTTCCTTTTCGTTGAGACGTTTCTGCTGATGAGTTATATTTCTTCCCTCACCAGACTCACCAAGCCCATACCCTTTTATTGTGCGGGCAAGAATTACAGTCGGAGTGCCCGAGTGACTCACAGCTGACTGATAGGCCGCGAATACCTTGTCGGGGTCATGGCCGCCTAAACGCATTCGCCAGAGTTCATCATCAGATAAATGCTCTACCATTCGCAGCAGGCGTGGATCTGCCCCATAAAAGTGCTCCCTAATATAGGCTCCACCAGCAACTGTATATTTCTGATATTCACCGTCAACAATTTCGCCCATCCGTTGAACCAGCAAACCTTCAGAATCTTGGTCCAACAGTGCATCCCATTCTTGACCCCAAAGTACTTTAATGACGTTCCAGCCCACGCCCCGGAAAACCGCTTCTAGCTCCTGTATAATTTGTCCATTGCCTCTAACGGGCCCATCAAGCCGCTGTAGATTACAGTTCACTACGAAGATCAAGTTGTCTAAATTCTCTCTAGCTGCAAGCGAAATCGCACCCAACGACTCTGGTTCATCGACTTCTCCATCACCGAGAAAAGCCCATACCTTTTGTTCAGATTCCTCGATTAGACCCCTCCCCTCTAAATAACGGGCAAATCGGGCTTGATATATGGCCGAAAGAGGTCCGAGTCCCATGGATACTGTGGGGAATTGCCAATAGTCCGGCATTAATCGAGGATGTGGGTATGAGGGCAGTCCTCCCCTTAATTCACGTCTGAAATTATGGATCTTATCTGGCTTAATTCGACCCTCTAAATATGACCGTGAATATATTCCAGGAGATGCATGGCCCTGAAAATAAATAAGATCTGCCCCTTCTTTGTGGTCAGCTCCTTTAAAAAAGTGATTAAAACCAATTTCTAATAAAGTGGCTGCGGACGCGTATGTCGAGATATGTCCGCCAATGCCCTCGGATGTTTGATTCGCTTCAACGACCATTGCCATGGCGTTCCAACGAATAAGGCTCTTTATCCGTCGTTCCAGCTGTCGATTACCTGGAAACATAGGTTGATGATGATGCGAAATGGTATTCACATATGGGGTCTGAGATGTGACCGGTAACTGAACCCCTGACCGCTGCGCGTCTAGCTGTAAACGACTTAGAATTTCGGACGCGCGTTTGTCACCTTGATTCCGTTGCACATCCCGTAGTGACTTAAGCCAGTCCTCAGTTTCTAGCCGACGTGCTGCTTGATCATTACCATCAACTAAATCCGACATACCAATCCCTCATAATTGGAATCATACGCCGTTTGTCAAACATTTTTGTTAACCATAAAACGTAGTGTAAATTCTGCTTACAAACATTTCTATGAAAATAGCTTACTCTTTTAGCATGAGAACAGCTCGAGTCACAGTTAAGCGCCAAGTCGAATATTCTGTGGGACTAGATTGGTTGCACAAAGCATATCGCTCCGTCCTTGCTGGACGAACAGACTCAGCGATTCAAATCGAGGAAGTAGGATTCTTTGAGCACAATCCGGTATACACCTTGGGAGCTCGTGCAAATCAAACCAATCTAATAAAGCCAGAAAGTGAGCTAGTCGCCCCGCTAGTGCAAACCAATCGTGGCGGCGATATAACCTTTCATGGACCGGGACAAATAGTCTGCTATCCAGTGTTGGATCTAAATAGCAGACAGCTAAAAATTGGCGAATATATACGCGCGCTCGAATCCATCATTATTACCACACTCCGTAGAATAGGCTTGGACCCGAAGCGTATGACAGATTTACCCGGAGTTTGGATTGGAGAAAATAAAATTGCAGCTCTCGGGGTGCGTCTTCGTAACGGGATATCACAACATGGGTTTGCTATTAACGTAAGTACTGATCTTGGTTGGTATGAATCAATCGTCCCCTGTGGAATCGAAAATTATGGTGTGACGTCAGTTGAAAAAACGGATGCTCGGGTGGAGTTTGAGGAACTGATCGAATCCTTAACTACCGATCTTTTCAGCCATTTTGGTATTCACGGCTATTCGCCGATTAAAATACTGAGTTATTTATAAAAAAACTCTATGGACTCAACTACAACCTCTCGCCGATCTCATCAAAAAAAACCGAACTGGTTCAAAGTACCATTCCCTACTGGAGAGCGATTCACGATAGTAAAAAATCTAGTTCAAGAACATAAATTAAGTACCGTTTGTGAAGAGGCCCATTGTCCGAATATAGGGGAATGTTTTAACTCGGGGACTGCAACTTTTATGATTCTGGGTGATACGTGTACGCGTGCCTGTCGATACTGTGCCGTCAATTCAGGACGTCCTGACCCCGTTGATCCACTAGAACCGATACGGCTTAGTCAGGCCGTAAAAAAACTAGGCCTAGACTACGTTGTACTGACATCGGTTGATAGAGACGACTTGAAAGACGGTGGAGCATCAGTGTTTGCCGCCTGTATTCGTTCAGTCAAACATTTAAATCCATCCTGTCAGGTAGAAGTATTGATACCTGATTTTCAGGGAAACTGGTCGGCTCTGTATTCTATTCTCGAAGCAGACCCAGTTGTCTTGAACCACAACATAGAGACGGTTGAAAGGCTTTACCCGCAATTAAGACCAAAAGGAAATTACTCCCTCGCTTTAAATCTATTCAGGCGCTCTAAGCAGTACAGCAACACGATTCCGGTAAAGAGTGGATTGATGGTTGGAATAGGTGAAAAACTTGATGAAGTTTTTAAAACAATCCAAGATCTCAGGGACTCAGGAGTTGAATTACTAACAATTGGGCAATATCTACAGCCAACCCCAAAGCACGCACCAATCTCTAGATTTGTCACTCCGCAAGAATTCGAAAACTTTAGGAAATTCGGATACGATATCGGTTTCCGGCACGTAGAGTCAGGACCATTGGTGCGGTCTTCCTATCATGCAGCCGATCAGGCGCACCTGTTAAAAAAAATAAACTAAACTGATTCAATTCTCGACTTTGATACCTTGCTGAAATGAAATAGGATTCGGATATTCACCTCATGACAGAAACATTACCTAATTTCTCACTCTCACCAGTTGGTGCGGAACGTGAACAAAATGCGTTTTCATTTCCTTCAGGAAAGCAAACCTTAATTTGCTTCGTTAAAGAGGATTGTCCTACCACAAGAACGTCAATGCCACTTCTTCAACAGGCTCATGACATTTTCGGTGAAAACATTGACGTTATTGCCCTCGCGCAAAATGGTGAAGACGATTTGGTACTAGTTCAGGAATACGGACTCACTATCCCTTTCTTGGATGATTCCTCACTCAACACGTCCTACGCGTATGAAATTGACACAGTGCCGAGCGTTTTCTTAGCAACTCATGACGGAAACGTCACCCAGCAGTTTATTGGTTTTGGACGAGACGATTGGAAGAAACTATTTCAATCTCTTGCCAATCAGCATGACGTGACACTACCAGAGATTGACTGGGCATCGTTCCCGGATTTACTTCCTGGATGCGGTTCCAAGTCGATGGAGCCCGGCATTTTTGAGCGTCTAAAGGCTGAGTCAGAAGGCTCTCCACTTCGTGGTCGACGGGTAGAAATAGGTGTCAATGACGATATCCACGAGTTTTTGTACGAGCAAGGATTGACCGATGGCTTGCCTGTGATCCCTCCCACCCCAGAGCGAGTGATTCGTATGTTGGAGGGAACCACACGAAATTCGCAAGAGGTTGTGGCGATCGTACCTCCTAACTTGGCACCAGTAACCGTGGAAAAAATAGCCGTGAACTCCGTTATGGCGGGGTGTCGGCCTGAATATCTACCAGTAGTGATTACCGCCGTCGAAGCCGTATGTACCGATCAATTTGGAATGCATGGTGTAGGCGCGACCACAATGGGTGCCACCCCGGTAATCGTAGTGAATGGACCAATCCGGCATGAAATCGGAATGAATATGGGTTTGCAGGCTCTTGGTCCAGGCAACCGAGCTAATGCCGCTATAGGAAGAGCTCTCAAACTCGTTTTGAGAAACGTCGGGGGGCAAAGACCAGGTGAAACTGAGCGCACCACCATGGGTTCTCCATTGAAATTTACAATGTGCTTTGCTGAATGGGAGGAAATTAGCCCATGGGAACCCCTACATGTTGAACGAGGGTTCGATAAAAACGACTCCGTACTAACGGTCTTTGCAATGACCGGACTTGGCCAAGTCATAGATCAAACCTCTCGTACTGCTCGATCTGTGGTGGGATCAGTCGGCTTAAAAGCGGAAGGTCTACATCATCCCAAATACCACAATTATCCAGACGCACTTTTTGCCCTTTGCCCTGAACATGTAGCAACAATCGCGAGAGATAGTTGGTCCAAGGATCAAGTCAGGGACCGTATACAAGAGGTAACTAGCCGTCCCGTCAGGGAACTTTTGTCCTCGGATGATGTCACCGTGGGTATTGATCCAAAAACACTAGAAGGTGCACCCGAAGAAGAATTAAATCGGTTGGTACCAAAATTTGAACGCAAGGCGAATATCCATATCGTTGTGGCCGGAAGCCAAGCCGGCAAGTTTTCTGCTATATTCGAGGGGTTCTCCAACAGAGTTGGACTTGATTCAACTGTGACGAGCAGAAAAATCGAGAAATAGAACGCGCGTGAGAGGTAGCTACAGCATGGTGCAAGCATCAAAACCAGAAGTCATAATTGATCCAACAGATGAGCGCGAACCGATAAAAAGGAATCTCGCGAAACGTCCTGAGCATATATCTGGCACACTTGGGCTTCTCGATATATCAAAACCCCGAGGCGATAAATTTATTGATCGGCTAGAGCAATTAATAAATGAGCAGATGCCTGCAGTAATCGTTAAAAGGTACATGAAACCGACTGTATCGAAGCCTGCGCCACACGATCTCAGACAACAGATCATGAACGAGTGCAATTTTGTAATCGAAGCGGTCGCTGACTGAGGAAGTTGTACAACGTGCAGTGTGCACGATGCAGTCTGGTT
>CAJXBM010000022.1:0-29138 GCA_913051185.1 uncultured Chloroflexota bacterium | reverse complement strand
AGCGAGCCGAGTATGCAGCAGGCAGCTCGCTTCGGGCCGTTTTAAGTCTTGCTAACCAAGCTCCAGGTGAGACCACAACCGAGGATATCTTAGCCGGGAAACCCGAAGGTGATGCCACCTTGGCACTCCGGACAAGAGCGACCCTGTGGAGAACGAGTGATAACCCACGCGAAGTTGAAATTCTAGGAGTTGACCCGAACTCATTCAGTGCAGCCGCGTTCTTTCGCAATGATTTTGCTGAAAATTCAATTACGCAAATAGTTCAAGACCTTGATAGTGACTCCGTACGTCTGGCTGGCCCGATGGTTCCAGAAAATGCCCGCCAAGTTGGGCTATGGCTCAAGTTTGAGAATTTAGCGGGACGAATTAATGTCAACACTGTGCTCGCTGATGGTGATGGACGTCTAAACCATTTTGCAATGGGCGCTGTAAGACCGGGTGACCCGGCAACCGAAGAATGGATGTTGTTTACTGCGGATGTAACTAAACCGGCAGATAAGTTTGGTAACGCTAAAGTTGCACCACTTCCCTATAACCTGCGAGGATTAACCTTTACTGCATCTAGTCGGCTTACCGCTCAACAAGCCAATATCAGAATCGGTCCCCTTATCTACACCACATCTGATACTCCACCGCCTGCTCCCGAAGGTGCCAATGATGAGCCCACCACATCCAGTCGGTTCAGCTGGTACTTTGGCCTAGACGGAGGCCCCCGAGGTGTCGCACCATGGCCCGATGCGGCAATAGTCCATGATTTCGTAGATGGAGGATTTTCTCCACTCTCTGGCGCCCGAGCTGGGTCATCGGGTGACTTCCTCAGTATTGATGTTGATTCCCCTGAGGGCATTGAGCGAACAACAACACTCAGTTGGGTTTCTGGCAATCAAACGAGAGGATATTATCGGGTACACGGGCTTATGCTTGATACAGTAACTACCGATATCAAAGTGTACTTGGACAAAAAGACTGCGGCTGACATGGCGATCGAAATCGGTGATGAATTCGCTCTAAATTCCTCCTCGAGGTGGACCCGTGGTAGATTATCTGGCGTATTTGACTACTTCCCGACCTATATCCCAAATACCAATACTGGATTCGCAGTGGTGAATGGCGACAGACTTCAGGCTGCTATCAACGTCGCCCTACCAGATAACTCTGTTGGAAGTAACGAGTTGTGGTTCCGGTCGACGAGCACTATTGATCCTGCCCTCTGGCTAGATGAATTCGAGTATGACAAGTTCTTTCTTGCCGAAACCATTCGAACTGAACAACAAGAAGATCCCTTAATAGCCGCTGGCTGGTCAGGAATATTAGCCATCAGCTTCGGTGCCGTCTTATTGCTCTCTGCGATTGGGTTCATGGTTTACTCTTATCTGAATGCGCAACTGCGAGGTCTTGAATTTGCAATCATGAGAACTCTCGGGTTTTCTCGGCCACAGGTGTTCAGTCTGGTTCTTTTTGAACACCTATTCGTAGTATTGGCGGGACTTGGATTAGGTACAGCTGTTGGTCTATTCATTGGAAGATTTATGATGAGTTTTCTGGCAACGGATGAAGTGGGAAATCCTGTTGTTCCGCCCTTTATTTTGGAATTTTCATGGACCGAAGTATTTCTCGTTTGGGGTATATTAAGTCTGGTATTTGTTCTAACGGTTGCCGCAGTAGTCACGCTCTACTTCCGGTTAGCCATACACCGAGCACTGCGAATTGGAGATGCCTGATGACTGACCCCTATATCTTTGCGGAAGAGTTATTCAAGATATATAAAACTGACGACCTCGAGGTTGTGGCTCTACGCGGCCTTGACCTTCGCGTTGCTCCTGGAGAGATGATGGCGATCGTCGGTGCTTCGGGATCAGGAAAATCAACGTTCTTAAATATTCTTGCTGGTCTCGACACACCTTCAGCTGGCAGAATATCTGTTGGTGACCGGGATCTTTTACGCATGAGCGATGACGACCTCGTGGATTATAGACGCCGTGAGGTCGGATTCATCTGGCAGCAAACAGGACGCAACTTAATTCCTTATTTATCAGCTCAGCAGAATATAGAAGCTCCTATGATTCTAGAGGGCGTCAAGCGCAAGGTTGCAAAGAATCGTGCAAGAGAACTTCTAGAAGCTGTGGGTTTGGGCGATAAGCATAAACGAAAACCAAATGAACTATCGGGTGGCGAACAACAAAGAGTCGCGATCGGCGTTGCTTTATCTAATCAACCTCCTCTTCTGTTAGCTGATGAGCCCACAGGCGAGCTTGATAGTGCTACCGCAGACGAGGTTTTTGAGGTGCTACGGAGCATCAATCGAGATACTGGCGTCACGGTTGTTATAGTCACACACGATCGAGAAATCACCAGTAGAGTCGATAGAGTGGTAGCTATGCGAGATGGACGAGCGAGCACGGAGCTCATTCGAAATTCCAAAGTTGTCGGACAAGACTTCTCAGTTGACGAATTAGCAGTCGTCGATCGAAGCGGCCGTCTCCAGATTCCCCGTGAATATCTCACAGACATAGGAATTGATCGTCGTGCGCGAATTGAAATCGACGGCGAATCAGTGAAAATCACAGGTGAATAAAGTCAAGTCTAAGGATCAGCATGATGACAAGTCCCGCGCAGCAAAGCCACCAGAATAATCTAATTACCGTATCAGGCCTCACCCGAAGGTTTGATAGCGGTGGAAGCGTCGTGACTGCAGTAAATGCAGTCGATCTGGAGATTCCAGCTGGACAATTTATTGCTATAGTCGGTAGATCTGGCTCAGGTAAAACCACACTGCTAAATATTATTGCTGGACTCGATACACCGAACGAGGGCTCGGTCTTTATCGATGGCCAAGAAATTTCACGTTTCTCCGACAAGCAGAGCACAAAGTTTCGGCGTGAACAAATTGGATTTGTTTTCCAGTCATTTGGGCTCCTTCCACTGCTCTCCGCAGCAGAAAATATTGATCTCGCTCTTCGTATCGCTGGGAGTGGGATACGAGAACGTGGTAATAGGACTCGTGAGTTACTCGAACAGGTCGGTCTCACTCATCGAGCAGACCATCGCCCCTACGAACTATCTGGAGGTGAGCAACAACGTGTGGCCGTTGCGCGAGCCTTAGCGAATAATGCTCCATTAATCATCGCTGACGAGCCGACTGGTGAGCTTGATTCAACTACTGGCGCACAGATCTTTAGCTTACTTCGCGAGGTCGCAGATTCAGGTGTGACAATCATTACGGCAACCCATGATCCTTTCGTAATGGAGCACGTTGACCTGGTCCGAGAAATGGCCGATGGCGCCCTACTTCCCTTAGGTGAAGGAATTGTGTCTTCAAGGCTTGGCACGAAGGATATAACGACCGACCAAACCGATAATTCGAGTAGCACGGATCCATTCCTTCCACCCATCGTGCCTAGACGTAATTCGTAACGCAAAACAGATTTGTAACGACGATGACCGACTCGATTTCGCAATTTAAGAGTGCAGCGATGCATGTAATAGTTGCCGAACTTCGACAGGATCTATCTACAGTAGAATTGGAGTTCTTGCGCACTAGCGCTTATGCACTCGAAAAAGCCCCGGCCGTGCACAATGTCAGCGTGGGCTCATCAGACACTCAGTTTATTGTCAGTATCGAACTTTTACTCTCGGGGCCGATTGAAGAATTTTCTGACTCATCCAACCACATGGAATTCGTAGTTCATTCCTTGGGCAAATACATCACAGGCATGTGGAGCGTAGATTTTCAGTGTGACGGAGGGTTCCCAACTGCTGACGTGGCCTTTCCACAAGCCAAGTCAGTGGCCGCTATAGCAGTAAAAGGTGACGCACGGGTGTTTGAGTGGCAGATAACGGAGTGGTTTCAAGAGCTGGAAACAGCATTACCCAACTCCATTATTGCAAGCGGCCATACGATTGAGGAGCGTGATCTCCACCGAGCCTGCGCCCTCATGTTTAGTCCTATAGAAACCACTGAGTCGTCCCAGACCTTATCTGAGATCGTCACTAGCCTCGGCATACCGATCACCTCTCTTGAAATCGCAGCCGCATCTCTTAGTCAACCAGTGTCATAACTGTCTGTCCATTATCCCACTTGAGCACTCGATAAGGAGCCGACTGCTCAATCCAAGCAGACCGCGTTGCTCGTCCCGATCGAATGAGAACTCTCCACACGGGAATCTCACCAAAAGACGTCTGCAGGATTTCTGATTGTGGAACGCTAATTATAACCATTTGCCATTTTTCTTCGAATGGATCGACCGCTACATAGCTTGTGCTATAACCCAGATCCAAAGGCAGTTGCCGCCATAACCAGAAAGAACTGGAATTGGCATATATTTCCATATCCGGCAATTTCTTCTTGTCGGGGAGCCCCTGACCAGCTAAATTGTCTGTCTTATGGAGTATCGGTTTTCCGCCGTCGTCTTCAACGATCTCCCAAGTGTACGAAATCGCTTCAATCCTAAACTGTTCGGCGGGCTCTACCTGTCGGCCTCCGCCTAATCCTAAAAAGTCTGACGCTGAGACACGAGTTGTGATTATGTCACTTATGTCTTCGTTACCAGCACGACTGTACCGCTCCTGAAGGACGATTTCATTCGAATTAACTGAACTCACCTCTGATTCAAATATGCCGAGTCCGATCTTTTCACCTAAATCGTTAGTCAATTCATAACGCAATTTTTCCGGAATACGCAGCTCGTGCTCCCGTATCAGCGGCTCAGAGGAGGTCTGGCTGGAATTCAAATCTGAACAGCCTACAAGCGCAAGCAGTAAAAACATTAGGGATATATTACCTAGACACAGTCTCCTGAGTATTATGATGACTCCCCTTCCATCTCACGCAAAACCTGATGAGTTAATTCCGCGGCGCGATCGATATCAGCACTAGAAACATCCATGTGACAAGCCATTCGAATTCTTTGGGTACTCGTGCCTGAACAGCGAACACCACGCTCGTTCAGTTTTGAGCGAAAAACATCGCCACTGAATTCTGAATCAAGCTCAAAAAACACTAAGTTCGTATCACATCCAGCCGGATCTAATGTGACTCCTGGCAGTCCGTCAATTTGACGCCGCAGGCGCTCTGCGTTCTCATGATCTTCAGCCAAGCGGTCGAGGTTATGTGTTAAAGCGTAATACGCACCTTCAGCAATTACTCCACTCTGACGCATTGCTCCGCCGACTAGTCGGCGGTTATGGCGAGCTTCCTTTATGAAGTCTTTGGTGCCACACAAAACTGAGCCTACCGGCGCGCCCAGACCCTTGGAAAAACAAAACGAGACTGAATCCGCATCTGCAACTAGCGTTGCAACATCGGTTTCTAACGCCACCGCTGCGTTCGCAATTCTTGCTCCATCAATATGTAACTGGATTCCCTGCTCTCGAGCAATTTCAGCTACCTCGCTTATGTCGCTCTTAGGGATAGCACTACCACCGCAACGATTATGTGTGTTCTCCAGACATATGACCTTCGTAGTTGGCCATTCAGCTCTACAGGCATCACTTATATCGCTCGGGTTAATCCGTCCGCGAAAGTCGTTATTCACCGTTCGCACTGAGAATCCGCCCAACGTAAAAGCGCCCATCCCCTCATGATTATTTATATGAGATTCACTGCCAGTGATAACTTCATCGCCCCGTTGGCAGTGTGTAAGTAATGCAACCAAATTCGACATTGTGCCTGAAGGTACATAGAGTGCAGCTTCTTTACCCGTAAAATCTGCAGCTACTGACTCTAGTCTGTTGACTGACGGATCTTCGGCAGAGTGGTCATCTCCTACCTCCGCAGCTTGAATGGCAAGGCGCATATTTTGCGACGGTTTCGTGACTGTGTCTGAGCGTAAATCAATTATATTATTCATATTTTCAATCGTGATACTAGTACAAAAAGGTTATCAGAAGACTGGCGATGGATCCGTTAATCATCTCGCTCCCAGAGGGTTTCATAACCAATGTCGCCCCGGATAATTGCAGCCAGCTCTAGCATCTCGAGACGGTTAATCTCAGTATGGAGTCCTCCGATCAAAGAGGTTCCCGAATCACCAGCCACCCTCATGATTCGTGCGCTAATCTCGTCCCAAAGCCCTAAGCGCTCCATCTCGCTGAACGAACGAGGCCATGGAACAACCATAATACGCTCTGGCAAAGCCACTTCCGGCCGAATCTCGCGAAGCTCTGCGTAACGCTCTTCAGCCGAAGAGACCGGACCTACCATTCGGACAAGCGGTTGTTCATCTTCACCAAGTCGCATATCCAACAGAAGGCGCTCTTCGAAATTTTGGAAACGAACAATTAGCACGTCTTCCTGCGCGATTGCATCTATTAACTCACTCAAATTTAAGCCATCAAGGTCTTCAGCCATAATAGTTATAATTCTCGCCTGATTTTGCGTCGATCGCAACATGGTCCGTAATCACAATTGAAACGTCCGATTTAGGAATCGTAGGTTAATTAATCCAAGCATATTCAAACCGAGCACAATCACGACTGCACCAATCGGTCGCAGCGCCCAATCAATCCTTGAGAGAATCGCTCCGCCCGCGAATCCGACCGACGCGCCCAACACCGCAAATGTGGTTGAGAAAGCAAGAATAAAGACTAGAGTCTGTAAAATAAATCGTTTACGGTTCTGTTGTATCGTAGGATTCAGAGCAAACTCACCCCCTATATGAACAAAAAACACTGGAACTAGCGGTAATACACAAGGCGATGCGAATGCTATGGTTCCAGCAGCAAAGGCAGTCAATATTCCCGCTGGGCCGTCAACGTACTGCACTAAATTTTGTTCAAAGGTCTCGAACGCAGGAATTATCGATCCAAGTCGTAACACTCTCGAACTGATATCTGACCAAACATCAATTCCACCAACAAGCAAAAGGCCACCAAACGAAGTCAAGAGAATTCCATTAACTATGTTATAACGCCTAAAGAACCTCTCAGAACGATTGATTCTAGGCCATATCCGTTGAAATCCGATGGCAATGACCAGAAACCATACACCTAAACCCAAACCAAAAAACAGCAGTAGCAGAGCTCCCCGCGCCACTTGCTCACTCGTCGCCGCAAGAATCAAAACAAAGCCTAAAATGGGCCCGATGCACGGTGACCAGCCCAGAGCGATTGCCCCGCCGAGAAATATCGCTCTGACATACCCCGATTTCGATCCATTATCTCTAATGGTCATTTAATCTTCTGTCATTTGCTCTGAAGCGTCAGAATCAAGTCCAAGCAGTTTTAGTCGAGCTAAGTCATACTTATTCTTTGCATTAGCCTCTCGATTCAGCAAACCCTTCACTTTATCCGGACGTAATGCACTTTCCTCGAAGAAAAAATTATGAACCGCTGCGATTTGCTCGAGCCAAGCGGAATATGCTGCCATGTATTGAGTATGTAAATCTTCTGATACTCGCATATTAATCCTTACTCTATCCAACTCACCAGATCCATCACTCTATTGTAGACTCTTAAACAAATAGACAATCACGAGGAGATTATTATGAGCACAGATAAACCAGTTGCCTTTATTACTGGGGCTAGTCGTGGTATCGGAAAGCAACTTGCAATAGACTACGCCAAGGCTGGCTACGATTTAGTACTTGTTGCGAGATCGACTGCAAGCTCTCCCACGAAGCTACCAGGTACGGTAGACGATACTGCCGAACTCGCCCGTCAAAACGGTGCAAAAGTCCTGTCCATTGGTGCAAATCTAAATAACCCTGATGAATGCGAAGCATCCGCACGGTCAGCTCTAACTGAATTTGGAAAAGTTGATGTCCTCATAAATAATGCAGCGATTGCACCAATTGGATCGACGCTTGATGCTGGCATGAAACTTTGGAGATTGGCTCTAGAAATAAATGTCAACGCACCTTTAATTCTCATGCAGGAACTGTGTCCTGGAATGATTGAACGTGGTTATGGTCGCGTTATCAACATTTCTTCAGGTGCCTCTGTAAATCCTGAAATGGGAAGAGTCTCTTACACCACGACTAAGCGTGCACTAGAAGCCATGTCAGAAGCGTTGGCGAGTGAGCTTGCGGGGACCGGCGTCAGCGTGAATGCAATCCGTTTGGATTTATCCGTATGGAGTGAGGGTTACGTGTTCACACTTGGTGACCGTGCCAAAGAAATGGATTTTGAAGATCCTATAGTCATGACAGACGCGTGTTTATGGATCACGAATAATAATAATGATTACACAGGGAACGTCGTGACGATCGCGGATCTACGTGAACTTGATGCGGTACGGGCGAAAACCTCTTACTCGCAATAACTCCATAAGCACTGACTGCAATCCCTGACAATTTTTTTCGTTCGTGATGAAACACAAACATCATGAGATCCCCTACTCTCTCTGGTATGACGCAAATATGTGTAGTTCCAGGCGATCAGGCCGCACCCGAGGCGATGGCGGCCACAGTACTCGTACTGCGGGAACTTGTTCCAGATGTTGAACTTGTTGTGGTCGATGAAGGACTCGGATCAGTTGGTGCATTTGGTGAAACATTAAGCGACGAATGTCGTGAGGCAATTGATTCCTCAGACGCAACTCTGTTTGGTGCCACATCTCGTCGCACAGGAGCTATTTCATATCTGCGCTGGGGGAAAGCCACCTACGCCAACATACGCCCTGTTTCATACATTGATGGAATCAAGTCGCCTCTCAGCAAGCCAAATAATATTGACTTTGTCATCGTTCGAGAAAACACTGAAGACCTCTACGCTGCAGTCGAAGGAGATCTTGATGTACTTCGCCCACTCAATTTGACATCATATCGAGGAACCGGGATCCCTTCATCAGGCGATGGTCGATTTGCTGTGAAAGTGATTACGCGTGCAGCCACAGAGCGAATCGCTCATTATGCCTTTCAAATGGCACGACGTCGAAAGCAAGCAGGATATCCGGGTAAGGTCACGATGTCCTGCAAATACAATACATTGCCGACAGCGGATGGCTTTTTTAGAGAGATCGTTGTCGAGATCGCGAAAAGTTATTCCGATATTGAGTACAACGACTTCATCGTAGATGATTTTGCACGCCGTATCGTGGTAGAACCAGAAACACTCGATGTTGTCCTCTTACCAAACCAGTATGGCGATATCTTATCTGATGAAGCATCTGCTCTGGTAGGGGGATTAGGGGTTGCCCCGTCTGGATGTTATGGAGATGACTACGCCTACTTCGAACCCGTTCACGGATCCGCACCTGACATCGAAGGTCTAGGAATCATCAATCCGACAGCTACTATGCTTTCGGCCGTAATGATGCTTGAGCATCTTAATCTATCAAGTGCAGCCACCGCTCTGACTGCCGCGATTCGAGCTGTCTATGCTGATCAGGAAAATCTACCCAAAGACCAAGGTGGTAACGGGTCAACTCAGCAATTTACCAACTCTGTAATCGCACGCCTATAGTCAAGCTTTGCCAACCATAGTGGTTACAGCAACACTATTTCGGTATCCTGCGCTACCCTAAGCGCACCAATTTAACCGATTGCACATGATGGGATGTAACTAAATGGCAAACGCAGATGACACACGAGAACAGATCGCGGCAGGAGCTCAAGCTTTTCGAGAAGCAGTGGAATCATTCAGTGGTGACTGGGAAGCCGACGCTGGCAGCGACGGTGGTGAAGAAACATGGTCCGCACGGAAGGTCGCTGAACATACAGTGGGTGCCGTAGGTTTTTTCGCCGGAGTAGTTGCTACCGCAATGGACGCACGACCCGCAGAGAAGACTGGTGGTGAGTTTGCTGCTTCCTCAGACGTATTACCGGCACTGGACGCATCTCTCGAAATATTAAATCGAGTCTTCAGATACGTAGAAGATCACGATATGGTAAAGCCAGTTGAACGCCCCGAAAGCATGGACTGGGACGCAACAATTGGGGCCGCGATGGTCCGTTCAGGTACTCACTTTGCGGAGCATGCAGCCACGATTAGCGAGCGGAGCTCATAGTTGTCGCGCAACGGGTTAGAGGTTTCGTAATCTAATCTCTAGTCAATGCATCTGACCTGCTTCGTGTCTTACATGCACATTGGAAATTAAAAATCATTATTCGCCTCGATTGGTAGTGAATCTAGTTGGCGTTCCAGCCGGCGATTTAGAGCACGATATTCAAGGACTTTAGCTACCTTGTCTGTTCCGAGATTTTTTCCATAGACCATCCATCTAGGAGATTCGTCCTGAAACGCGTCCCAAACCGGCAAATCAGTCTTATTTGGATTGCCGGTTTTTGCAAACTGCACCCAAGTCCGACTCATTGTTTTCGCAAGTTGCTTCCCGTGTCGTGACTTTGGAAATACTGGTGACTTAATATCAAATACGTAGCCAATCTCAGCTGCGTGATAGGCCCCGGCTGTTTGTTTGCTAGAAGGTGGTACCTGATTAAAGTGATACAGGAATGTGCTTGCATTTTTCTTAGAATGCAAAGATGCATAATAGAAAGCAGTAGCGCCAAATAGCGAGTCGCCCAGGAGCTCCTGTTGAGCCATTGGGTCACAGTTCACAATTCCGCTATATACATCCTCGACTAGACGCGCATCATCACGAAATTCGAATTCAATTAATTCTTTCATTTGATTCACATCGGGTTCTCGTTCCCGATACTCGATTAGTGGGCTCGACATATGAGGCCAGAATAGTGAGGCTTCATCAGAATTACTTCCCACAAGAAGAGGCACGTCGTGTTCTTTGCCGTCTCTGAATGCTTGGAATGGACTCATCGGTAGAGTGACACCATCGATTACAGGAAAAAAACTTCGGCACGCAAAATTCTCTTCCGCACGCACTTTTTCCATTATCTGAGATGCTGAGAGGTTTCGAAGCGCTTGAATCTGATTAGCTCCTGGGGCTAATTTATCCGCAAGATTTTTTCCAATCTGTTCGCCACTGTCGTGGTGTAAAACTGGTGCTGTTTGGTGAATCATTTGACCGCTATTAGCTGCACTCTGAATAATTGCACGTTGAAAAAGCCCTTTCGCCCGTGGAGAGGTAAGCAAATGAGCAACAGATTCTCCACCTGCTGATTCACCAAAAATTGTCACCTGCTCAGGATCGCCACCAAAAGCCGCTATATTTTCCTGAATCCATTTCAATGCCGCAATCTGATCGAGCATTCCGTAGTTGCCACTAGTGCCATTTCCAGATTCGAGGCTTAATTCCGGATGGGACAAAAACCCCATCACTCCGAGCCGATAATTTATAGTGACTAGAATCGCTCCCTCATCACAAAATACGTCAGTCTCATATGGGAATCCGTTACCTGAACCATCCTGATGATCACCACCATGAATCCAAACCATGACAGGATAAGCCGTCTGGACGCTTTCGCTAGGAATTCGAATATTGAGATACAAACAATCTTCCGATTCGTTTGATTGCCTAAATCTACTTAAAACCGTCTTAAATAAATTTCGTTTGATGGGATTGAACCCAGACTGATTGATGATTTCCGCGATAAATAACTTCGTATCTACTCCTAGTTGCCAAGCAGAGTTCGAATACTCCTTTGCCTGCAGTGCCTCAGGCCATGGATCCAACTCCACGGGCGGACGCCATCGCAATTCACCGATGGGAGGCTTTGCATAAGGAATACCTTTGAACACAACTGTGTTTCCCGAAGTAGACCCAACCACAGCACCGTTTTCTAATTCAATGACAATATCACTCATATAAAATTTGCAGCGAGCAACCTTCCTAATCTTAGATTTGCCTGAAACTTCTGGTCAGACGCCCTCTACAACACGAAAATCTCGAGCTACTGCATCACCCAGCACTGCCAGAGCTTCTTGATACAACTTACTTTCATAAAGTTGTAACGCTGCAGCGTAACTCTCAAATTCAATAAGAACAGTTCTCTGTTCTAGACCATGCTCGTACGCAGTGACGGATCCCCCCCGGGCGAGGAATCGTCCTCCAGCTGCCGCAACAGCTGGGCCGGCTAGTGCCCCATAGGCTGCTAATTTCTCGGGATCATGAATCTCACGGTAAGCCGATAAAATATATCCTTTTGCCATCTATTACTCCAAATCAACTATGACCGACCGGCAGCTTCATACGTTTCGAATCCACCTCGGGCGTCGGCAAGAAATGCGGTTTCAATCTGTGTTGCTAAATCACTGAGGTCATACATCGCGGCCAATGATTCAGGAGTTTGGTTTTTGTTTAAGACCATTTCCTCAGCCCCATCGATAATTATCCATATTTCGTTGGGATTTCCCCAATAGTACTTGGCACCCTCAACCTCATCTCGGGCTCGTTGTGCGCGGCAGACCGCCAATGCAGCTAAGCCTAAATCGTTCAGTGATGCTGATTCCTTTCGTCGCCATTTCGTTACTTGTAACGGCATGTCTGTGTACCCTTCTGTGCGTAAATTCTCAATTTGTTTCGACCTACCCTAACAGATGATGGCGTCGTTATCTCATACGCTTCGGACAAAATTATAGGAGCGTCCTTCATTGTGCGGCAGATTGAACATATATCACTAATTTCGGCAGTAACCTTAATCAGCAAACCGCGCAGGACTCGACTGACTCAAGACTGGGTGAGCCGCGCCTCGGGCAACGAAATCTGCAATCAGCATCCCTGCACCCGGTCCTCGTCCAAAACCCGAGGACGCCAGTCCAGTCACCACGAATAAATTTTCGTTATATGGTAATTCTCCGATAATAGGGTGTCCGTCTATTGAAAACGGCATCAGGCCGGACCAAGTAGTAGCGATAGGGAGATCGGCAAGCAATGGCAGTATTTCTGTTGCATGTCCTTTGTTGACATCTATTCCTGTATCTTCAATAGTTTTATCGAAGCCCACATCTCGCCTGTCACCACCGAATATAATTTCGCCGCTTTTTCGTTGCCTACCGTACAGATGCCGCGTCAGACGTTGAGCTGCCAAATGAGTTAGTTCCGGAGGGGATCCGGCTCCAGCATACGAATCCTCACTCCAGTAAAAACTTGATTCAAACGAGCCAATAGTTCCAAAGATCCTTGGTGGAAGAGGTTCAGTAGACCACATTTGACCGACTACCGGTTCAATCGGGATTTCTACTCCTACCATTTTGCCGAGTAATTTGCACCAGGCGCCAGCTGCAACAACAACAGCGTCGGATTCATATATACCCCTGCTCGTCTTAACCGACCAAGTTCCGTTCATTTGTTCTACCGCGATAACTTCGGTGTTCGTCTCTACGGTCGCGCCCGCCTGAATTGCTGCCTGGCCAAAGGCCCGAGTCGTCTTCAATGGATCGGCTTGCCCTCTTGAGCTCGTGTAGACGTATCCCAACATCTCTAAGTTCAACTCTGGCTCCAACGCCCTAGCCTCGTAGGCACTCATTAATTCAAGATTGAATCCATTATTTTGCGCCTCTAGTACTCGCTCCTTGGCATACGCATGTTGCCCTTCGGTGTGAATCGCTGTGAACGATCCTGATTGCCGAAACTCGATGTCGTACCCCAGTTCATTCTGAAGTCTCTTAAAAATATTGAGACTGCCCATGGTTAGATGTTCCTGAAGTGCTGGAGAGTTTCCCCATCCAGCGCCACCAAGTCCACCCATATTCACACCAGAGGCTTCACTTGAAATTTCACCTTTCTCCAAAACAACCGTAGAAATGCCTGCTTCCGCCAGATGAAGCGCAGTCGAGCAGCCCGCTATTCCAGCTCCAATCACTATCACATCTGAATTCAATTTCTATACTCCAATCGAGCTTCGGTTGATTCAGAACATCGTAAAGCACATAACCAGTTCAAGCCTTATCGATTTTGCCTTATCATACCGAGATGAGGACGTGCACCTGGGCAGGCGTTGCCGTTAGAGGTATGGGATTGGTCACTGGATCAGCACGTGCCACCGAGGTTCCCAGCGGGCAAGAGCTCTTAGATCGTATAAAGACCAACACAAAAAACTGGGAAGAGATGGGGCTTACTGATCTCCTCATACCACAGCGATGGTGGGGTACAGGTGAGGAAATCGAAGGCTCCTCATTTGATTGCCTGGCAATGACCACCTTCCTAGCCGCACATACAAAAACTCTCAACTTAATCACCGCGATTCATCCAGGGTTCTTTAGTCCCGCGACAATCGCAAAATGGGGAACAACCATGGATCGGTTGACCAGCGGACGTTGGTCTATCAATGTCACGAGTGGTTGGCACATGGAAGAATTTGATATGTTCGGGGTAGATAAGCTTGATCACGACACACGGTATAAACGAACTGCCGAATTCATAGAGGTAATCCGTGGTGCATGGAATAATGAAGCCTTTGATTATGCCGGAGATTATTACCAGAACGACAATCTTCGACTTGAGCCGAGGCCAGTCTCAAATTTAGAAGTGTTTCAAGGTGGGCAAAGCGATGCTGCTATTAACCTCGCATCACAGCACTCAGATTGGATGTTCCTCAACGGTGGGACCCCCGAACGGATAGAAGAGATAGTAGGGAAAGTTCGCAAAGCTTGTGAATCGACCGGTCGGACTGTGCGATTTGGGATGTATGCGATCCCGCTCTGTCGTGATACTGATGACGAAGCCTGGGATGTGATTGACGGCATGCTTGCCCGAGTAGATAAATCACTTGTTGAAAAAAGAAAACAACGCACCTCTGGAGCTCACGGAATGTGGGACAGTACGGACCCCTTAAGTGCTATTGATAGTAATGAAGGTTACGCAGCTCGATTAATTGGATCGCCTGACACGATATTAGAGCGCATCGAGCTCTACAAATCAATTGGAATAGAGATGCTCCATTTGGGTCTTGGCGACGAAAAGTTTAAGGAGCGGGTCTTCCCCAAGCTTGAAGCCCTCTAATCATTTGTAAACCCCTAATGCCCTATTTTCCCGTCCTTAGAGTCGTATGGGCTAGCTATTTAGAATCGTGCCATCAGCTCATCTGAGAGAACAGAGCTCAATCGCCGAGAACCACAAGTCGATTTCGGTCCCTAGGACATATGGAAGAATTTATAAAATCGATACTTATTGGGAGATTAAAGCAGCATTTATGCGGTAGGATTGAGAGATTGAACATGAGGGGTTTGAATTTGAAAGGAGTGGGAGCACTATGCGATTAATGAATAAATTTTGTTTGCTCTTGACATCAGTGATACTGGCCGCCTTCGCACTTGGGTGTGGAGTACTCGGTGGAAGTGAGACCGTAAAAATTGGGCTTCTAAGTCCTCAAACTGGTCCAATCGCGCAATATGCGCCTGGATTTGAGGATGCTGGAAGAGTGGCAATAGCCGAGCTCAATGCCGAACATGACGGGGATTACGTATTTGAATTGATTATCGGTGATTCAGGTTGCGACGGTACTCAAGCTGCAACTGCTGCACAAACTTTGATAGACAGTGGCGTAAAAGCGATTGTCGGTGCAGCCTGCTCTGGTGCCACACTTGGAGCGATAGCTGTGACTGCGCCCGCTGGAGTTCCGATGATATCGTACGCAAGTACCTCACCGGCAATTTCTGGAGCTGATGACAATGGTCACCTTTTCCGAGTTGTTCCTAGTGATGCACAACAAGCAGTGGCACTAGCCGCAGTCGCGTCTGGAGCCGGTGTAAGTAACCCTGCGGTCTTATACATGACTAACGATTACGGTGCCGGCCTTGGTGACAACTTCGTGTCAAATTGGTCTGGTGATGCATGTGTCCAAGTTGGGTATGACCCAGCTGAGGGCTCGTATGATGCGTCTACTCTAGCTCAATCTGTAATTGATGGTGGGTGTGATTCTGTCTTATTAATGTCCTATGCCACTGATGGAGCCGCGATTATGGAAGCACTATCGGCACAGGGATTCATGGGCCAGATTATTGGTGCTGACGGTATAGCCGATGCTGCATTTACTGAATCATTTACAGATGCATCAGCTGTCAGTGGACTCATTGCCACAAGACCTCGACCAGGTGAGGAATCTAGCGCCAAGTCGAGTTTTGAAAGTGCATATGCAGCCGCAGGTGGTGCAGATGGAGCTATCTACACAGGTGAGACATACGATGCGATTAAACTAGTCGCGGCAGCTGTTGTCTCTGACCCCGATGGGGACTTAGTGAACGCTATAAACAAGACCGGTGTTAATTACTCGGGGGCGAGTGGTACTCACACATTCGATGCAAATGGCGATGTGTTGGGCACGGGTTATGAAGTCTGTCAGTTTGATGGCACTAACTTCTCCTGTCCTCGTATTTGGACAGCTGATGGTGGATTAACTGGTAACTAACTTCCAGCTAATAATTAATGTAGCCAACCGGTCTGCTTTCATTACGAAAGCAGACCGGTCTACTCACACTTACCTGATCTAAATATTGAAAGTCCCACTGAGGGGTATGGTTGCTTTGAACGCAATACGGCGCCAGCAGATATTTAAAGCTCCATGGCTACGCCACTTACTATTTGCTCTATTACTTCTGTTTGATGGTTACTTCGGTGCGATTTATAACCTAGGTTTCGTCGCCGGCTCTGGTCTATTTTCCGGTCAATTGAAATGGTTTATTTTATCTATTGAGATGATGATCTCTGGTTTAATTTTGGTTCGAATTATCGTTAACCAATCAAAACCCAACTGGAAAAGTCCGATTATCATACTGACTCCCGTACTTGTCGGTTTAATTGCCTTTGTAGTCCTGGAAGTCGTAGTGTCAGGTCTACATCGCTCTGCGACAATGAACTTTAATCTCTCCTCAATTTTGTTTAGTGGCTTGTACTGGTCAGCGGTTTACTTAAGCATAGCGATTGGCTTAACACTCACATACAAAGTTCAGCGTTTCGCTAATTTTGCTCAAGCAGAAATGATGCTTGTTGGTTCTTACGTCGCACTGACACTGATGTGGTCCGACACGTTTTTCTCTATCTCTGACGCACCCGAAGACGGAACTATTGATTGGACTCTCCTGATTTGGGCTTCAATATGTGCGTTCGTTGTAACGGGATTCACGGGCTTATTGATAGATCGACTAGTTTTCAGACGATTACGGAGAAAGATGGCCACTCCGCAAGTCATGATGATCGCATCCCTAGGCGTGTCGATGGTACTTCGCGCCATCTTATTTATGCGATTCAGTGCGAGTACTTTCCGCTTCGTCCCCGATCGAGATTGGAGACTCAGCACCTCAACAGTAGATATCCCTACAGGATTACTTAAGCTGAATCTCGGAGATCGCGTAGCTAAACCACTTATGGATTTTTCAGCAAACGTGGATCCATACGGTTTTGCTTACTCAAAAATAGCCCTGATACTAGGAATATTTGGAGCGGTGCTGCTTCTCATACTGCTATTACAGAAAACACGACTAGGCAGACAAATGAGAGCAGTAGCGGACAATCCGGACCTTGCCGCTTCCAGTGGTATCCATCTGGAACATGTCCATCGAAGTACCTCCTTTCTATCAGCAGGAATTGCTGGACTGGGTGGCTCATTATTAGCAGGCATTTTACCTATCAATCCCGAACTAGGATTGATGCTATTGTTACCAGCTTTTGCCGTGATCGTGCTCGGTTCTATCGGTTCGATTCCTGGTGTCCTGCTTGGTGCACTAATAGTTGGTGTGCTCAGGGCCTTTTCAGAACCCGTTTTAATCGGGGCGGGCAATACGCTTGATAGGCCAACCGCCAGTGGTTTTGCAGAGGTAATGCCCTTTATCTTCCTTGTAGGTCTATTGCTGTTAGCACCCCGAGGAATTGGCTCTGCTATCGAAAATTGGAATATAGATCGAATGCGAAAAAGAAGGAGCATAGAAGAAGTCGCTGGGTCTCCCGTCGATGCTGTAGATACAGATCTTACTTCACAAAGTTCAGCGAATATTAGGAATCCAACATATTATCTCGAGCTCATAACTGAAAAGATGAATAGTACAGTTAGTTCATCTAGAAGCGTTGCCAGACAATACTGGAATTCAATTCATCATCATCTGGCCCGCATGACCGAAGTCCCTAAACCGATATTTGCATTTATAGGGTCATTTTTTTCGATCTGTAAATCTCAACTCAGTAGGCTGCTTAATATTCAAAGGGACACCGAAAGAGGCTCCTGGACTCTTTTTGCGATCCTGTTTTTAGTCCTTCTCCTGATTGTCTTACTGCTTCCCAGCGTGAGTATACTCACTAAAACATTACAGGTTGCACGCATCTTCACCTTACTCGGCATCTTTGCGTTAGCTGCATTTTCACTAAATTTACATACCGGAATTACGGGGATGACAAACTTTGGAGTGATCTTTTTTGTAGGAATCGGAGCGGTCGTAGTTGGCTTATTATCCGCACCTGTCGAAACTAATGGATATGGTTGGAATCCTATTGCCGCGACACTTCTAGCTGTCATAATTGCAGCAATAGCTGGATGGCTACTCGCATATCCGACTGCACGACTAAGAATGGACTATTTTGCGATTCTGACGATTTCGCTAGCAGAGATACTACGTATTTCACTTCAGGCCGAGCCACTGCTTCGAGCTGGAACAGTTACTTCTGGCATCGGGATATCTCAATTCGCTCGACCTTTTGAAGACTGGTGGAATGGCAGTCCATCAGAAACTGTAGGAAATTTGATCGGTTTACCGTCCAATGCACCATACGTCGTACTGCTTGCATTTATGGCTATCGCTTGCACGGCCGGAGCCTGGTATCTACTCAACACTGTTCTGTCGTCGCCCTGGGGCAGAATATTACGCTCCATTCGAGAAGATGAAGCCGTGAGCCAACATCATGGCCATAATGTCTTGATTCATAAAGCAGCGAGCTTAGCACTAGGTGCAGCTATTGCCGCTCTTGCCGGAGCACTGTGGGCTTGGCTAAACACTAATATTTGGCCAGATTTCATGAACCCGGTACGTACTACATTTTTGATCTGGGCTGCTTATATTGTTGGGGGACGCGGGAATAATCGAGGGATGATCATTGGTGCATTCATAATCGTAATCGTTGAGTTCGTCTTCAACGTAATGGTGGTCTCGCGAGGAAGTGCAAGCCTGCCGTTTCATGGCTTAACCGCGTTCCTTGACTCTGCCTTCTCCTGGTTGATGATTAATGTCGGAGGATTAGTATGGTCAGAACGATCAGTTAATGAAATATTTTCCCAGGGTGATGTACTGTTATCCCTGCCGCACCTCAAGTTAGCGCTGGTCGGGTTCGTGATCATCGGTGCCCTGCTTATGTCCTCTAGAGGCTTATTACCGGAAGTACCCAGTAGACCACAACGTGCTGCGTTAGTTGAAAGAGAAGTAGATCCGAGTGTTCTATCTAATTCCAGCGATAAAGCACAAAGTCAGCTCGATAATTTTGAGAATAAGGATAAATAGTCATGTCTGAACCGGCGCTACGTATATCAGATTTGACTAAAGATTTTGGTGGCCTGCGAGCTGTGGATAGTATTTCTTTCGAGATCTCACAAGGTGAACTTGTCGGACTCATAGGACCAAATGGGTGTGGGAAAACAACTACATTCAATTGCATATCTGGAATGCTGCAAGCAAGTTCGGGCAAAATTGAAGTTCTCGGACAAGATGCCACGCATATGAGACCCGATCAAATACAGCATTTAGGGCTAACAAGAACCTTTCAACATACTTTGCTGTGGCGAGAAATGACGGTAGTAGAAAACCTACTTGTACCTCCACGTGACCAATTTAAACCTAACCCCATATTGGCATTACTGAAGCCCGGTACACGAAAGTCTGAAGCACGACGGATCCAAGACGCATACGAAGTCTTAGATCTGCTAGAAATCCCGCATATGGCACATAACCTCACAAGTGAATTATCTGGTGGTCAGAGTAAGCTAGTCGATATCGGCAGGGCTTTGATGAGTGCGCCTCGTTTCTTGTTACTTGACGAACCTGTGGCTGGGGTTGCCGGCCCCCTTGCCGAGCGAATTTTTCAGAACTTGCGCCGTCTTACCTCAGACAGAAATATCGGCATGTTAGTGATCGAACACAACATGGATTTTATCCTCCGCCGTGATGTCGACAGAATTATCGTAATGAATGAGGGCAAGGTTCTTATGGAAGGAACACCTAGCGAGATAAGACAAAACCGTGACGTCATCGAAGCGTATCTAGGCAGTTCAGGGGGAGATACAAAATGAATAAGGTTTTAGAAGTCACCGGTCTTGAAGGTGGATATGGCAGTGTTCAAATCTTGTACGGTATTGATCTCCATGTAGATCAAGGAGAATTCGTCACGATTATCGGTCCGAACGGATGTGGCAAATCTACTTTTTTGAAGGTGATTTTCGGGCTCACTACTCTTCATAATGGTGCCATTTTGCATAACGCTACTGATGTATCTGGATGGCGCACCGATAAATTAGTTAAAAGAGGTATCGCATACGTGCCCCAGGTAGACAACGTCTTCCCGTCATTATCAGTTAAAGAGAACCTCTTAATGGGAGGAATTGGTCTCAAGTCGAGTGAAGTTTCAAGAGGAATTGAGCGTTCTTGCAAGATGTTCCCTGACATAAAATTTCGAATGAACGATCTTGCGGCTTCACTTTCAGGTGGAGAACGCCAAATGTTGGCTATCTCCAGAGCACTTATCTCTAATCCTAGTTTCCTGATGCTGGATGAACCCACTGCTGCCCTTTCGCCTCGATACCAACAGGAGATTCTTGCCAATATTGACAATCTTCGAAATGACGGAATTTCAGTCCTTGTAGTGGAGCAAAATGCCAGATTATCACTTGCACGATCAGATCGAGGATATATATTTTCTAGCGGAGAAGTCGTGTATTCCGGTAGTGCAGAAAATATTCTTCACGATCCTAAAATCGGAGAATATTTTCTCGGACTCAATACTGTCGAAGGCTAGCTAGTATGTTTAGCCCTGTAGCCACACTCAACCGAAACTCTTACAAAATGTGTCCAGTTTTGTGTCCACTTTTTGTGAGATCTTTTGCTCGTAAGGCATTGCGGCAAGTGGTGGTGACCCCACCGGGAATCGAACCCGGGTTTCGAGCGTGAGAGGCTCGCGTCCTAACCCCTAGACGATGGGGCCGCGTAAATCATCATACTGCGTTCTTCGATATCAATACAGTCCGGTTTCACCAAAAATAAAATTGCTTACCGGCTTTCGACTTCTGTTAAGAACTTCAGAACCCGAGGAGCCACGACATCGACGGCCTCAATGGTCTCGATGTGGTTTGCCCCTTCAACACTAAAGAATTCCGCATCGGGTCTAAAGTTCAGTACCTCAGGCATATCGATAGGGGAAGAATTAGGCTCCTCACTGCCAGCAAACATCAAGAGTGGCAGATCTCCAACCTTAAGAGCCTGTCGAGCTCCCTTCCAAGTATCTAAGGCATCCCGACAGTGTTTTATAGCCCATGGGAATTCTCGTAATGCTCGCGTTCTGTGTGCATTTGTCGTCACTGCATTAACCATCGTCTCCCAACGTGCCTGCTTCTGTTCTTCAGTTAAAGGGCCGGCACGACCGACACGAAATGGACCGAATCCACCGATTACCAACGACTTGAAACGTTGTGGCATGTAGATGGTTATCCCATATCCCATCCAACCACCCATGGAATATCCCATGTAGTGCGCCTGATCAATCTCCAATGCATTAAGCACGGTCGCCAAATCCGTAATTCGTGCCCGAAGCTCATAAGCCTCTGACTCATCCGGTTTATCACTCTCTCCATGTCCCCGTGAATCGACCAGAATTAATTGAAAAGTATCCTGCAGGGCATCCACATATCCACGACTCTTCCACGTATTGAGGTCCGAAAGCAGACCGTGCTGCAACACCAAGGGAGGGCCTTCACCGATCACTTCATAGTTAATTTTTGTACCGTCGGGGTTCTGAGCAAAGGGCATAAGAATCTCCTTAATTCATCGATATAAAGGCCTTAACTTCGCATTCTACGTCCAAATGGATAACTTTGTGGCTTCAATTTCCAGCTCCTCAATTACAGTGGCCAATCGTGTGCATAGCTTCACTCCAGTTTGTTGCTGCTCTTCTGACTGCGTGAAGTCAGCAGCACCAACTGCCAACAGCGACATACACCCCTGCAGAGCCAGCATCGGAAGATAATCGGCATAACATTCGTCAAACGTCAGGTCAGAACCGGCCGCACTAAGCTCTTCGGCGTAGACATCAATCAGCTCGTCCCTATGTTTTCTACGAAATTCAGGTTCGGTGCTTAAAAGCAAAAAGCGCGATATATCCTCCATACCGATACCAAAGCGGGCTAATTGCCAGTCTAGAATGACAACTTCCTCACCATTTTCCCCAAACATAACATTTGCCTGGTGAGCATCACCGTGTGTAAGTGTTGAATGTCGGGCCTGCTTTGAATACCCGTAAAGCTTTTCAAAATAATTCAGCTGACTAAGAATACGATCACGAGTTCTCCCACCCAGGTACGGCTCTAATTTACCAACCATCGAGTCCAGTAATTGCTGCATCTGACGTCGAAGAAATTTACCATTACCTGGTTTCGCCAGAAAAACATCGTTTCGAAGCTCTGCAAGTGAAGAAAATCTATGATGAAGCCTCCCGTACGCCCTAAAGACGTCCTTGATCTCGTGCAACGGGCGACTCGTATGGTGATTTCCGGGAACGCGAGAACTTAGATCCTCAAGTATTAACAGAAAATCACCTGATTCTGAGTCAAAAGCTGAGTAGTAACACCGTGGAATGTGCGCACTAAACCCTACTTGTGCCATGATTCGATAGAATTCGACCTCACGCTCATAAATTCCATTGATTTGCGCCGTCTTGAGTATAGAGCTGTCCGTAATCGGGCTTTTCACAACGATCGATTTAACACTATAGTTAGTATTTTCACTGTATTTAAGCTCGACCCTATGTGTAGATGCTGCATAGCCATCACCCATCGGAATTCGCCGTAAATTCACGACTTTACGCGTATCAGTTAGCCCCAATACATCTTCTAATTCGCTATTTAGCCATTCGGGAGTTAGTAGCATAGGACGTTAATTAGCCGTAATGTATAGCTCATTATATTAGAACGTTTATTGTTCATTCTGTCTGTCCATATTCTCTCGATTACCGAACTTCGTGACAAGTTCAACAAACGTCTCGCAAGAATCTATGGACGTATCACCGTCGTCTAATCCGTCTGGAAGGTAAACTTCGTGCCACTCAAAGTCGATGTTCGGGTTGAGCTCCCGAATCTTACGTGCCCGTTCGATCTGCTTGTCACGTTTCTCACGTGATTTATCATTTCCACTACTCATACACGTCTCACATTGAACTACAAGTGACTCCATACGTTACTAGCCAAGCACTCATCGTCTAAGTAAGTAGCCATCACATAACTATCTCTTTAAAACTAGCTTACATCGGTAAATTCAGTTTCAAAAGATAAGGCCTGATATAAGAAGAATCTAGAGTCTACTCATATGAAAATTAGCCATAATCGTACCAGAGGGACTAGTCGAGCTTCGAGTCGCCTGCATAGGTTTCGTTGATCTGATGTCAGTGGTAGCACGCCCAAGGTCAGCGTAGTTCGTGAAAAAAGTTGTTAAGAACATCGCCGGGCCCGCAGTCCCAGATATTGATGCTGTCACTAGGGCTTGAGCAGCCCCAACCTCGACCCAGGCATCTGCCATATCAACCATACGAGCGTGCAGAACCTCACCCATTCCAGGATGCACCTGAAGGCCTACAACGCTTCCCACGGTGATTCCGTCAGCGGTAGCGCCTTCAACTGATCGGTGCGTGACATCACTGCGTATCAGATTCACCAATTCTGATGGAGGTGAATCATTACTATTTAGGGTAGCCATTACATCAGACGCGTACATTGCGTTAGACACCTCACCCAGATGCTCTAAGTCCTCAGTAAACATCCGCATTTGTAAATTCCCGACGGCAGGTCCTGTTAATACGCGAGAAGAGGCCGCTCGTGTCGCCCCTGAATCAATAGCTAGTTTTTCTACCGTCTTTAAATTCTCGATTGCATCTGCAATACGACCATTTGCTGGTTTAAACACTAGCGTTGATAAGACCGTCATTTAAATCACCTCGATTTCTAATTAGTTTGTACTGCGCCGTTTGTAACAAAACGCAAGTTAAGTTGTCAAGTCAGCAATATCTTTAAAGCTCAAGCTCGTCACCACCTACTGGTTGCTATCCTCTTTCCCAAGGTCGGTCATCACGATGTTTTGGTCGATTGTTAAAAGTCAATGCTAGGAGGGATATGAATGGACTTTGAACAGATAACCATCACAACTCAAATCATCACTGGACTCAGCACTATGTTGCTCGCCATATTTCTTCTGCGGCAGTTACGACTGCAACATAAGGATTCTGTAACAAATCTACGCCTCACGATAGGTACCCAGGTCGATGACATGTTTCGCAGTATGTATACCGACAGAGATTTCGCTAATGTTTTCTTACTCGGTTGTGAAAACAGGGGTGAACTCGACAAGATTGATCAACATCGATTCAATATTTTTATGCTTCAATATTTCGCACAGTTTAAAGATCATTGGGAAAACGGTAATGATCATCGAAATGTCGAAAGGCGCGTCAATCAAATTTTCGGACTTGGGCCCGGTGTACAACGATTCTGGGATGAGATCGGAATGAATCTCCACGAGCGTACCTTTATTGAATTCATTGAAAAAGCTAGACTGCGGTGATTTTTACCTTGGCTAAACTGATACAAGTTCTGTCTGCCAAATTTCATGAGTCACTTTGTCAGCTCTGCCACAGAATGAAAATAAGTCACTACGACATTGATAATCCGCTAAATGCGGCCATAGGTGACAAAAGCCGATGCACGCCCCCAAAACTTTCATAGTCATCAACGATACATCCGTTCTGAGCCGGATCGTCATCGGATAGTAGGCGGGTCTTGTACTTATGTTTTTGCGTCACATGTGAAAGCATCAGTCCTCAGTGAGTGGCTATTACGAAATCAAAATTGCCACAACAACGGCTTGCAGCCGGCATCACAATAACCTCATGACTGGTACTGTTCAGCCCAGAACTGTCGTGTCGCACCATATGGATCGGAAACAACATCACTCGTCTCATCAAACATCATCGTAAAACGGTTTTCGATTTCATATGCTGGCCACTCATTTATCCCCGTTGCGCTTGGCGTGCCGGTGTGTGCGAAATTAGCCCACGCTGTTTGCATCACAAACGATAAATTGTCCGGCTCGCGCAACATTCCGGCTAGTTCACCAATGGGACAATCGAAATTCCCGAAAATAAAAGGAATTTCAAGACCGTGGCAAGCACCAATCTGAGGTAGTAAGTGTGATTTCCATTCGAAGATATACATATATGTGTTTTTGTTGGTATTGGCATGCGCCTCCGCTAGCCGGATAGAAGGCTGGCGAAAGGTCATATCTGTTCGAATAGCCTGCTTCACGTCCTCTGGAGTGACTGGTTCCCCTGTCGCATTTTCCAACGATCGATAATGATCCACCGCCAGTTGTAGCACATCTTTCGTCGTGTCAAAAATGCCTGTCTCTAAATGTTCTAGGAGATTATCAAAGGTCGTCTCAGGACTATCAATCAGCGTAAACAAAGAAAATAATTTAGTCTCGTCCAACGTGGTTCCAATCATTACCGGAATATCTGAGCAAATACCTCTAGAGATCTCCGATCGGGGATAATCCGGTAACACGATGCCATCAATAACAGGGTTTACGACCCCTCTCTGATCACCTTGTGTTAATCCTAAAAAATATAAGTTCTGTTGAGCCTTTAGTAATTCGTCCGTAGTTGAATCAAGTAATTCAGTAGGGCTTACCCCTCGATCTAAATGAGTAACTAGCTCCGTGGTTTTTTCTACTCCACGCCACATATCCATCGGAGGGTCATAGGTACTCTGGATAATTGCCTTGTGAAATAGTCCCTTGGCTGAGGGGGTCGACAACAATATCTCAACACTTTTTCCTCCGGCTGATTCTCCAAAAATAGTTACGTTGTTTGGATCTCCACCAAACCTCGCAATTTCAGTTTGGATCCATTTCAAAGCAGCTACCTGGTCCAACGTACCGACGTTGTAATCAAATTGGTCATGATTAAAGTATCCAAAGGGTCCCAGACGATAATTAATTGTTACGACTAGCACACCATTATTCTTGGCGAGGTGACTCCCCTCGTACATCGGTTGGCTCCCCGCCCCTGTATTGAAAGCGCCACCGTGGATCCAAACCATCACTGGTAACTGAGCATCCGAAAGATTCGGACTCCAGATATTGAGCGTTAGACAATCTTCAGACACATCTTCGAACGCACGCCACATGCCGTTATAAGCAGATGCGACTTGAATCGGGCTTTCGAGCTGTGGAGCAGGAGAACCAAACCGTGTCGCATCTCTAACGCCAGACCACGCTATCGGTGGTTTGGGCGCTCGCCATCTCAACTCACCAACTGGAGGTGTCGCGAAAGGGATACCGCGAAAAATATTTACTCCGTCTAGTAACTCCCCTCGTAAATCACCGAAGCTCGTATCAACTGTTACCATGCTGTGCCGTCCTCACGCTAGACCGAATCAAGTCTATACACTCGCATAGCCGTATCGTGCATCATCGCCGCTCGTTCAGTAGAACTGAAGCTTTCAGATAATTTTTTGAATTGGTTCCAAAGTGCCGTGTACGAGCAAGACTGACGTTCAACCGGAAAGTTACTCTCAAACATACATCGATCGGGCCCAAATAACTCAATGGCGCTTAAATACCATTCACGGTTGGCTTCCACTAAATCATCCGACGTGGGAGGGGTTTCTCTCTCATGCCAACCAAAGCCGTTAATAGGCATCTGAATACCCCCAACCTTAAGCACCACATTTTCATGGCTCGCAACAGAAGCAAGCCCATGCTTCCATTGATCAAACACGTCTGCTCGATTCTCCGAATATCGTCCCATACCTATCGGGCCACCGAGATGATTAAGAATAATTGTTGTGTCCGGGAATTTCCCTGCGAGTGCGGCAAGTTCCTCTAATTGTGGGTGAAGCAGCCACGCATCAAAGCTCAAATCATAGCGACTGAGCATCGCAAACCCTTCTGCAAATTCTTGAGTATTCATGAGGCCGTCCTCCTTGGCACCGCCAGGAATCAAACCCACAGTCTCGTCGGCCCACGCCGTTTTATATCGAATGCCTCTGAATGTTTCAGGGCTAGCAGCAAGATGTGCCTCAAGTACTTGTTCTACTTCAGCTCCAAGCAATAAATCTGCGGCACCCACTATACCGGTTGCTACCCGCATATCACCGTACTGTCCGTGATTACTCTGGGCAGCAATACCACGAACAAATTCAGTCTCGCCAACACATTTAAGTGGGTCAGTTGCATCGGCACGATACATTGAATTGCATTCAACAAAAACTGTTTGGCGCACGTTGTGTCCGGTCGTATCCAACAACAATTCATCCAAAAAGTATCGTGTGCCTCCGAGTCGATCCCACAAATGGTGATGCGGATCAATGATTGCAAGATCCGGCTCCACTACCGGCTCAGAAAATGGTTCCAGCCATTCATCTCGTCCAAGCATATCCAGTCCTTAATTTACCGATTTAATTCAGTCCAAGCATAGCAAGAGAACTAATTTCTATAGCCAGTCGGGCCTGATCATCCCGTAGTAGAGTCCAATCCAACACTCTGACTCAGAAATATCTTGACAGCAGCCAATAAACTCATGGCGTACGCGCAAAATTGAATGGTGGTAGGTCGATGACATATTTTATTAATACTTGGAGAACTCCAAAAAATGGAAATCTATTTAGTGTGACTGATGCTAGTGAGACATCGTTGCGAAATACCGATCATCCGGGAAATATCACAGTTACTCTAGCGCCATCGGATCCAATCAATCGAAGTCTCATGGTTGTCGGCACCGTAGGGGGATTCGATACCCTTGGCGAGATTGAAGATTTTCATGACGCCATATTGAAAGACGGTTCTCGATATAGTGCCTTAGATCGGATAAGTAGCTTATGTGATCATACAAATCACTCAATCTCAGAAATTTTGAAGTTTGAAGATTGGCCCACAAATTTCGCTCCAAAATACGTGAAACGCGATCTGATTACCCCCCAATCGGGAGCGTTGCCGGAACTCCTCGACCTGCTGTCGGAGTGGCGTGAAGAGTCAACATCGAAGGTACATTGGGTATTCAGTCAGACCGTCCAAGCGTTATCGATGGCAGAAGGACTTAGAGTATCGCATTTCGCAGAGAGCCTAGAAGAATTGTTGCAATTCCACAGCCAAGATATTCGAGAAAATTCGCGGATGAAAAGGTTCGGTGAGTTGATCAAAAATCCACCTACCAGAGACACAAGTCGAATTACGTACTTCAAGCAGAGACCTGCTTCATGATTGCATCAACCTTTGGTCAGAATCTCAAAGTTAGAACTGTTAGTGGTGGCATCTCCTAAATAACTTATTTACCTTTATGATTTAGCAGCGACAATTGTTGGAGGTTTACACATGTCAAAATCGGAGTTGCCGGGAATTGGTCCACTTACAGGCACGTTGGTAATTGACGCCAGTGATTCCAAAGGTGAGATGTGTGGACGATTACTCGCTGATCTTGGAGCTTGCGTAATAAAAATTGAACCACCGGAGGGCGTCAATTCCAGACACCTAAAACCAACCGATCAGGTTACAGGTGAATCGCTCTATTGGGCTCATGTGGGTGCCGGCAAACAATCCGTTGTAGTTGATCTAGAAACAGATCAAGGTCAAGCCGACATACGCGCGCTGATCGCAAGCGCCGATATTTTTGTAGAGAGTGCAAGTCTTGGATATATGGATGGCAAACAGCTGGGGTATGAGGATTTGTCGTCGGTTAACGAGCGGTTAGTCTACATTTCAATATCGCCATTTGGCCAAACTGGGCCAAAAGCCAATTGGCCAGCAACGGATTTCACTATCGAAGCTGCTGCCGGTCTTACCACTCTTCAGGGTGATGGAGACCGACCACCTTTAGCGATCGGCTACCCTCAGGCGTCTTTTCATGCCGGGGGGCAGGCAGCTGCAGACGCCATAATTGCCCTGAATGAACGAGCACTTAGCGGAAAAGGTCAGCATCTCGATGTATCCATGCAAACCGTGATGCTCTGGACTTTGATGCACGCCACGGGCTTCTGGCCTATGGAAGGATGCGAACCTCCCTTGACAGGAGATGATCGAAATGATCCACATCCAAAAATTGGAAAGCTGGATCTAAC
>CAJXBM010000021.1:0-31531 GCA_913051185.1 uncultured Chloroflexota bacterium | reverse complement strand
CCCGACAGGTCCTTTGGACCCTGAGAGCAATCTCACCACGGTTTGCGATTAATATCCGTTTAAACATCTAAATCAGCGTAGCCGAAACATCTCTAAGCCGCATTCACCCTTTAAACACGGTTTTGTTGACCCGAGGTTATTTCTGTGCTCAGCTTCGCAACCAAATCATCCGTGACGATTTCGCCGAGATCTTCACCTGATCGTGTGCGAACAGAGGCAGCATCGGCTTCAGCTTCACGGTCACCGATGATTAGCATGTAAGGAATTTTTTGGAGTTGTGCACGACGAATCTTATTCCCCATTCGCTCTTTTGCAGTATCAATTGTTAGTCGAATTCCTGCCTGCTTAAGTTTGTTGGCGACTGCTTCCGCATGTTCAAGATGTCTATCGGCAATCGGTATAATGCTGGCTTGAACAGGAGCTAGCCAAAGTGGGAAAGCCCCTCCGTAATGCTCGATTAAAATGCCGATAAATCTTTCAATTGAACCAAACAGTGCGCGGTGAACCATGAAGGGCCGATGTGACTCGCCGTCTTCACCTACATAAGACATATCAAATCGTTCAGGTAGATTGAAATCGAACTGTACGGTAGAGCACTGCCACTTTCGGCCAAGAGTATCGGTAAGATGAAAGTCGATCTTTGGTCCGTAGAAGGCGCCACCACCTACCTCGGTGTCATAGGCTAGTCCAGCTCGCTCGATGGCATCTTTTAGTGCAGTTTCTGCGCGGTCCCATTGAGCTGATTCGCCAACTGCTTTTGCAGGTCGCGTTGAAAGAGTTGCCGATACATTTTGAAAATTAAAGAGACCGAGGAGTTTTACAACAAAATTAACGACGCCATCTACTTCGTCATCTAGTTGTTCAGGCGTACAGATAATATGTGCGTCATCTTGAGTAAATCCCCGAACTCTGAGCATGCCATGAAGAACTCCGGAACGTTCATAGCGATAGACAGTTCCAAGTTCAGCTAATCGCATTGGAAGTTCTCGATAAGATCGGAGTGTGTTTTTGTATATTTGAATGTGGAAAGGGCAGTTCATTGGTTTGAGATAGTAATCATCTCCATCAACATCCATAGCTGAAAACATACCCTCAGCAAAGAAATCTAGGTGTCCGCTTGTTTCCCACAGAGTTGATCGTCCGATGTGTGGAGTGAACACCAAATCATATCCACCCTCAGTGTGTGCTTTTTTCCAAGCGTCTTCGATTTCAATTCGTAACCGAGCTCCTTTTGGATGCCAATAAATTAAGCCAGGTCCGTAGTCCTCCTGGGTTGAGAAAAGATCTAATTCACGGCCGAGCCGTCTGTGATCATTTTGTCTAGCTTGTTCACGAAGCTCTTGATACTCATCCAGTTCTTCTTGTGTCGTAAAGAGGAGTCCGTAAATGCGCTGAAGCATGGTGTTATCTTCATTGCCACGCCAGTAGGCTCCAGCGATTCTGTCAAGTTTAAAGGCTCCAACTTGGCCAGTTGTTTCGGTATGCCCACCGCGGCAAAGATCCTGAAATTCACCATGCTTGAAATGGCCAACCGTGTCATCTTCAATTTCGTCAATCAACTCAAGTTTATAGGGCTGATTAGCAAAAATATCTCGAGCAGCGTCTTTTGAGATTTGCTCTCCGGCAATGGATAGATTTGCGTTGACTGACTGACTCATTCGACTTTGAAGCGTTTCCAAGTCTTCCGGAGTTAGCGATCGAGGAAGTTCGAAGTCGTAATAAAAACCGTCGTCTACAGGTGGTCCAATCGCATATTTTGCATCAGGAAACATTTCTAGGACCGCTTCCGCAAGAATATGCGCCGCCGAGTGCCTCATTCTAAAGAGCTGTTCTTCGGGATTTAATTCGTTGAAGTATGAAGAAGAGTTCGAATCAGCCATTGATTATCCAAGTCAGCTTATCGGGTTGTACGGTTGATACTAGTTAATGTTCTCGTCGGCGGCTATAGCCAGTTCGCCTTGTTGGCTCATCTGACGAATCAGACTTATGAGTTTTGATCTCAGACTCAGTTGCCTCAGTTGACCCGGTGCCATTGAGTCCACCGTATCGATTCTCTCCGAGATCACTCGGACGGCAAAGCCAGATTATCGCCATCACGATTGTCGCGAGCCAAAGAATTATTGCAGATCCGACCAACATGACCGCAAAAAGGGTGTGCAGGGTAAAGGACACGAAGAAAAAAGTTATTCCGATACCGAGTAAAATTCCTCCTGCCAAAAAAAATAAGGTAAACCATAATACCCACCAACCACTTTTATCGATGTCATGTAAACGACGCACAGTGACAGCTAAGCCAGGGAGGAACAGCGCAAGACCTATAAGGTTTTGAAATAGGCTCCAGTCCGCAGCATCCCAGTTACCGGCTATAAGGCCAAAGATTGAGACGTCGAGTATTACGCCGAAGATTGAGGCAATGAAGCCAAAAAGAGACCACCACCAGTACTCGGCTCTAGTGGACCGATCACGGAAATTGACATACCCCGAGAAACCGAGTGAAATTGCTTTTGGAAATGAGACCATTTTCTATCCTTATGGATCTAGGTACCGTTCAGAGTATTCTGTAGCGCTGTTACTCAGTCATTCCTTGTTGTATGGCCTTAATGCAGCAGCCCAAAATTAAAAAGCGATATCAAATTTGAATGACTTCTTGAGCTGATCTCGCACGCTTGAGGCATGACCTCGATAGTCAACTGGTAGCCACTTGTAGACGAGTAGGCCATCTTTATCAATCAAAAAAGTTGCTCGCACTGGGATCACCACGTGATTTTCTTCATTGACGTTCCTGCCTCGGCTTCGCCAGAATTCACTCTCTGACTCGTCGCACTCGAACTCACCCATCACTCCATACTCACTCATCATCATTTCGTCAGGATCGACACACAATTCAAACGGTAATTGATTGTCATTGATCATGCTTTGATGCAATTCTTTACTGTCCGGGCTCACGCCATAAACGGCACAGTCAAGTTCCTTAAAGTCTTGGTAGACATCACGAAATTCACATGCCTCTTGAGTACATCCTTCGGTGCCATCAGCAGGATAAAAATAAAGGACCGCAGGGGCCCCCCGCAGATCGCTTAATCGTAGGACGTTGTCTGATGGATCGACTAGACGGAAGTCAGGAACTCGCGCACCAATTTCTGTAGTCTTGTCGTCGATTAGTTGTAAAAAATTCACTGATGAATCCCTTCCGGCGCGATGCCACTCCCGTTTGGGCTTTAATTCGTGATTAAGTGTGTGAGGTAGATTAGCATCTTTGACTAATCGAACTCAACTGCTTGAATCCGTGTCCTGAGTGAGCACCGATAAATCTTGTCCGTCTTCACCCACTTTCGATTCTATCTCAGTAATAATCTTATCGACCTTATTCACAAAAGGAGTGGGGAGGGTGAATCGAATAAGCCCTTCTTTGTAGAACTTTCTTCGGCCAGGGAATAAAGCAAAATTTGTTCGAAGGGCTGCATCCGGGTCTACGCGAAGAAGATCAGCATACTCTTGAGCAATATTACTTAAGCTCATTTCCGCCTGAAATATTCTGTTGAAACGGATGCGTTCCATCTGATTGAGATCGCCATAATCAGCTCCTCCTCGGGAATTTATCGAAGATAATTCTGGATCGCCAGCGAGTGTGAGAGCAAGATGTTGCCTTTGCTCGTTGATGGACAAAACCAATTGTCTCTGAGCCTCGGCATGTTGCAATCTGACCTGAGTGATGAGCACGTATGCGACAGCCAGTGTAGCTAGGGCCGTGAGCATTTGGGCGAAATAAACGATCAGGTCTAGCGTCATACTTTACTCTCTTCCACCTTCAAACTTTATATCATTAGTTAATATCACTCAGCAAGAGGTTTGTTCCCTAGATTTACACAATGGAGTCCGCAAAACCGAGTAGTGTGTGCTCGACTTAACACTAGATTATTTCGTTCGCTAGTCAATTCAATCTCTGATCAGGACAAGATAGATTGGGACTTGCTTTGCCTGATTTGACTAACCAGCACGCAAGCGGTGATTGACGTAATCATAATGAAAACGAAGCCCCACTTATATGCCTCATAGGCATCAACTGATCCGACAGGTTCACCGGTGATGGCGAACAATACGGCTAACCCGAGTGCACCGCCGAACTGACGCGCCGTTTGAGTGACTCCACTTGCAAGGCTCAAATATTCTGGCTTGACTTCGGATACACCAGCAGCGGCCAATACCCCAAGCGACAATCCCATGCCAGCGGCGCTCAATACAACACCAGGCAAGTAGCCGATTAGGTAGTTAGGTGTTTCATTAAGCATAACGATCCACCAAAGCATGCCCAAGGCACATATCAACGTGCCAGGTCCTGCTATGAGTCGATGACCATAGCGATCAGCCAATGGCCCCGCTATCATCGATGCCGCAGTCACCACCAGTGCCGCAAATGCAGCCGACAAACCAGTTATACCAATTGAATAGTTCCACGCGTCGACTAGGAACAGAATTAGCGAAAGCATTAGGGCATACATGCCGAGGGTAAAAATGAATAAAGTCAGAGACGCACTCCGGAATGATTGAATTGTGGCTAATGCTCGAGGGAGAATTGGTTCAGCGTGTCTGCGATTTCGGTAAGTGAACGCTACCAAGCAGAGCATTCCAACCAAGAGTGACGTTACGACTCCGATTGACGCCCAACCCCAGTCACGTCCTTGGACAATGGCAAGTACAAATAAGCCAGTCGATAGAGATAGGAGTCCGCCACCGAGCACATCTGGCCTTGCGGCAGAGGTATCTTTAGGTGTTTCGGTGAACACCCGCTTGCCAAGTCCCAGTGCGATTAGTCCAAGGGGCAGGTTAATCATGAAAGCCCAACGCCAGTCTGCAATTTCGATTATCCCAGCTCCGATCGCCGGGCCGAATGCGTTGGCTGAGGCGAAACAGGCACCCCATAGAGTGACTGCCGTAGCTCGCCGTGCAACTGGCCACGAGGCAATTACTAATCCCATTGATGCGGGTGTGATGAGTGCAGCACCAACTCCCTGTAATCCCCTCATGATTACTAGGAATGGGGCATTGGGTGATATAGCTACGCCAACTGACGCCACCACGAACACGATTAACCCAAGAGAGAGCACACGCAGTCGACCAATTCGGTCGGCTAGTCGACCGCTCACTATTAGCAGGGCAGCATACACGAGCACGTAGGCGTTAAGCACCCATGAAAGCTGAGCGTTTGAGATGCTGTCAAAGTCTTTCCGAAAACTTGGGAACGCCACATTGACAATCGATCCGTCAACACCGACTAAAAACATGGCTAAACCCGCCACGGCGAGCGCAAACCATGCCTTACCACTAATCGATGATTCTGGCATGCTTGAGAGTCCTTTCCTTCCAAATATATTGGAGTTTTCAAAATCATTAGGCGTATGAAGTTTGATCCCTATACTGGCGGGTAGTGTCGTGATATTAAATTATCATTTCACCATAAAGTACATTAACAAGGTAAATATTAATTGTGCACTAATAAGGTAAGTGTCTTACGGGAGTATTATTTTATTTCAAATGATGAATGTATGAATGCGGAACGTACAAGAAATTTTGAGGGTAATTCTGTGAAGGTTAACTTGAAGAGGCGAGAGTCTGGAACCGGACAGATTGTGAATGTCACGTATGACCGACAGCATAAATTAAATTCACTGAACTCGGACGGTATAGATGCACTTTCGTCTGCGTTTGATTTACTTGCGGGGGATTCAGACGTTCGGGCGATAATTTTGACGGGTGCCGGTTCGAAATCTTTTATAGGTGGAGCTGATATCGGAGAACTTAGCGGTCTAAATCCTGAGACAGCGAGATTATTTATTAGTTCGTTACACGACCTTTTTGTCAAAATACGGGAATTTCCGGTGCCAGTGGTCGCACAGATCGACGGATATGCGTTAGGAGCCGGTATGGAGTTGGCGGCGGCATGTGATCTCAGGGTTGGGTCTGAAAACGCCATATTTGGGATGCCAGAAGTACGAGTCGGTGTTCCATCGGTCATTGAAGCTGCACTTTTACCACGATTAATCGGGTGGGGTAGGTCCAATTACCTGGTGTATACAGGGGAAAATATAGATGGCAGGACAGCACACGAATGGGGTTTTCTCGAACAGATCGTTAGTTCAGATCGATTAGCTGATGAGGCAAATCGTATAACTGACGCAATTGCAAGTTCAGGTCCGCTTGCTATTCGGTCACAGAAGCGTTTGATCAGGCAGTGGGAAGTCCTTCCCTTGGAGCAAGCCATTGATGCGGGGATAGATTCATTTGGGAGCGCCTATGAGACAGACGAGCCGAAGAGAATGATGCAACCATTTCTCGACCGAAAAGTTACGAATGATACTTGACGCATTTTACTGAGAAATGCGACTGATAATAGCTAAGATTAAGATGAGAACCGTTGTAATTAATCCAGTATTCATGCAGAAGCATTTCTGCGTGCCCCCACGGCCTTTTTAAGATATCAGATGTGTCAAGCCGATTAGAAAAAATAGATTTCCCAAAACCTGTCACTGGTACGCCTGAAAGTCTGATGATGGTGGGCGATATTGGCCGATCCGGCCGCTTTTGCGTATTGACGCTACTTTATCGACTAACCAGCTAAAACCCCTCATTCTGTACATATAAAAGGGCAAACCGGCGTTTTGAAAAAATGGTCTATATTTCAAATTAGCCTGTTTTGGTATGGTTTGAGCCTCACAGACTAAGTAAGTCATGCCAAATTTCATGCCAAATTTGACCTGAATTTCCTGTTTTCCTTGCTATATAAGGGTAAAACGTTGGGAATGGTGGGCGATATTGGATTCGAACCAACGACCTCTTGCGTGTCGAGCAAGCGCTCTAACCAACTGAGCTAATCACCCACGGGCTCCTATGCTAGCTTAGATTCTTTGAAATAGCGATCATAATGACTCTTGATGTATTCCTAGACGAGTCTTTATCTGAAATCTATGAAGTATTATCTGCCAGATCGAGATTTGGGAATTCGCCATCGATGATCCACTGTGCGAAGAGCTGTGAATACAGGTTATGCCGGAAACCGGTGTCCCTCTTGCCTTCAATTCGTTCATTTGCAATTTCTCTGAGCCTTAGATACTTGCCATGATTCCAAAGATCTACGGCGTTAGACTTCAGGCGAGCACTCCGGGCCTTAGATTCGTTCATAAGATTTTCCAGCCAAACAGTGTCAACGTCATATGGCGCCGGTCGCACTCGAGCTAGTTGCATATCCACTCCGCGCATCGCTTTTAGCAGGGCGCCGAACAGTTCATCATCCGAGTATAAATCAGGAGCTGGAGTTGGATTAGGATCTTGGTACTCAGTGCGTAGCCGCAGCCACCGATGGAACTCCAAGCGTTGATCTTCTCTATCGTGCATGAGTCAATCATAATAAATATGTTTGAGATTATGTCCAATATTCGATGAAAATTTATTTTGTCTGTGTCCTTCTAGCTTCTACAACTTTTGGAACTAGCTAGATTTTAGGTTTAGTCAGTAATAGACTGCTCTTGGGCCTCTAGCTCAGTGGTAGAGCAACGGACTCTTAATCCGCAGGTCGTGGGTTCGACCCCCACGGGGCCCACCATTAGATCACTTAGCATTAACTTATGACAACTGAAGAACTAATTATTTCTGCTGTTCGAGTTCTGGGTGCCTTGCTTATTTTGCGCTGGATGCTTGTCGGTTCGATACTCGCTGTTGTAATCGATTTATCTGACCTTTTTTTGATGAACCTGCTCGACATGGGTGGAGTAGGGAACTACCAGGCGCTAGATAAATGGTTGGATCTCACCTATATGGCAACCTTTCTTTGGGTCTCACTGAGATGGGAACAGCCATACCGTCGTATTGCGGTTTTACTGTTTGCATACAGGATTATCGGAGTACTTATTTTTGAAGTTATTGGCAATCGATGGATCCTATTGGCTTTCCCGAATGTATTCGAATTCTGGGTCATTGCAATTGCTTTTACCAGACACTATTTCTCAAAAACCATATTGAGTGCTCGGAGTATTTTCATTTTACTCATGCTTCTTTTGGTATTTAAGGAATTTCAAGAATACGCATTGCACGGCGGTAAGTGGCTAGATAAATACACGGCAGTGGGAGTCGTGAAATATTGGTGGAGTCTTCTGGCCAATATCCATAAGATTTTGTGAACGCTGTACTTGACGTGAATAGTCATGTTTGTGGTAGGCTTAACAGGCAATTTCATGTGTGGCCTAGCAACCACAGACGTGCGGCTCCGGGGGTAGAAAGCTGGAGAAGTATGAACTCAAATACCATTACAGGCCTCTTTTTTTTGGTGGGCGGTGTAACGCCACTATTGATTTACATGGCCCTAAGCCCCGACGGGCTGGATGTACTAACGACTCAGCAGACTGAGTTGATAGCAAGTTGGTTGCTCCTTTCTATACCGATAGCGTATATGCGGACAACCAACACCATGACAGCCAGCACGGGCAAGGAAATGGCTCAGATTGGTGTGCTAGTCACGATTGTTGCTTTTGGTGGTGGCATGGTAGCTGACGCCTTTGCAGCTGCTGGTGACGATGCGGCACGTAATACTATTGGTCAGTTACTTTGGTCAACAATGATGATCGGTACATTCTTTCTGGGCCTCGGATACTATCTGGAGAAAGCATTTCCGGTTGTTGTCTCGGGTTTGTTGATGCTTCTTGGTGTAGTCGGGTTCCTCGTACTTGGTATTGGCGGTACCGACCAGGACGAGAATTCACTACTAATGGTGGTAATGCCTATCTGGATGCTACTTATTATTGCGATGGGTGTAATTACTCTCAGAAGGGAGTAATTACCAGCTAGCGATAACTAAGGTAAAGGTCAGGGTGTTCTAACCCTGACCTTTACTTCTTGGTATACCATATCCAAGATGCGGCTCCGGGGGTGGAAAGCTGGAGAAGTATGAAATCAAATACGATTACGGGCACTTTTTTCATAGTGGCAGGTCTCGGACCCTTGATTGTCTACCTGATATTAGGTGGTTTAGAGATTATATCTACGTTACAAATGGAGCTGATTGCGAGTTGGATTCTGTTGTCGGTCCCAATCGCTTTTATGCGAACCAAGGATGCTATGCCAACTGGTATCGGCAAGGAAATGGCACAAATCGGGCTGCTTATAATAGTGATTTCCACAGCAGGGGGAATGGTTGCTGACTCGTTCGCATCCGTGGGAAATGACGGCGGACGGGAAGCCGTTGGGCGACTCGTTTGGGCATCTCTGTTCCTTGGCCTAGCTTTTACTGGCTTCGGTTATTACCTTCAAGAATTTTTTAACAAAATACTTTCGGGATTGCTCGGACTACTAGGTTGTATCGGATTCTTGGCCATTGGTATTGGTGGCGTTGGTGACGATGCTTACGGAGAGATGGTATGGCCCCTCTTCATGCTTGTCATGTTAGTACTTGGGGTGACGACTCTTCGGAGAGCAGAATAGTATCCAGTGCGTCGAGTAGTTAATGTCTGGGTGGTGACACCCAGACTTTTCTGGAGTAGTTAGTTAAAGTCAATATTTCACTATACGGTTGGGTGCCAGTATTTATGTGTATTGCTCACTCGGCATAGAATCTAGTTATGAAACTTGGACAAATAGCTGGAATCATTATTGGCATAGCTTGTGCTCTTTTCCTGAACACAGTCACGGATCTTAGCGTGGCTGCATCGAACGCTATCGGACTCATAATTGGTATTAGTGCAGCTATAGGACTCAATCGACCTGTGAACTGAGAAGCATTCTAGGGATGGTGTATCTACTGGCCATACAGATTCTACGTTTTGACCAAAATTTTATGTGTTTTCACATACACTGTTTAGACGAAACATGATTGAGTGAGGAGTTTCAAATGGTAGTAGGTGACAAAGTACAACAGACTGTGGCTGAGGAACTCGCCCAGCATCCCCTCGATCCTCTTTCGGTGGAGGAAATTGACAGAGCAGCTGCGATCGTCAGGACCGATGATAATTTAGGTGAGAACCCACTTTTTGAGACGATTGTGTTGCGAGAACCTGATAAGGATCAGATATTAAACTATCGCCCAGAAAATCAAGTTCCCCGTGAGGCATTTCTAGTCGCACTTAATCCAAAGAGTGGCGGCGTATATGAGTTTGTGGTGTCTTTGGATACTGATGAGGTACTGACGTCGGAACACATCACGGGTGTACAGCCAGCGTTTATTTTTGGTGACCATGAGACTAACTTTCTCCAATTTGAAAGTAAAATTAAGCATGACCCAAGATTTGTCGAAGCACTTAACAAGCGGGGCATCACCAATCCTGATCTTGTCATGATTGATCCTTGGCCTATTTCTAATTTTGGAAACAAATCGGAAGAGGGAAAACGACTTGCAGTCGGTAGATCCTGGGTCCGGAGTGAGCCTACAGACAATGGCTATGCCAGGCCGATAGAAGGCCTTTCGGTCATCATCGATCTCAATAAGAATGAGATTTTTGAAATTCAAGACTTCGGCGTCGTGCCAATTCCACCAGATGATGGTAATTACGCCGCTAGATATCAAGATTCGTTTCGGGAGGATCTGAAACCAATTGAAATCACACAACCTGAGGGTCCGAGTTTTACAGTGACAGGGAATGAAGTGAAGTGGCAGAAGTGGCAGCTTCGTGTTGGATATACTCCGCGAGAAGGTCTGGTGATTCATAACGTAACCTATGAGGATCGTGGCAAATTACGCCCCATTCTTTACCGAGGGGCATTATCTGAAATGGTCGTTCCATACGGCGACCCTACAAATGATCATTACAAGAAACAGGTTTTTGATTCTGGCGAGGTCGGGATTGGCAAGTGTGCCAATTCCCTGGAACTGGGCTGCGATTGTCTTGGAGAAATCTACTATTTCGATGTGGCACTATACGACATCACCGGTAAAGCGGGTGTTCAGAAGAATGTGATTTGCATGCATGAGGAAGACTTCGGTGTCCTGTGGAAGCATACAGATAACCGAATCGGTGAAACGGAGGTCCGTCGCTCGAGACGACTTGTCATTTCATTTTTCACAACTGTCGGCAACTATGAATACGGTTTCTTTTGGTACTTTTATCAGGATGGAAGTATTGATTATCAAGTCAAACTGACTGGTGTCGTTAATTCTTCCGCTGTGCCACCTAATGTGAAGCCAAAGAATGGAACTCTGGTTGCCCCACAAGTTGTAGCTCATAATCATCAGCACTACTTCAATGTACGGCTCGACATGATGGTTGATGGCCAACAAAACTCAGTTTATGAAGTGGACACGGTTCGCGATCCCATCAGTGCTGACAATCAACATGGAAACGCATTCTCAGTAAAGAAAACGGTACTCTCTGAGGAAAATGATTTCCCAAGAAAAGTCGACCCGTTTGCTGCGCGTTACTGGACAGTGGCTAATCATTCCAGCCATAACTATATGGGTGAGCCAGTCAGCTATAAAATCGCACCTGGCGAGAATGTTCTCCCATTCCATCATGATGATGCAGTCATTATGAAACGAGCCGCGTTCATGACAGGGCATATGTGGGCGACTGAGTATGACAGGGACGAAATGTTTGCTGCAGGAAATTATCCGAACCAACATGCAGGCGGGGATGGTCTTCCCAAGTGGATGAGCGGCAATAGGAATCTTGAAGACAAAGATGTAGTCATTTGGTACACATTTGGCCACAACCACATTCCAAGACTGGAGGATTGGCCAGTCATGCCTGTGGCATACACTGGATTTTCAATACGGCCCTCTGGTTTTTTCGATAGGAATCCGGCATTGGATGTGCCGCCTTCAAGTGCCCATTGTAATTGTGAGGGAGAGTGTAAATGTTAGATCAAACTACGATTTCGATCTGACCTTCACAAAAGCTGGTTGAACTACACATTCGAAGTTATTCATTAACTGATTGAAGACCGTGTGTTTTCTTATCCACTTTTTTCGATAAAGTAGATCAATGACGCACGCACTTAAGCGATTTCGACTCTTGCCGTTTTTGATGTTGTCAGTTTTTATTGTTGGATGCTCTACAGATGGATCAGATGCCGCACTGCGACAGGCCACGCCGTCTAACCAATCGCAACAGATGCAAAGTGGAACCACTGACCCAACTCCAACCAGTCAATCGCAACAGATTCAAAGTGGAACCAACGGATCGTCTCCAACCAGTCAGCAATCCGATCAGGATTCTGACGAATCAGGAATGTTATACGTGGATGAGAAGTATGCTCCCTTCAACCGACATATGGATGTCCATGGAATCCGACTTTTTGCACTAGATGGTGTGTCAGATGAAATTGTCACAAAGATCGCTCGCACACTTGAGAATATGTGGCGGGACACACAGCAAATAGACTCAATGCGGCGTGATGAACTTCGCTTTCATCTCAAGACTCGTTATGTTTATCAAAGAATAGGTTATTCCAACCCGGACCATTACGGGGGAGAGCCACCTGGATACCCCTTGCTTGCCGATCGATTGTCAGACGATGCATCGGAATTTACCCATAATCATATTGACTATATTTGGGAAAAGGATGTAAGTGAGAAAGATTCACAAATTATTGAAGTTATAGAGCATCTTCTTCATACGCTGACCGATCAGGGCTTTCGGTTTGCTTTTCCGGAGGATTGGAACTGGCAGGATCCAGATTCCACGTTAAATCTGGCGATGAAACAAGCAATTTCTAATGGACACTATGACATTGAGTCTTATGAGGAAATCATGGACTTCGATCCCGAGGGATACAATCGAGTTATTGCTACGGAATTTGCCTTTTGGATGATTCTCGCAGCCTGGGATATGTTCGAGGTTGCAGGTGTGTCAGCTAATGAGGAGTGGAATATTGAGTCTTCACGGGAGCTTCGTTCGAGTTTGCCTTTGGCCTTCCGGCTATACGAGGACACTGTTGCTACGGTTTTGTCCCCGCCTGATGGTGACTATATTCTTGAGACGTTTGATTCACTAAGTAGCACGCTAATTGAGCAGAGAAATGATGATGATCGCGGCCATGATGATGCTCACGACGATGATGATGCTCACGACCATGATGATGCTCACGACGAGGATGATGCTCGCGACCATGATGATGATGATCGCGAGCACGATGGCCAGATTTCGGGAAATGACCCGCGGCAGGAAGAATTAAATTCTTTTCGCAAGGCCGTTTCAGACAATACGGGGCCGGGATGCAATATTTGGACGAGCGTTCCATGTCCGGAATTTCCGAACTTTATAAAAACCGAACCAAGCCGGAGTACATTGCCGGTTTATGCAGAAGCCAAATGTCAGGGATCCTTTAGCGATCGTGAATATTTACTGCAAACACCAAAGAATGATTACGTGCGATGCCTGATTAATGCAAGTAAGAGTGACGATGAGCCGTATTTTGTTGCTGGAGCACAAATTGATGCAGCGATTATTGATGCAATTCGCGAAGCTGAAATTTATGGCGCTGAGATGCTGGGTAACTGGGGACCAATCATGAATATTCTTGTGAGATATGGTGAGCCTGACGTAGAGTATGTGGCGTCACAATCCTGCTTGTTTTTGGAACGGTACAGCGACACGGATTATGACTCGTGTCGAGAATATAAAGAAGCGTATTACAAGACATTCGATGATTGCTGTGGCGCGTTGCATGAGACGCCGGCAGCGTTGTCACCGGTCAGAGTTCAATACTTTACTTATAGCGCACCTGAGGCCGCTCATAAAGATGGAATGATCCGGAAGATGACTCTGCACGAGTACGTGCATGTCTGGCAAAGTGCTCATGTGGTTCATCCACATTCCAGCCGGTGTTCAGATGAGGAGAATGTGCTCTGTGAGCTGGGTAATGGACCGCTTTGGCTTGAGGAAGGGACAGCTGAGTATTTTGCCCAATATTTTGCTGACAAGAGGGGTTGGAGTGATTTCAGCGGTGCTATGTCGCAAACACTTGAAAGTGCTCAGAACACCTATCACCGTTGGGGCTTCACTCTGTTAAATGCACATAGTCGAGCAGATAAAGATGCATTGGATCGACATGAGTGTGGCTGCGGAGGAGTCATCATGTATGACATGGGTATATGGGGTGTCGCATGGCTAATCAATTATTCAGGTACGAACGACGCGTTCCTTAAAGAGTTTTATCCCAAGGTCGCTTATATTGGCTATCAACAGGCATTTAAGAACGCGTTTGGATTGTCGTTAGATGATTTTTACATTGAATTTGAAGACTGGTTTGATAAGTCTTCCCGTTATGAGAAACTTCGGATTCTTGACCAGATTTCTCGTTACTAAATATTGAAGTTTGGAGTACTGTGTTAAGACTGAACATTTAGAATCGATTGCAAGTAGATATCGATTTGTTATAAAGAGAGGAAACGTACATGTACTATGGATCAATAGCTCAGATGAATGTCAAAGAGGGCCATCAAGACAATCTTGTTGCGCTTTTTGACGACATACGTGAAACCCCACCTGAAGGAATGGTGGCATGGTTACTGATGCAGCCGGACGAAGAAGACTACATGCTCGGAGTAGCAGTTTTCGAGAGTAAAGACGCATATGTCGCTAACGCCAATCGGCCTGAACAGCACGAGTCATTTTTACAGATAATGGAGCACTTGGAATCTGAGCCGACTTGGACCGATGGCACCTATTTACTTAACCAATTCCTGTAGAGTTTTTGTGTATTTAGGCTATGTTCACAATTGGTCGAGGCGGCTCCTGCTTCATTACCATCAAGGAGGAGAGCTCTGGTGTTGGTGGCTGAGTCACCTCAATAAGCGCAGGTTTTCGATTTTCGATTGCAGTTGTGAGAGTGCTGAATAGTTCTTCAGCGGTATTTGCCCGATATCCTGCTACGCCGAACAGTTCGGCAAGAGCTGCAAAATCAGGATTGTTTAACTTCGTCGACATTCCATGGCCATTGTATTTTTCTTCCTGAATTCTTTTGACATTTCCAAAAAGACCATCAGCAAATACCAGAGTGATAAGTGGTATTTCAAATTCGGCTTGAGTCGAAAGTTCCTGCACGTTATACATAAATCCGCCGTCTCCATTTACTGAAACGACTACTTTATCGGGATTACCCACCTGTACGCCAAGCGCCGTTGGATACCCATACCCTAGCGTTCCTTGATAACCGCTCGTTATCATTGTGCGAGGGTTGTAAACAGGGAATCCGCCGCCCTGTATGAAATACCCCACTTGCGTACTTTCAGACACCACGATCCCATCATCAGGAATGGCTTTCCTGATAGCTTGGGACATTGCCGCCTGCCAGTTCATTACGTTCATAGCTTCTGTTTGTGCGGTCTTGAGATTAGTTAATTCTGTCTCACGTGAATCACGAATGGTGTTGTATTTTGGCAAAGCGTTACATAAGGCGGCGACGGCTAGCTTTGCGTCGGTTTGAAGTCCGATGGCAGCTGGATAGTTTCTGCCAATTTCGTCACTGTCAACGTCACATTGAATTAATTTTCCTTGGACATTAACGCCACCACCCAAGCCCATGTTTGAGGCCATGGCAAAACGAGTTCCAACTGCAAAAATCACGTCAGCTTCAGGAACAAGTTTATTTGTAGCGAATCTCCCGGAAACGCCATATGCCAACCGCTCATCTATGATTCCTCTTCCATTTGAAGTCATAAGCACCGGCGCGTTGAGTATTTTAGATAATTCTTGAATTTCTTCCCAAGCTTCAGAGGTCAGGGCGCCGCCACCAGCACAAATTACAGGATTTTCAGCCTTACCTAATAATTCAGCCGCCTGATCAATTAATGCGTCATCAACTATTTGTATGTCACGGTTACTTAGGTGCTCCGGTTCAAGAAGTGTCACATCTCCAATACTGGATAGCACATCCGGTGAGACTTCAATAGACACGGGCCGTGGCCGGCCTTCTTTCAATGCTCGATTTGCTCGTCTCACCATCGACGGGATTTCTGACGGTGAATTACCACGTTCCGACGACTTGGTTAAGTGGGATAAAAGTCCTACTTGATTATTTATTTCGTGTAGAGCTCCGATCCCTTGATCGATTAGTGGAGTATCGATCTGACCTGTAATACACATTACCGGTGACGAGCACGCATATGAAGTCGAGAGCGAAGCCGTGGTATTTAAAACACCGGGACCCGGAACAACGATGAATCCCGCCGGCTTTCCGGTTGAACGCGCAAAGCCATCAGCCATGTAGCCGGTGGCTTGCTCGTGCCGCGTATGGTAAATAGTGAACTCATCGCGTAGTTCCCACAAAGCGTCGAATAGATAGTCTAGTTGTATGCCGGGAAGCGCAAATAAGGTGTCGATTCCTTCTACTCGTAGAGAATGTGCCAAGGCCTGGCCACCGGTCATTTTCATATATCACCTCGCTTCGTTACATAACTTTAGCTCACGGACGTGTGAATTGTGGCGAATCGATCTGAAAGGTTAATTTTAACTATGGGCTTTGTGCTTGTGACGGTTGGCATTCTCCTTTCCTACCGAGATCTTCTTTCGTGATTTCATCTGAATATACATTTGTTCAATCAAGTCAGGGTGCAATGTGGTATCTTCGCCTTCATTGTTTAATCAGGCATATATAGAAATGAGGGAGAAGGATGACGTTATATATTGGGTACTACACGGTTGCAGCTGCGCAAGTTCAGCGCTTTGCGGATGCCGAAGATAATGGAACGACAGCAGAGGCGCAGGCGGCTTTCCAAGCTCGTGTAGTTGCCTCAAGGCAGGGAAGCTTTGCAAGTAACATAGTTGCTTCGTACTCGGCAATCACGACTGCTTGGGAAAATCCAAATATTATGATCGTGGAAACTGATGATGTAGCCACCTTGTCGGCAATTGGTGCACATTACAACACTGTCTTGGAATTTACTTGGACTCCTGCAAACTCAATTGGAACAAGTACTGATCAGGTTGAAGCCGCTATGGATCGCCAGTTCGGTCGGAACTGATAAATAAAGCAAATAGTGGAGTAATGCGAACTTTGCATTCTCCGCTGTTTGCTTTCCCTACAAAAACATATGTGTGTGACTGATTCCATCACTGTTTTTCATTTTCAAACATGAGTCGCCCGGGCGATTCTAGATCGGAGATTTATGCTAAATAGTGACAATTTTCGAGGAAAAATTGGCCGTACCTTTTCGGATTCAGAGCCTGACTGGCCGAATCGCCCTAACACACACGACGGAACCTCGCCTAACGTTTTGGTAATTCTGTTAGATGATACTGGGTTTGGTAACTTTGGTTGCTATGGTTCAACAATTGACACCCCGAACATAGATTTACTAGCTTCAGGCGGTCTTCGTTACAATAATTTTCACGTAACTCCCTTGTGTTCTCCAACAAGAGCATCGTTGTTAACTGGTCGTAATCATCACGCCGTGGGAATGGGTGCGCTCGCGAATGCACACGATATGGGTTTCCCCAGCCGACGTGCGTTGGTAAGTCGACATGCCGGAACGTTGGCTGAAATTCTTAGGGAGGAAGGTTACTCCACCTATGCACTGGGCAAATGGCATCTTAATCCTGCTGAGGAAAATTCTGCTGCGGGACCTCGACATGGTTGGCCCCTTCAACGTGGATTTGATCGATTTTATGGATTTTTGCCAGGAGCGACGGATCAATTTTATCCAGAATTGACCTATGACAATCATTCGGTATATCCGCCTAAGACACCGGAGGAGGGATATCACGTTACGGAGGATATGGTCGACCACGCGATCGAATTTGTTAATGATCAAAAATCAATTCATCCGAACAGTCCATTTTTTATGTACTTTGCTCCGGGTGCCATGCATGAGCCACATCAGGCACCTAAGTCATATATCGAAAAATATAAAGGAAAGTTTGATGAGGGTTGGGACGTCATTCGAGAACGCTACTTTAATAATCAAATTGAGCTTGGAATAATTCCACCGAATACAAGCCTGGCGCCTCGTAATCCGGGTGTAAAGGCTTGGTCTGAACTCAGTAGCGATGAACGAACTTTCGTGTGTCGACTACAGGAAACGTGGGCTGGTTTCTTAGATCATACAGACGCGGAAATTGGGCGACTTGTGACGTATCTAAAATCGATTGATGAATTTGATAATACGATTATTTTACTTACGGCAGATAATGGGACTAGTCAGGGTGGTGGTCCTACCGGTGTGATGTACCTTGGATCGGGTGGTGGTCTCGGCGCATCGAATGATGGGAAGACGGCTATTGAATCACGGGGTCGGAGATTAATTCAAGAAGATATGACGGAGATGCAAAATGTGTTGGACGACGTTGGTAGTCCGCGGAGTTTCACCGATATCCCGTGGGGTTGGGCCCAGGTGGGGAACACACCGCTGAGGTGGTACAAGCACGACACCCACGGCGGAGGTATCCGAGTACCGTTGATTATTCATCATCCGGACGGTATCCAGCCGGACGGTGAGATCAGGGAGCAATTCCATCATGTAAGTGATATTACGCCAACGATTCTTGAAATGCTGAATGTACAACCTAAGGCTAGGTATGAGGGATATGACCAGTTGCCAATTTCCGGCACGAGTTTTGCCTATAGCTTTGACTCAAATGAAATCATCTCTAGGAAACCAGTTCAATACTTTGAGATGAACGGTCATCGAGGACTATGGCACGACGGTTGGAAAGCGGTTACTCGACATCAACCGAATACTAGTTATGACGACGATGAGTGGGAACTATACAACTTGTCTGAGGATTTTTCTGAAACGAATAACTTGGCGCTAGACGAACCGGAGAAGCTTCGGGAGCTCATCGAGATGTGGTGGGTTGAGGCCGGGCGATATGGTGTGCTTCCATTAGCAGATGCTTCAATTAACGCAGGTGGCGTGAGCGCACATCCTGGAGCGTTTCACGAGAACTTGCACTATAGATTTGCTAACCCAGTGTCTCATATTCCGAGTTCATTGGCGCCACAAGTAGGAAAGGGAGATTGGTCGTTGCTCGCCGATATACAGCTCATCGACCGCCAGACTGAAGGGGTAGTGTACTCGCAAGGAAATGTTATTGATGGGTTCTCTCTTTATGTACAGGACGAACGATTGTGCTTTGCCCATAATGCCGTGGGGAAATCCACAATAGGATCGGCGAGCTTACCACAGACAGAAGGACGTATGACGATCGGTGTCACGTTTGTATACAACCCTACTGGGCGTGGCGGTATCGCTACGTTAGTTTGCGACGGAGACTCAATAGGGGCGGTTACTGTGCCAATGAACCGGAATGCTCAGAAGAATGGAGTGGATATAGGAAAAGACGTGCTATCCCCGATTACAAATCTTTATCAAGCCCCGTTTGCATTTACAGGACTCATATATTCAGTTGAGGTTGATATAACTCAGCGTAAATGATAAGAACTAGGTAGAGGCAAGTCGTTTTTAATTTAGCTCAACTACCTTGAGCAGAATCCGAAAGGGTCTCCGCCACTACTCCAGAATTAATTAGGTCGGTTATTTCTGAATCCGAGAATCCTAACTCATCCAATATTTTCCGAGTATGTTCTCCAAACCGTGGTGAACTATTGGATGCTGAGTATGTATCTCGCCCGAAAGTGACGGGTGCTTGCGGCATAATCATTGGTCCTACCGCTGGGTGATCGGCCGTGTACACAAATCCGCTTTCGTTAGCTTGAGCTCCAAGCATGGCTTCTTCAAGGTATTCTAGGATCGAGAACGCTATTCCGTTCGTGGACAATGTTTTACCTAGTTCGGAGCTTGTCCGATTCGAAATTTCAACTCGGATCCTAGCTTTAAGGAGGTCGAAGTGCGGGGCAGGGTTATCTGGCATCGTCCAGTTGGGGTCAGATATAAAGGGATCGTCTAGATCTAGAGCAGGTAGAAGCTTCTTTAAGCCAGCTCGACTTGATCCGAGAGCGATGTACCGTTCATCTAGCGTTTTGTAGAGTCCACCAACAACGGTTGTACCACTAAGTGCTCGACGTTTCTGTGCTGCAACCCGAGGATCTGGCTGTTCTTCCTCTATCCAGTCAACAAACTCTCTTTTCCAACTATCAACCGCTTCGAATATATTTGCATTTCCGTGCTGTAAAGCCAGTCCGGCTTGAAAAAGAGTTGTCGATACTTCTTGCCCTAGTCCGGTTTTCTCGCGGCGCCAAAGAGCAGAGGATATGGCGAATGCGAGCAAGGTTCCCGCCATATAATCGGTTAGAAATGCATCTACGAATTGCGGAGAATCGCCATCAAATGCTCCGGCTGAAAGAACTAAACCTGAGGCGGCCTGTGCCTGAAAATCTGCTCCAGCAAGTCCGCCGTAAGGACCCTTATCACCGAACGCACTAATCTCGCCCACTATTACTCTGGGGTTGATCGATTTCAGACTTTCGTAATCTAATTCGTAGCGGGTTAGCGCTCCGGGTCTCATATTTGAAACAATTACATCACAGTCTGCCGCGATTTTTTTAACAATTGCTCGTCCATCAGGGTGGGCCAAATCTACCGGTAAACCTCGTTTTCCACGTGCCTTGATAATGTACTGTTTGCCTTCACCTGGAAATATGGGTGCATTGAAACGTGTAGCGTCGCCATCGGTGGGTTCTACTTTAATTACATCTGCTCCGCCGTGAGCAAATAGTTCTGCCGCATAGGGACCAGCTACGAATCGGCCGAACTCAAGAATCTTCAGTCCGTCAAAAATAGACTCAGAGGATTTAGTCACATTAGCTCCTTACCAATTTGTTAATTTTTGTGCAGACAATTATCCGTCGATTTGTTAAAGGATATTACATTACAATTTTCGCAATGTATCGCACAACATTCGGTTACTTGCGAGTTTCTCTCGCGTCCCGATGAGGAGAAAATTAATGACTCAGGAACCAGAATTTCAGGGAAAAATCGGAAAGACTTTGAAAGACTCAGATCCTTGGTGGCCACCCGTGCCATCCAGTCATGACGGAAAGACGCCAAACGTAGTTATTATGTTGTTTGATGATACTGGTTTTGGTCATTTTGGCTGTTATGGGTCGACCATTGAGACTCCACACATAGATAAACTCGCAGCTGGTGGTCTCCAATATACAAATTTTCATACTACAGCTTTGTGCTCGCCTACTCGCGCGAGTTTGCTCACTGGCCGGAATCACCATGCCGTTGGCATGAGAGGAATTGCTGACTACGATCCTGGGTTTCCGAACATGCGTGCGGCTGTCACTCGCCATGCGGCGACACTCGGCGAAATGTTGCGTGACGAAGGTTATGCAACATTTGCAGTAGGTAAGTGGCATCTCAATCCAAAGGAGGAGAGGTCCGCTGCTGGCCCGTTCACTGACTGGCCCCTTCAGCGAGGATTCAATAGGTATTATGGATTTCTCGGAGGCGCGACTGATCAATTCTATCCGGATTTAACGGAAGACAATCATCACGTCAACCCACCAAAAACACCTGAGCAGGGCTATCACCTAAATGAAGATCTCATCGATCATTCCATTGACTTCGTTCGAAACAATAAATCAATCTACCCAAATCAGCCATTTTTTCTTTACCTTGCCTTCGGTGCAACACACTCGCCTCACCAAGCACCGCAATCATACCTTGAGAAGTACAAAGGAAAATTTGACCAAGGATGGGATGCGGTACGTGATGAGTGGTTTGCACGACAAATCGAATCTGGAATAATTCCAGAAGGTACTCAACTGGCACCTCGAAATCCTGGAGTTGACGCCTGGGACGATCTTTCTGATGGTGCCAAAAAACTCGCGTGCAAGCTGCAGGAAGCATTCGCGGGATTTTTAGATCACACCGATGATCAGATAGGACGCTTAATCACGTATCTCGATCGAGCTGGAGAAATTGACAATACCATTATTTTGCTAATGGCTGACAACGGAGCCAGCCAAGAGGGAGGGCCACAGGGTATTTCTGCTGGTGAAAGGTATTCACACCCCTATCTTGATGATCTCGATAATATTGATGAAGTCTTACCTGACATTGGAACACCGAGAAGTGACCCGAACTATCCTTGGGGCTGGGCTCAAGCAGGGAACACCCCCCTTAAATGGTATAAAAGCACCACGCATGCAGGTGGTGTAAGAGATCCGCTACTCGTTCATTGGCCAGAGAGGATTAAGAATGTAGGTGGTGTTCGGCATCAATTCACTCATGTGACTGATATTGTTCCAACGCTTCTTGATGTTTTGGATATCTCTCCGAAAGATTCCTACCAGGGTTATCCACAAATGCCTATTCCGGACAATAGCTTTGCGTATACGTTTGACGATCCGGATGTTTCGACTGATAGAGGACCGCAGTATTTCGAAATGTTCGGTCACCGAGCTATATGGGCTGACGGCTGGAAAGCCGTAGCCCGTCATGTTAAAAATGATCCCATTAGTGATGAAGAATGGGAACTGTATCATCTTGACGTGGATTTCTCGGAATGCAATAACTTAGCCGATGCAGAGCCAGAGAAGCTTCGGGAGCTTATCGATCTTTGGTGGATTGAAGCTGGTAGAAACGGAGTCCTGCCAATCGATGACCGGAGCTTTCAACTCACCGGCATAAGTAAAAAACCTGGCGGGATACACGATGGACTGAAGTATCACTATACCCCTCCCGTAGATCGACTTCCGGGAAGCATAGCTCCACCGCTAGGGATTGGTGAGTGGACTCTCGATGCTGTGATTGAACGACAAGACTCAGATGAAGAAGGAGTTATTTTCGCGCGCGGGTCGCATACGTCCGGACTAAGTTTGTATGTCAAGGACAACCGGCTACAGTTTGACTACAACTGCTTTACTGAAATTCTGACTGGCATATCGCAGCGTGAACTTCCGACTGGGAAATGCACCGTCAGTGCACGATTCGAAGGTGAAGGAATAGGTGGTGAAGGCCGAGTTACGTTGCTTGTTGATGGCGACGAGGTCGGAATATTAAATATCCCATTGATTATGCGAGGATTGGGTAGTACGGGGTCGGTAGCGTCAATTGGAGGTGATGAGCTCTCGCCGACAACAACGAGCTACGATGCTCCGTTCTATTTTGCGGGCACTATTCACACGATCGATGTCGAAATCAAGGTTTATGAGACCGGTGCAAGACTTGTTAAAGGAAACGCAGGTGACATTTACTCATCAAATCTTAAAAAAGAGTAGTGGCTAAGTTCGTATTCGATTTGTCTGTGATTGAATTTTTTAGTCAACTAGCTTGAACGATCTAATACCGCAGTAGCATCCTTCACAAATGTATCCATCGTTTCTCGAACGGTCCTTACTTCATTGAAAAATGCGATACCTTGCCCTGCAGGCTGATGCATCAAAGGTTCTATCTCGTTTCGGCCAATTGATCCGAGCAGGTCACCAACGAGGATGTCGTGATAAGGCATTTCTAAAGGTTTGGGGTTTCCTTCGGTCTCCCATTCTTCGCTCCATGCTGACTTAATCATTCTTAAGGTTTTCCCACTATCGGATCGTGATCTGACTGTGTCGTTTGATCCTGCATTTAACAACTGATTTAGCATTTTTGGAGAGGTGTTGTGTTCTTTGGTAGTTAGCCATGGAGTACCCATCCAGACGCCATCTGCTCCTAAGGCAAGTGCCGCCGCGATATGCCGTCCAGTAGCCACCCCACCGGCAGCGAGTACTGGAACCTTCCCAGCCACTAAGTCGACTATCTGCGGGACTAACGAAAACGTGCCTATTTCCCCTGTATGGGCGCCCGCATCGTAACCCTGTGCCACTATCATGTCTGCGCCTGCGTTTAGCGCATGTTGGGCATGGCGAGGGGCGCCCACCAGAGATAAGACAAATTTGCCATATTCCTTTGCCGCTCCAACCATTTCAGGCGGTGAACCGACCCCCATAGCAAATATTTTTGCGTCTGAACGCAGGACGGCATCTAATTGATTACGGGCAATTTCTTCAGAGCGAACAAATCGAGAGCGCGCGCCTGGCATATTGTCACGGGGGACATCGTACTTTTCGTACAGATGGTCAACGAAATCCCTATGGGCGTCTGGTAATTGCGCCTCAATATCTTCCCGATTGTTTTTCTCTGGCATGTTCTTTGGAAGGACTAAATCTATGCCGAATGGCAAATCTCCAACCCGTGACTTAATTTCCGTCAGGGCTTGAGTAATTTCTTCAGGAGTGTTTCGAGTTCCGCCATATACACCTATCCCGCCGGCAAGGCAGACCTCTACCACTACATCGATTGCATGTGTAAATCCAAATATTGGGTATTTGGCGCCAAGCATTTGCGTTATTCGGGTGTTGAGTAATGATTCTGTCATTTTATTCCCACTCCTGTTCTCTAATTTTTTCTACTCATGTAGTGAAGGGCTGTCTTGCGGTAACTTGTAATCAATAGGTGCATCATAACTGGGCCTTTGCCTTGCGGCGTAGCCCTTTTTCATCATTATTGATGCGGGTTCCCTTTATTTGGGACGTAAAAAGAAGTATAACAGTATTCAAAACATCAAAAACAACTGATCTTCAGAAAGAGGAGTTGGCATCACACGCCATATTTATTTAAGACGCGTCGTGTTATTTTGGGTTAGATACGCTAAAAATTCAACTCGCATCAGTTAATTTAAATTCAGCATGTATCCCATCGACAGCATTTTGCCAAAAGCCTAGCAGTCGATCTTCTTCCTCATAATCAAATGATCCCGCAGCCGGAATCACCGCATTTGCGTCAAAGTCGGGCGAGACTGGATTCTCGAAGTACCAGCGAGCTGTAATTCGCGTTGCATCCTCAGCATTTACGATATCTCGATACCCCAGTAGATTACGTGCCTTGGACATGTCCAAGATAAGGGGGGCCTTTTCAGCCAGCGGATATATATTGCGACAGAATTCAGCAGGAATGCCAATTAACTGCATAGATGAACCAAGCTCTTGAATAATAATTTCGGCGACTCTATGTGCGCTTAATACCTGCTCATCTCCAGCGTTGAACGCGTTCCCAGCCGCCTCCGGTCGGGTCGCGGCCAAGAACACAAGCCATGCGACATTTTGGGAATAGCCACGCTGAAAGTAGCTCATACCGTCATGTGGCATGAGCATGAACGGGCGCTGGTCAATTACACGTTTTATGACCGCCCACTCATGGTTTATTGGAGCACGTGGTCCATAAATCCCTGGGTATCTTAATATCACCGCCTCGAAGTCTCCGGCACCGTGTTGGGCGAATAGTTGATCTTCGCCGAGCGCCACGCGTCCGGTGTAATTGGCGGCGTCGTATTGTCTCGGCGCGAACTCTCGAACAGGTAAAGTCAATCCGCCGTCAGGCGTACGTCGCGCCGCGTCTTTATAAACTGGCTGTCCAGTGATGCCAACTAGGCGTTTAGTTTTACCGGCAAGTTGATTGGCGAGCATCGTAAGCTTGCCATATGTACAAATTGCTACGTCCCATTCTCGTGCACCTATTGATTGGCCTACGCTTTCCTCATCACGTGGGTTTCCGTATACGCGTTCGACCTCGCTAGCAAATTCGACACCTGAATCATGCTTTCCGCTATTGAAGACCGTGACTTCGTATCCCCCTTGGATGAGAAAATCAACAATATGGACCCCAGTTGGTCCAGTTCCGCCGACAACTAAAGCACGCATTTTTATTAGTTCCCCTTCTGGTGGTTTGATTAGAGGCTCTGAGGATACCAATTAACTGACGTTAGGGTGTTATTTTACAGATTGTGGAGGTCACTACCAGGCGCGGTCTTGATTTGAATTGATGCTCTACTCATAATTCAAGTCAGCCGGATGCGAACGTGTTGATATCTGGAGATCGTCGAATCGAAGATCGAGCCCTCTGAGCAGAGAGTCCTTGGCCATAGAGTACGAGCGGGTAGGCGTGGACGCGAGATGATTGAGTATCTCCGACGCTGATTCTCGTATATCTGTATCAGGGTTAAATGTTCGGTGGACTAATCCAATTTCTCTGGCGTATTCCCCGCTGAGTAATTCGCCACGCAGATGCATTTCACTAAAATGTGTCTGTGGAATCAGGCGCGTTATTTTGTAGGACCAGCCCTCAGCAGCCCATAAAGCTCGATGAACACGAGGATCTCCAAATTTACAGTCACTTGTTGCAACCCGAATGTCACAGGATGTAGCAATATCGTATCCAGCTCCCAAAGCATATCCCTGCATGAGGACAACCGTAGGTTTGGGAAAGTTTCGTATTTTTGTAATTAAGGCGTGTAAACCTATTGGTCCAGAGCCGATCTCAAGATCGACCTGGTGTCGTTTGTATTCTGGAAGAGCGGCTGCTTTTGTGACGATGTCGTTTCCCGCACAGAACGCTCGCCCTTCGCCACTGAAGGCAAGGCAGGTTACAGCATCATCATATTGAGCCACTGTGATTGCGTCCGCGATTATTTCCTGTTGGACGGAATTCAGGATATTCAGTTTATTAGGGTTGTTTAGTCGGATGTGCCTCAATCCAGCGATATTCGGATCGTCAAACACTAACGGAGATGTATCTTCACTAGTCATATAGTTCACCTGCCAGAAAACTTAGGCTCCCGTTTTTCCTTGAACGCTGCTGCTGCCTCTGATCTATCCTCTATTACATTCGTCTGTCGGATTGCGAGCGAGTGCTTTAGCGCCCACTCATAAGGCATATCAAGTTGTTCGATAGTCTGTTCCTTGATGATGGAGTAAGACCGAGTAGCGAGAGCAGATATCTTGTCAACAAAACGGTCTGCCTCAACAGTAAAGTCATTATCTGGGTAGACCTCGTGAATCAGTCCGATCCGGCGGGCTTCGGTTGCTGTGAGCTCATCTCCGAGTAACAAAATCCTTGTAGCCTGAGACAATCCAATAAGTCGAGGAAGAATATGAGTGATACCAGTCGCCACATGTTCGGCGTTTTGAACTCGTCCGTCAGAAACGATTGTAGTTTCAGTTGCGATTCGGTGGTCACATGCCGCAGCAATATCTAGGCCAAGACCCGTCACGTTGCCGGTTAGCAGCGTAACGGTTGGTTTTTGACATGACCGGAGTGCGGAGATCATTTCTTGTTGGGGAAGGGGTGGTAGTCCATGAGAACCTAATGGACCCCGGCCGAAAAATTCATTTGGCCAGTCACCTAGATCATTCCGATCCTCGCCCGCACAAAACCCGTTCGAGGAGCTAGATATTACAACGACACGAATATCGTCATTCGTATTTGCGTGCCGAGCAGCGTCACGAATGGACAGCATCATTTCGTACGTGAGGCGATTCCCTTGATCCGGTCGATCTAATTCAATCTTCAGACAGGTCCTGTCTTGGCTAATTTTTATGTCCGTCATTTTGTTTACCTTCTTTGTGAATAAAGTCATCGATGATAGATCAAGATATAAGTATATTAACCATATTGATTTTACTAAGTTGGGATTACGGGTTTTCTAATCTCAATCAAGTTTCAACTAGTGGATAGGGAGTGTGTATATGCCAGCTGTATTTGATTTCAAGGAGTTTATTTCAGGTGATAAGAGCATCGATCAGGTGACAGAATATTTACTTGGCATTACAACTCACGACGAAATGCGAGAAGAAATTTTTTCTCTCATTAAAGTGGTGCATGATGACACATTAGGTCAGGGATACAGGCGTGGTATGGCCGACGTTATAGGTTGCGAACCTGATGAAGTATTGTATTGGACCGACTCGGAAGGTGCCTATGACGGGGTGTATAAAGGCCCAAAAAGAGACTCATAATCGATTTTTCGCGGTCTTTCAAAGCGGCAGGTACATCCTGAATTAAGAAAGCCGACACTCTACATCTGAAAGGTTGGCCAAGAAGATTGATCGCAATTTTGTCATTAAGTATTTGTTTGAGTTTATTAACTCGCACATCACAATTACATTGGAAAGAATGCGTTCCTAGACCATAGTGTATAACTTATGGTGACTGAAATTATGCTTTCAAATGGAGCGATTACATGTCCAACATTGTAGCTGTCGAAAATATTGAAATTTTCATAGTAGCTGTGACTGCTAAGACTAATTGGATATTTTTACGGATGACATCTTTCGATGGTGTCGAAGGGTTAGGTGAAGCGAGCCTGGCTGGCAGGGAGCGTGAAGTGACTGATGTATTCTTGGCGGCCAAAGATAATCTTGTAGGGAAATCTTTTGATGTAGACAGCGTAGAGGGGCAATTGGAGTTTGATTCACTCCCCAAGGCTGCATATTCGTCCGCTGTTATGCAGTGTTTCTGCGACATCGTGGCTAGGAGTCAGAGTGTTTCATTAGCTGAATCTCTGGGAGGTGTTAAGCGATCATTCGTTGAAATCTATGCAAATATAAATCGACGAACTGTCGATAGATCGCCAAAAGGATTCGTAGAGAGTGCATTGCTTGCTCAAAGAAATGGTTATACAGCGTTTAAACTGGCTCCGTTTGATGAGGTCTCGCCAGGTCAATCGCGACACGAGATGCAAGAGTCAATGACGAATGGTTTGGAGCGAACTCAGGCCGTATTTGATGCCCTTGGGCCGGATTCAAGACTGATGGTTGATTGTCACTGGCGCTTCAATTTCCAAGGAGCGCAAGATTTGATAAGAGCATCAGAGTCACTAAATTTATATTGGATTGAATGTCCCATTGTTGAGGATTTGGCTTCAATACCAGATTTGGTTTTGTTGAGACATCAGGCTAATACGGTTGGTGTGCGCTTAGCTGGACTTGAAATGAATGTTCGCCGGTCTGGCTTTCAACCCTATCTTGATGCAGGAGCTTATGACGTAATGATGCCAGACGTGAAATATGCGGGTGGCCCGACGGAATTACTGAGAATAGCGAACTTATTCGAGCAGTTCGATGTTGATTTTTCTCCTCATAACCCGACTGGTCCAATCTGTCATGCTGCGTCCATTCAAATCTGTGCCGCCGCCGGCAAGACTGATTTGTTGGAGCATCAATTTGATGAGACAAGTTATTTTGCTCGGCTGATTGCAGGAAAGCTGCCTGTAGTCTCTGAGGGTGCGGTGCAGATTACCGCAAGCTCTAAAGGGATTGATGTGGTGCTCAAGAATGAGGTCTTACAGGCACTAGCAAGTTCGCCATTAACCTGATAACTATTTTATCCAGTCTACCGGGTATCCTTCTGCCCCTGTCGAGACTACGTTTGTACCGTCAGAGTTCATAATGAAGATTTGCTCATCTCCATATCGATCGCTCGCAAATGAAATTAAATTTCCATCACTCGACCATCGCGGATCAAAATCACCGGCTGGATTGTTGGTGAGTTGGCGAACTTTTGTGCCATCAATATTCGCACTAAAAATTTCATAGTCACCATCTCGGTCACTATAGAATGTGATCTGTTTCCCATCGGGCGAGAGGTTTGGGAAGGCATCTTCAGCATCGTTAGTCGTAATCTGTCGAATATTAGATCCGTCAGTATTCATAGTGAATATTTCGGTGTCCCCGTCACGGTCACTCGTGAAAAGGATTTGCTTACCATCGTTGGACCAGCCAGCAGGTAGATCAATGGCGTCGTCATTGGTAGTTAACTGGGAGACATCGGTTCCATCTGCATTCATGGTAAAGATTTCAAAATCACCATCTCGGTCACTGGAGAAAACAATGGTATTCCCATTTGGTGACCAGTAAGCCAGAAAGTCAGTATCGTCATTACTGGTGAGTTGAGTGATTTCACTCCCGTCTGATTTCATAGTAAATATGTCTGTGTCGCCATCTTGTTCAGAATCGAAAACGATCATTTTTTCATCAGCTGACCAGTCGGCTGATATTTTTGAATGACCGTCAGAAGTGAGCTGGACCTTTTCCATTCCATTAGCGTTCATTACTGAGATCTCCTCATTATTCATGAACGCGATACGTTCTGGCCCTCCCGAGCACCCAATCAAACCGATCGAGATGACGGTGGCTGCGGCCAAGGTGATTGTATTTTTCATCGTGCGAGATTAACAGATCTTGTAGTTAGAAGAAAAGCTTAAATGTTAAATCTCGTATCATTAATCGTGTATGAATAAATTTATTCGCGAACTGTTGATGATTCTAGTTTTACCTGCGGGATTGGTTCTTGGCGTGGTCTGGTTGGTGAGTGATTACTCTTCGTCACAAAAGACGGACATGGTAATAAACGTCCTTATGAGGTGTGAAGTTGAATATGGTGAAAATCCTGTCAAAGCGTACGAAGGTGATGACTGCGCGCGGTATAAAACTTATGTCGATGTGGGTATGGAAAAATGGGATGGCAGCTTTTGGCATGAAATTAAAATACTTACACCTGAGGGAGAAAAATATTTTGTAGATATACCGTGCCCAGTTTCTAATGATGGTTCGAGCAAACTTTGTACTTTTGAGAACAATCTTCCAGAATTTGGAGACTCGTGGCCGGATTATTGAGGCACCTCTTTGAATAGAACTAATGTAACGATGGGCCCCGGGATCCATCCATCTTCTCTTTTATTTTCACTGGCACGCCGGAAAAAGCGAACGTGATGATACCAATTTACTCAGCCAAGTTTATAAATTCAGTTAAGCTCAACGCTGGTTATCAATTTCATGAAGGCGATGATTATTCTTAGACAGTTCTTGACATAATTTCTTTAGCAAATTTTATGATACTGTTTTCAACGCAGAAGTGAGAACGTCTCACGAGCTTGAGTTTGGATACAGGAAAGAAATTAGTGAATATATATTGTGGAAATATCTCTTACAGAATGACCGAAGACGACCTTAGAGAGTTGTTCGGTGAATACGGAAACGTAGATGATGCAAATGTGATCATTGATCGTGATACAGGTCGTTCAAAAGGCTTCGGGTTTGTCGAAATGGCGAATGACAGTGAAGCTAACGCGGCTATCAAGGCGCTTGATGGACAGGAAAATGGTGGTCGACAACTTCGAGTTAACGAAGCTCGCCCCCGTGAGCCAAGACGCTAGATAACACTCGGTAGCCATGGGTAAATTTGTACCCTTTGGTGCTTGGGAATCCCCGATTTCCGCAAGTGAAATTGCCGCTGGAGGCACAAGCCTCCAGGCACTTTCTGCTTCCGGAGATTCGGTTTATTTGATAGAGTCCCGTCCATCGGAGATGGGCAGGCAGGTCCTGCTTCGGCTTACATCAAATGGTGATTCCTCAGAATGCACTCCAAGTAGCTTTAATACTCGTACTCGTGTGCATGAGTACGGAGGTGGAGAGTACTGGGTACATGGCGGTGTAATCTTCGCAGTGTCTTTCACGGACCAAAGAGTTTATCGAATTGATGACGAAGAATCAGAACCAGTAGCGATTACTCCTGATCCTGAAACAACCAATTCTTTGCGTTATGCGAATGGCACCGTAAGTCCTGACGGATCAACGGTCTATTGTGTACAAGAGAACCATATCGATCCGGATCAGATTCTTAATCAGATTGTGTCTTTCCCGTCTGACGGGAGCGTTGCGCCACGCGTAATTTTCTCAGGAACAGATTTTGTTTCATCACCCAAAATCAGTCCCGACGGCCTCACTTTGACTTGGTTGAGTTGGGATCATCCAAATATGCCATGGGATGGTACCCAACTTCATATGGCTCAAATTAATAGTGATGGAGGCCTGTCAAACAGAAAACTGA
>CAJXBM010000020.1:0-31588 GCA_913051185.1 uncultured Chloroflexota bacterium | reverse complement strand
CTCCACACCTTCTTGTTTTAAAATTTCTGCTATCGCGTCCGCAACTTGCACGTTAAATCCCCCTAATAAGCCCGTACTCCGAGCTTGTTTGACAGTCTTGTAGCTTAAAAATTTTTATAAGCTAATTGTTTTATTATGAGCCTCAAGTTATACCAAGTAGTAGGTGTTTACAAGGCCAAATATGTGATCTATCCAAGCAACTCCGTCTAAAATTAACGCCCAACACTGTTTTTATTTTTTGATCGGTAAATTTGGCAACACATCATCCGTAAAACGAACAAAACTATCGTGACTGAGCGGTGCACACATCAAATAGTCCATCCCTATTTCCTCCTGCAAGCGAAGAATTTCGTCAACCACCTTCTCCTTCGTGCCGTGGATCATCACCTTCTGCACGTACCGATCAACCGGATCCATGTCTTCATCTGGACGATTGATGTAACTTCCAAGCATCCACTTTGCACCCTGGCTCGCTATCGCCTCAGCCTCAGCGTCCGTATCAGCTACCGCGATTAAACGAGCAGTCGGAAGTATACGATTTTCGATCGAATGACCATGTTCCTGTAACGTATCAAAAAAGAACTGTCTCTTTTCGCCAATTTCCTCATGACTTGAATGTGGATCCATAAGAATAGAGAAACCGAGCTTCGCAGCAGCCTCGATAGATTCTCGTGATGTTGCAGCCATCCATACCGGTGGGTGCGGATCTTGAAGTGGTTTAGGCAGGACCTCAACATCCTCAAAATCCCAATATTTTCCGTGATACGTCAGTTTTTCATTCTTCCAAGCTTCAACCACAATTTGAAAATTTTCTCTAAATTGCTCTCCACCAGTCTCAGGTGTGACTCCGAAAATTTCATATTCTTTACGATCAAAACCACGCCCAGCACCCCAGTTGACTCGACCACCAGAAAAATGATCCAACAACGCAACTTCTTCGGCGATTCGCAACGGATGATACATCGCGGCTAGGGTCACCCCCATCCCAATTCGAATATTTTGTGTCCTCGAGGCTACTTGCACTCCCATCATGTGGACAGAAGGACAAACAGAGTAGGTCGAAAAGTGATGTTCGGCTAACCACACACAGTCGTATCCGGTTTGGTCCATGATCTCAACGCGAGACAATGCGCGCTCATACACCTCAGGAAGTGGGACTCGTCTACCAGGCCATGAAAAAAACTGTAGTGCGCCCACATTCATTCTAGATCCTCCCTTAGTCCCCAAGAAATATAACAGTCGCCGAAGGAGCAAGTCAGCTTTTAGACGAATTAAGATTTCACGAAAAATAACTGAAACTCTAATATTCCATTATCTTCGATCGAAACAACTGAACGCGAGGATGGCTGTTCAATGTCATAGTCAGCAAATATGACGGGATAGGATCCGATAATGATGAGCACATCGTCAACTAGCGTTCCCTCGACTGTTATCTCGATCTCTCTCGATACACCATGCAAGGTCAACAATCCGGCAACATCAAAGGACAGTGAAATGCCAGTTTTATAGTCCTCTGTTATCTCAATTTCATCAATTAAATTGAATTCTGCTTGAGGATAAAGATCGGTTTCTATGGCCTGACTTCGTAACGCTCTGTCTCTGTACTTGTTGTCACTCTTCAACGACGCCAGATCAGCCGTTATTTGAACTGATAACACCTTCTCCCCATCAAATTCCAAAACCGCTTCAATATTTGATGTCCTACCGACCGCTGTGAACTCTCCGAGCCGAGAGAGAACCTCGTCCACCCGGTATCCAACGAATGAGTCTTGCGACTCAGATAGTATCCAACTTCCCGCTGTCGATTCCTCCTCGGACTTCGCAGTAGGTGTTTCCACTACTTGGGTAACTGAGCTAGTTGCAGTTGGCGTAGCAGAGGCGACAGAGGCGATGGCAGCTTCTAACGACACTTCGTCTTCCACTGACCGGAATACAAATAGAAACAAAAATGCGCCAATAGCAGCTAGTACCAGACCAAAAAGAATTGCAAACGAGATAAATATTTTCGACTTAATTTTTTCCATACTTTAACTCTATACAATATTTTCTTATGCTCCTTAATAATTCATTACACTAGATGCACAGATGTTAGAAAAATCACATCAACCATTTAGTTGTTAGTTTGGAGACTCATGACACACCCATCGACACATCTCTCAATTCTCAATGCGATGGTTTGGTCAGGAACTCAAGAGTCATCTATCAAAAGAGATATTTTTATCCAAGATGGTGTTTTCGTAGACGAGCCATCTACAAATACAGTAAACGTCGACGGAACTGGTCTCACACTTATTCCGGGTCTAATTGAAGCCCACGCACACCTTTGCTTCAACGCAGGAGCCGATTGGCGAACCGTATATGACAACGATACGCCTTCACGTATGTTGTTACGAATGGTAGAAAATGGTCAAAAGATGCTGCGGTCAGGAATTACCACAGTTCGTGATTTAGGAGCACCGACAGAGCTCGCTGTCACGCTGAGAGATGCGATCGAGACCGGAGTGACCCGTGGCCCTTCTCTCATCGTCGCAGGTGCACCAGTCACTCCGACAGGAGGACACTGCTATTTTATGGGCGGCGAAGCCGACGGTGAGCTAGGCGTCAGAGTAGCCGTGCGGGAACGAGTTAAAGCCCGTACAGACTGGATTAAAGTCATGGCTTCAGGAGGTAACATGACACCAGGCACGAACGTTGAACGTGCCCAGTATTCCATCAATGAAATGCGTGCAATTGTTGACGAGGCCCATCGACTAGGTACGTCGGTTACGGCGCACGCCCATGGTGTTGAGGGAATTCGTCATGCTCTAGCCGGTGGCGTAGATATGCTCGAGCACTGCTCGTTCCAAACGCCCAACGGTAGTGAACCAGTTCAAGACGTTATCTCAGATATTGTCAGCAGTAAAACCATCGTATCGCCTACGATCGTTGGCGCTCTAAGTCAACAGAAAGGTACCGAACGCTACACACGTCGGGCAGGTTTGACCAAACAGTTAGTTGAGAGTGGTGCCAGAATCTTGATGTCAACCGACTGCGGAATTCCTAATACTCCGCACGAAGACTTAAGTTATGCACTTGAAGTTATGCAGGATATGAGTGAACTCAGTGCCCTCGACACCTTACGTCTAGCTACAAGCACTAGCGCTGAATTACTTGATCTAAACGACCGCGGTCGCATAGAAACCGGATATAGGGGAGATCTTTTGGCACTAGGCGCAGACCCGACCAAAGATTTAAGTGCCCTTCGAGATATTAAATATGTAATCAGTGCTGGCAATCTAGTAGCCCGTTAAAAATAGATTTCAGTCCCGTCGCACACGAACCAAATCTGGAGTTAATTCGGAAAGAGAAGATGCGCCGGCTAATGCCATCGTGCGCTCTAATCCTTCTCGCAGATGCAAGAGAGCATGATCTACACCACGCTCGCCACCCACACCCAAACCATATAAATAGGCTCGCCCTGCCATACAAGCGTTAGCACCCAAAGCAATAGCTTTCGCTATGTCACTTCCTCTGCGAACACCACCATCACAAATTATTTCGATGTCACCTCCAACTGACTGGACTACCGACTCGAGCAGTTCAAATGGGGCCGGTGCACCATCTAACTGTCGCCCACCATGATTAGAGAGAGCGATACCCTCGAGATTCAGATCTGATGCAATTTTGGCATCTTCCACAGTTTGTATCCCTTTGATTATGATCGGGCCCTTCCAAATAGACCGAAACCATTCGACATCTGACCACGATAAACTCGGATCAAATTGTGAATTAATATAATCCGACAATGTCACAGGGTCTGACCCGTCACCGACACCCTTACCTTTAACGTTTGCAAACGAGATAGGGTCAGAAGTTACGAAATCCCAAGTCCAGCCTGGATGTAACATACCGTCGATAATCGTACCCATACCAATTTTTGGCGGTAAAGTGAAACCCTGCCGCACATCTCTTTCCCTACGGCCAAGCACCGCAGTATCGACGGTAATCATTATCCCCTCATAATCAGCCGCAATCGCCCGTTCAAGCATCTCACGCACGAGTTCACGATCACGCCACACATATACCTGAAACCATTTCCTACCAGAAGATACTTCAGCAATTTCTTCGATCGATCGCGTCCCAAGAGTTGAAAGCGTATAAGGAATTCCCGCACGAGCCGCAGACCGTGCCACAGCCAATTCACCTTGAGAGTCTGCTATTCGGCCAAAACCAGTCGGTGCAAGTATTAGAGGAAATGAAAGGTCTCTCCCGAAAAGTTTGGACTGCACGGAAATATTGCTCACATCACGGAAAATGCGTGGTCTGAATTCAACAGCTCCATACGCCTCACTATTCCTCCGCAGTGTCACTTCATCCTCTGCAGCGCCATCGATGTAATCAAACACCCCGCCAGGAAGCCGTCGCTTAGCCTTTGCTCGCAAGTCCAAGATGCTTGCCGCAGTCTCAAGTCTCCTCGTTACAGGATCCCATTCAAATTTTTTGAACCGCAGCACTGATTTAAGAGTTGAAATAACACGCATGACTGATCTCCTACTCGCACGATCGTCTTTGTCTTTTATCTGTCAATTAATTCCTCTTCGAATCGCCATCCGGTCGCAAAATTAATATATTCATGAATGCGACAAAGGCGGCGATCGCAATAGCCACAGATAAATTCACCGCGTCTGGACTAAATAATGAACCATAGCCCACATTATAAAACGAAGCGCCTAGCATTTGTACAAATCCCAATATTGCTGATGCCATACCGGCTATCTGGGGAAATGGGATCATCGCCGCAGCCATGGCTGCGGGCCTGGCAAATCCAAACCCGAAAGCGGTGGCAGTCATCGGCAGTACGATAGTCCATACATTACTCATCCCAGTCAGAGTAAAGACGACCATGGTCGCTCCACCTAGCATTCCAATCCCAGTTCCAATAAGCACAAGTCTTCTTGTTCTAATCCGCCCTATAGAACGACTCGCCGTCCATGCACCCAACATTATTCCGAACGCCATCAGACCAAAAGAAAACCCAAAGTTTCTGGGCGAAAGTCCAAACTCGTCAATAAGCACAAATGACGAGGACGAAATAAATATCAATTGTGCACTAAACATAAAACCAATAGTGGTTGAATAGACGACAAAATCTCTAGTTGAAAAAAGTGTACCTAGATTTTTAAGGATTGAGTCATACGTTAGCGCGGTTGAATCCTGATAACGATTCGTCTCAGAAAATGAGACTCTATACCCAATCAACAACATCACACCGAGCAAGATGAGTGCAAAGAAAACAGCCTGCCAATCGAATACCTCTAGAAGAAGGCCTCCGATAATCGGTGCAAGCATCGGAGCCAGAGGTGTCGCAACATTGATGTAAGAAAGCGCTCGAGCCGCGCCTTCCTTACCGTAATGATCGAGCACGATCGCGCGACTGATCGCCGCTCCAGCGCCGCCACCGAAACCCTGAATAACTCTACCTACAATTAGCATCGTCGGCCCATTTGCCAAGACGCAAACTATCCCCCCCAAAATAAATAAAGAAAGGCCAACCGTCATCACTGGTCTTCTGCCAAACCGATCAGAACACGGTCCATAAATCAGCTGAGAGCTTGCAAACGCAAGTAAAAAAAGAGTCACACATAACTGGAGCGTAGTCGAGCTAATGTCCAGTTCAGACGCCATAGAAGGCATCGCCGGTAAAAACATATCGACCGCAAGCGGTGCTATCGCACTGAGGACTATCAGTAGCGATAAAATCCATAATTGGCTTTCAACACTTTGCTTCCTATAGAAGATTTGAGTTACGTTCATAGGGACAAGATAGGTTTATTTTTGCCTACACGGTGAAAAATAAACCTATCTACCTATTCTTCAATAGATACTCTTTTGAACTACGAGGTAAACTCTCATACTTATGAGTGAAAAAATAATCCAAATGTTTCATATCGTTCTTTTTGAACCACTCATACCTGGAAACACCGGAAATATTATCCGACTGTGCGCAAATACCGGGGCCTCATTGCACCTCATTAAGCCTCTTGGATTCACTTTTGATGAGGCACATCTGCGTCGTGCATCGCTTGATTATTCTGACTTGGCTTCGATAACAGAATATGAAAATCTTGAATCATATATCTCAAAGTGGCCGGAAAGACGAATACTTGCAATCACAACCAAAGCTACTGAGACTTACACGGATGTAGAATTTACAACTTCGGACTCATTACTTTTTGGTCGCGAAGATACTGGTCTGCCGGATTCATATCTTAAAATACTACCGTCAGACCAGAAACTATTAATTCCAATGCAACCGTCAAATCGAAGTATTAACCTATCAAACTCAGTGGCAATAGTTACCTACGAAGCGTGGCGGCAACTTTCCTTCCAAGGTCGGGTCTAGAAAAACTACCTAATCACCAATCCAGGATCTCCGTGCACTCACCGTCTTCAACTCGAATAACTCGGGTAGCGACCTCCTTAACTAAGAGATCATCATGACTTGCACACACAATCGTCCCTTCGTATTTAGATAGCGCTTCGATGAGCTTCTTCCGAGTAGTCACATCCAAATGGTTCGTCGGCTCGTCCAGAAGCAGCACATTTGAAGGTTGAAGTAGAAATTTAGCCAGAGCAACGCGACTTCGTTCACCACCTGACAAGACTGAAATTAATTTATGTACAGTGTCGCCTCGAAATAAGAATTGTCCGAGAGCCCTTCTAATCTCTGTCTCTGATTTACCAATTGCCACCGACTTCACTTCATCAAGCACAGACACACTCACATCTAACACCTCATCCTGATGCTGATCATAGTATGTCGGTTCAGCTCTATCAGCCCAAAGAATACTGCCTTCCGTCGGCGCGAATTCTCCAGATATCGCTCTCAGAAATGTGCTCTTCCCACTTCCATTCGGCCCAACCAAAACAACTTTCTGTCCCCGTTCCACGACCATATTCGCGTCTATTAACACTGTCTGATCATCCCAATCATGACCGAGACCATCTACCTGCAACACCTCCCGTTCCACCCGCCCTGATGATTCGAGCTGAAATGAAACGTGTTTCTCCTTCGTTGGGAGCACCGTACGATTAATCTTTTCAAGCGACTTTTCTCTCGATGCGACTTGTGTTGCTTTTGTAGCTTTACTCCGAAAACGTTCAATGAAGCGTTCTTGCCTGGCAATTTCCCTATTTTCCTGCGTAGCTGTCTTCTCAAGCTGAGCTATCTTTGCAGCTTTTTGCGTAAGGAAAGACGAATAGTTACCAACATAACTTGTCACTAGTCCATCACGCAGTTCAACAATTCTCTCAACTACACCGTCCAAGAAATCACGATCGTGTGTAACCAATACGACCGTTCCTGAAAATTGTGAGAGGTATTGAGTAAGCCATGCCTTAGCGCGTTCATCCAAATGGTTAGTAGGCTCGTCCAGCAATAAATGCTCCGGCTGTCGGACAAGTATTTTGGCGAGTCCAATTCGCATTTTCCAACCACCAGAAAAATCGCCACACTTCTTATCTCGATCTTCTTTGGTGAATCCTAGTCCGTCTAGCACACGACCAATACGCTCTTCTATTCTGTACCCGTCCAATGCCTCAAACGCTGCGAATAATGAAGCCTGCTGTTCTATCAACTCATCGATATCGCCTGTCCCTTGGCTAATTAATTCAGAGACTTTATCGATTTCGCTCTGTAGTGTGGTCACATCATCAAATGAAACCCAGAGCTCTTCTAATAATTTACGATCGCTCTCAAATGGCACATCCTGATTTAGATAGCTCAATTCACCGGCTTTACAACCCGCTGTCCCTGAATCTGGTGTTTCAACTCCTGCAACCAACTTAAGAAGAGTTGACTTGCCCGTACCGTTTGGCCCAACCAAACCTATTTTTTCACCATCTGGCACGTGAAACGACACATCACGCAAAATTGGAGTGGCGCCGAACGATTTACTTAACTCATTAACAAAAATCACAGTACCACAATGTTACCGGAAGCCTATTTACGATCTATGATCTAGCGATATAAGGTGAGAATCAAGATGATCTATCAGATTGACACAGAATGGAAACAATTAAGGTATCCACGTGCGACACTTGCCGAAGGGACGCTCGACCTAAATTCGCTTGTTGACGAGGTATCTTGGTATCCAGCAAGAACAAATATTAACTTACACTTAGCTCTAGCTGAGATATTCGAAAAATGGTCCTTCACCCCACACTTCAGTACTCACAGCAAAAACAATAGCCTCGACATGGAAGTTCAAGACTGGGTGAGATCCTACGGGTTGCTTCATCATGTGGCAGATTCCAAACCGATGCTAGCCAAATACGCACGCACTTTTATAGAAACCGCAGGCATGATCAGTTGGATCACTCAAAGCACCGCTCTCATCGAAACGGTACAACAAATAAACTCGGATGATATGGATACGATTAATGCAACAATCGCCTTCCCAAATCCTCTTCAGTATGTAACTCCATCAAAAGAAATAGCACATACCGTAGTCGACCATCACGGAAATCAGTTTCCGCGCACTGTCACTGAACAGCATCAATTCGCGCCAGCCGCTAAAGCTCAGACAAGTGGTTTACATTTGGCCAGTAAAGAATGGAATACATCGTCACATAACGTATTAAATTGCATCCAAAAAGCTCTCAATACATATATCTCAGCCGAGGTAGATTTAATTCCCATAAACACACTCAACCACACAAGTGCTCACACCGGTGACCATTCGCCCCAGTACTTGATCAAACCTAAAACCCTAATGGGCTTTATATGGTCCTTATGTCTCACACAGACCAATGTGAATATTTCCCTATAATCCAAAACCTTCGGCGAATTCAGGGTAGGCTAGATCTATGTTCAGTAGTACACGCCTAAAACATCTTCTCGCAACGCTATACGGTATTCCGTTCGTCATTATCGGTATTAACCACTTTACAAATCCTGAATGGTTTGAACCGATTGTCCCTGAAGCCATTGGATCGCCAAGATTCTGGGTGTTGATAAGCGGGGTATTTGAAATTCTTCTAGGAATATTGGTAATAATCCCTCGCACACGTAAATATGCGAGCATTGGTTTCGTAGTCATGTTGATCAGTATCTATTGGGCAAATCTCAACATGTGGATTAATGATATTGAAATCGGAAATACCCGACTTTCGCAATTCGGACACGTCGTGCGCGCAACGATTCAGTTTCTGCTCATTATTGTGGCGTTATGGCTTGGTAAATTACCACCCTTTGGCAAAAAAAGTACACCTAACTAGTTACAGCGTTCCAGATCTGAATCTCCCCGCAATTCACTAATTATTTTCGAGCCAATCGTTCAAATCTGCGGCGTTCAGCTCTCGTCTTACCAGGTGGTGTAACATCCAACATTCCGATCGTAATAATTGGCGGCAAATCTTTAAGAATTAATGATCGAATAGCCCCCGGCTGAGCTACACCGTGCTCTGCCTCAAATTCTGAAATAACCGCTGACATTGTTTTGGACCCATCCATCTTTGCGATAAGTCCTGCCATTACCGGACTAAGTGGATACCCATGAGCCAAATTCTTATCACTATCAACCACCAGGTGAAATGTCTGCTTGTACTCACTACCAGAGAGAATCGGCTTCTGCTCCAACCGTATATGTCTTGGCAGCGCCGGAATACCATTAAGTAAATCCTCACCGTTATTCTCAGTTAACCGCTCGGTTGCAGCAGTCTGCTCCTTGAGATGTGCTTCCATTCGTGACACATCATCAAGAATTCCATCGGGAATTTCGCCCCGCTCAATCACTGCGCGTTCATAACCTTGCGGCGGTTGTCCGCCCACTACTTTCACAAACGCCTCACGTGGTGTCTTTGAGTCATCACCCAATATTCTTCGTGCCTCCCAAAAATACGAGTCTGAGGCACGATTAGTTCCGTAAAACAATTGTGCTGTCAAATGAAAGTATTGATATTGCTTCTCATAGATATCACGATACGTCGCGGCCGCACGCTCACTTGCTGAAGGATCTTTCAGAACTGTCTGCACGTAGGTCGATGCTAATGACGCTGAACCCAGAGCCAGATGCACACCCGATGAAAATAGTGGATCCACGAAACAAGCAGCATCACCTACCAAAATATAGCCATCACCAGAAAATGCGGTGGACTTATAAGACCAATCCCGCACCACCTTCGGCTCCCCAACGAAGCTTGCATCACTAAGCATCTCCTTGACATGAGGCGCTTCATTAATCTGCGCCTGAAGAAATCCCTCTGGTCCGAGTTCTCGAAGTCGATCATGGCCAATATCCTTATCAACGACAGCACCAACACTATCAACACCCGTATGCAGGGGTATTTTCCACAGCCAGCCGTGCTCAAATGCCTCTATAAATATGTTGCCGTCATTCGGAGATTCAAGGTGTGATCCTCCTTTGAAATACCCATATACTGCCAAATTATTGAAGTGAGTATCCCATTCAAGTAAGCCTAATTTCCTGCTCAGTATCGCAGCCTGTCCACTTGCGTCAACAACGAACCGCGCTGTAATTTCTGATTCACTCCCGTCCTGCAAAAATCTAACACCGGACGCACGCCCCTCATCGAATAATACATCGAGGACCTGTGCATCCTCCTGCACATCAACGCCATGAGTAGCGGCGTTCTTCAGCAAAATATCGTCAAATTCTGAGCGAACCACCTGGAACGACGTCGGTCGCTGTCCAGGATCATCCGAAAAATACCAGCTCCATGGATCAGGATCTGAGCCCCATACCAGTGTGGCGCCATGTTTCACAACAAATCCAGCGGCCTCAACCTCCGGCATTACTCCGAGTTGCTCTAATATCGGAATACTGGCGGGAAGAAGTGATTCGCCCACATGCTCTCGCGGAAAGCGCTCACGCTCGACAATCGTAACTGCGTACCCTGCATCTGCCAGGAATGTGGCCACTGCACTTCCACCTGGTCCACCACCAATTACTACAATGTCACACACGTCTGCCACAAAACACTCCTATTTTTACTCTAAATCAAATGGGCTGAAATGAAAACTGACCTTGGAAACTATAAGCTTCCAAGGCCAGCTTCATTTACCTGCTAGATAGCGTCACACTCATCGTCGCGACGCTACTGTCAACGTGGCTAAATTAGGACTTACTTGCCCACTTGAGATAGCCCCATGCATCAGCATCGTAACCACCATTCCACGCAACGTTTGGCGACCTGAATCTATTTCCATTAGTTCGCACAACACAGTTAGACCAAGCCACATCAAGGAACTTCTTATTCCAAGCTTCCCAGTCTTCAACTTCACCATCTTTAGCTTTCTCGATCATGTCCATCCACTCGAGCTCGTCCTTAACACCTGGGCGATCTCTTAGTGCGACGCTACCGTCGCCAACTGGAGCATTCATTCGGCCATCATACGAGTCAGCATATAGAACCGTCAGTGCGGGACTTCCCTGCTTAATCCAGTTACCGAAACCGATCAGCATGTGCTCAAAGGTACCAGTCGTCTGCAGAGAAATCATTTCACTGTACTCACGGTTATTGATCTGTAGTTCAATACCCATCTGGGCTAGATCCTGTTGAATCATCTGTGCCGTAGCTGGAGCATCCAACCTCTCAGGTAGTACATCAGCTTTCAGTACGTTGCCTTCAACACCACCAGCAGCAGAAATAAGCTTCGCAGCCTCAGCAGGGTTATATGCAACTGCATCGAGCTCTGGCACAAAAGCAATAGAACTAGGCTGGAACTGAAGTCGTCCACCCTGATCGAACTCACCAAAGTATTCCTTCTGAATTCGGTCCTGTTGCAGCAGGAGCATAAGACCCTGTCGCACTCGCTTGTCTAAAATATCGGCACGCACTCGGAATACTCGACCACCCATTCCACCGTATGTTTCGTGCTCCCAGTCCCCATTGTCCGCAATCGCCTCAGCGTGCTCAGGAAGCAAGGTTCCACCTGTGAAGAGGTCGATATCACCAGCTTCGAATGCGAGTCCTTGCGCACCGGAGTCCGCAAAAATCGTTGTTTCAATCTTATCCAGATATGGACCAGTATCACCCCAGTAATCTGCATTCTTCGTGAGTTCATAACCCACGTTAGGATCATAGTTACCAAACTTGAAAGGTCCTGTACCGTTCAGAACACCTTCTTTAACCTGCTCGAGGGTGTTCATATCACCAATATTTGCACCGCGGAAAAAGTCATACATATATCCAGTTGGCTTTGACAACTTCACCACAACGGTCTTGTCATCTGGAGTTTCAACAGACGTAAAGTTAGCTGACATGAGGTTATATGGGCTTCCTACCACGCCTTCATGCTCACCAGCCATCATTAATTCATATGACGCCTTTACATCAGCGGCAGTCATCGGCTTGCCATCATGGAACTGCACATCTTTATCGATCAATTTGAATATGACCGTAGTACCACCGTCGGTAACTTCCCAGCTCTGCGCAAGACTTGGATAAACACTAAAGTCTGCATCGTACAACTCGTATAGAGGAGCCTTCTGATCACGTGCAAGCTGACGCTTGCCTCTCATCTGTCCCACCTCGACCAATCGGTCGAATATTCGAGAGTTCTGATTCATGTATGTGTTGTTACCAGCAGTGTTAAACGGCATCCGCACGAAGTTTGGAGTCGAGTTGGTGCCCGCCTTAAGCGTTCCACCCATTTTGATGCCACTGTCAGTTGCAGAGGTGGTGGCCACCGAAGTCGCAACTACCTGCTGAGTCGCGGCTGCAGTCGCGGCACTACTGCTTGACGAGCTACTGCTTGAGGCACTACTGCCACCTGAGCTCGAGGCGGATGTAGTTTCATCATCGCTCCCACATCCGATCAACGCGGCACCGGCTAATCCGGCTCCACCAAGAGCAGCTCCACGCATCAAACGACGTCTGGAGATACTTCGGCGATTCCAATAATCACTCATATGAACCCTCAACTTTCTTTTTAGTCCTAGTTATATTCTACATAGTTTACAAAAACGTATCGAAAAACGATAACTGACTGACCCTTGAAGGTCTGTTAGGTATATAACAAAGAATTTATTTGACTAATTCCCCAAGCCTAGCTATCTCGTCTTCGAATTGGGTCAAGTCTCTCGGCCAACACATCACTCAAAAAATTCAGAGATAACAAAAGTATGGCTATAAGCGCTATCGGGCCAAGCACGTAGTGAGGTGCGAATCTTGTATACCTACCTCCGTCCAGTAACAACTGACCTAAGGTGGCATTCGGAGGTGCCGTGCCAAGACCCAAGTAATTCAAAGCTGCCATCGTCAACACAGACGCGACCACCGCTAGCGGCAACGCTACTGCAAACGCACCAAATGTGTTCACTGAAACATGACGCCATAAAATACGACGCTCGGTTGCGCCAAGACACCGAGCAGCCGTCACATAGTCACGCTCACGCTCACGCAGCACTCCGGCCCGGGCTAACCGTGCCATTTCGTCAACACTATAAATAGCAATTGCAATTCCAAGTGGCACGACTCCGCGACCTAAATAATCACCTAAAATTGTGACCACTAAAATCGCGATCAAAATACCCGGAAACGCGAGCAGCGTATCTACGCCACGCATGATCAAGATATCAGTTAAGCCGCCTCGCCACCCAGCAAGATAACCGAGCGCAATACCAACTATCCAACCGGCTACGACTGCACCAACTCCGACTATTACAGTCCTTCCCAGGCCGGACGCATTTCGCGCAAGTAAATCACGAGATATATGATCCGTCCCCATTGGGTGTTCCCAAGAAGGTGATTGGTTTTTTGGCACGTTTTCAATCCAATTTGGGTCAGTGCCCCAAAGTAGTGGAACCAATGTGCCAAATAATAATAGAGTCGTAAGTCCAAATAATGAGATGAATCCTCTAGGTGTTTTACCGACGGCACAGATCTCTTTCAGGAAAGATTTGAGAGCCGTAGATCGTACCTCGGGCGCAAAAAGCGGATCTCCTACACTCGCCGACATCCTAGGCTCCCTTTTTATACCAAGATGAACTCTTAGGCCAAGCCTTTACCATTATGTAATCTACGTATGTCTTAGTTAGCAGGCGAGTGGCATTAGCCATCTCGTCTTCGAATTGGATCGAGTCTCTCTGACAACACATCGCTCAAAAAATTCAGAGATAACAAAAGTACGGCTAGAAGCACAACCGGACCAAGCACATAGTGAGGTGCAAATCGCATGTAGCGACCTCCATCCAGTAACAACTGACCTAAGGTGGCATTCGGAGGTGCCGTGCCAAGACCCAAGTAATTCAAAGCTGCCATCGTCAACACAGACGCGACCACCGCTAGCGGCAACGCTACTGCAAACGCACCAAATGTGTTCACCGAAACATGACGCCATAAAATACGACGCTCGGTCGCACCGATACACCGAGCTGCGGACACATAATCACGTTCACGCTCACGCAGCACTCCGGCTCGGGCTAACCGTGCCATGCCTGACACATTAAAGATCGCGATGGAAATTCCCAACGGTATGATGCCGCCGCCCAAAATCGTTAATACGACAATAGCAATCAAAATGCCCGGAAACGCGAGCAGTGTATCGACTCCGCGCATGATGAAAATGTCGGTTAAACCACCTCGCCACCCAGCAAGATAGCCAAGCGCTATGCCAACTATCCAACCAGCTACGACCGCGCCGATCCCGACCACTACCGTTCGCCCCAGTCCAGAGGCATTTCGCGCAAGCAAATCACGAGATATATGATCGGTTCCCATCGGATGGGCCCAAGAAGGTGATTGATTTTTTGTCACATTTTCAATCCAATTTGGATCAGCACCCCAGAACAATGGGACTAGAATCGCAAATAAAAATAAAAGTGATAAGCCAGATAATGAAATAAATCCTCTGGCTGTCTTGCCAACGGCTCGTATTTCTTTTAGCAGGGCGCTCAAAGTCGACGGAGGTATCTCGGATGCAAACAGAGGATCGACTGTGTTGGCTGACATCTTAGGCCTCCGCTTTTCCGCCGAGACGAATTCTCGGATCTAGCCCAACATATAACAGGTCCGTTATTAAATTAACGACCAAAAATATAATAACTAGTAGCAAAGTGATGCCCTGCATCATCACATAATCTCGCTCACGCACTGCGCTCACTAATGCACGGCCTACACCCGGCCAGGTAAACACTTGCTCAATTACAAGAGTACCCGCCAATACACCCCCTACCTGTAACCCCATAATTGTGACCACGGGAATGAGACTCGGCTTCAAAGCATGTCGAATCATGACGGTACGCTCACGGAGACCCTTAGCGCGAGCCGTTCGGATGTAATCTTCAGTCAATGTATCTAAAATCGACTGTCGTGTATATCGAGAAATCTGAGCCGCAACAATACTACCTAACGCTATCGTAGGAAGTGCCAGATGCTTAAGTGCATTTAACGGATCTTCAGTGAACGGCACCCTCCCAGATGCCGGTAATATCTTTAATTGAACAGCAAAAATCAACAGATACAGAAGACCCGCGATAAATGACGGAATACCTATATTAATTCCAGTCCATAAGGAAGCAATATAGTCCCAAACTCCACCCCTATTTACGGCCGCCAATATTCCTAGTATCACACCCCACAGGAATCCATAAGTTAATGCGAATAATGCTAATTCAATAGTTGCGGGAAATGCACTATATATAATGTCAGCTGCTGGAATACCCTTATTCATTGACACACCAAAGTCGCCCTGTATAGCATTCCCAAGCCAGCTGAAATATTGCACGTGAAACGGATCATTTAATCCCATACGTTCCCGGGCAAGTTGATACGCCTCTTCACTGGTCTGATTTTCACCACTCGACGCTAAAAGTGCCGGATCGCCTGGTATTAGTCGTACAACCATGAAGACTAAGAATGATGCCAGAATCATCACAGGTATCATCTGGGTAATCAAACGGTGCACGAAATACTGCATAGCGCTTGGGCTCCATTCTTTAATTAATCGTCAACACATTCGCATCAAACGATTAATCAGAAATTAAATTAATCCTGATGAGACAATAATATATGTTTATCAGGTTTAATAGAATGTAGGTCTTGTAGCGCGGACGTTCTGTTATTTACCTAACAGTCACCACAATAATTTCATGAAACTATAATGACAATTATCAGAACGGTTTAAGAAGCATTATGAGTCACGCATTTTCAGACATTCGCGTATTAGATTTATCGACTGATTTATCGGGTGCATTCGCGGCTCGATTCTACGGAGACTTCGGAGCCGAAGTAATACTTGCCGAAAATGAGGCAGGACACGCACTACGAAAATCCAAAGTACTCCATGCCTATGCTAATTGGAATAAAAAATCAATTCAGATCCAAGACGACGATGAACTTGACTCTCTAATAAGAAGCAGCGATGTCATCATTACGACTGAAATTAATAAAGCAGACAAGCTCTTTTCACGAATTACCGAGCAAAGAATTCGTAGCTCGGTTCACCTATCGATCACTCCCCATGGCCTAGACGGCAATCTTGCAGGAGTCCCTGGTAATGGCCTGACCGCTTCAGCACGAACAGGATTCTCACATATCAATGTGTACGAAAATGAGCCACCTCTGCAATTGCCAGTCAATCTAACTGGTTTCATTGCTGGAGTATGTGGATTTATCACGTCTGCCGCTGTTGCACTACAGGCGAGAAACTCTGGTCTCGGTGATGTAGTCGACGTAAGTGAAGCCGAATCTCTTTCTCTCGCATCTGCACCATGGGCGATCCAGGCGATCTTTGAAAAACGAGGGTGGTCGAGAGGCGTCCTTGGTGGGAAAGCACGAGGTATTCCCGCACCTCTCTGGGAAGCCAAGGATGGCCTTATCAATTTTGGCTTGGGTGATTTTAGGAATTGGACCGAGTCCATGAGAGTACTAGGCGTGGAAGAATATGCTGAAAATACCGATCTCATTCCCGATATAGGGCGTCATGGCAATCCACAACTTATGGAAGTCGTGGCGGCCGTTGCTAGAACAGTGCCAAGCAAGAATCGTAAAGATTTATTCCTTGCGCTTTGCAAATTGCGCTCGATCACGGGAATGGTTCAGGATATGTCGGATATCGAATCGTGCGATCATCTAAATGCGCGGGACTATTTTCGCACCACGAATATTGATGACAAATTGGTCAAATTTCCGGGTCCATCAGCGCACTTATCCCCCCTCACGTGGGAGCTGCGATCTGATGCCCCTTCGCTTGATCAAAATCGTGATCAAATAGATATCAAGCGAAACCCTGTCGCAATCGAAAATCCGACTTCGACCATGATGTCGCCGGATGGGCCGCTAGCGGGTAAAAAAGTGCTCGCATTTACGCACGCCTGGTCAGGCACGTTTGCGACTGAGCTGTTAGGCCTCCTGGGAGCTGACGTGGTTCAAATTGAGGCCCCACACCGAGTGGATGTTTGGAGAAGAGTAAGTAATAAGGTGCCTGAAGGTGTGCGAAATACCGATATTGATCAACACTTTCTGAATACGCAAGGTCTGTATAATTCAGCGAACTTAAATAAACGTGCGATAACACTGGACATGAGAACACCTGAAGGACAGGAAATATTTTGGCAGCTCGTACCCCATTTTGATATAGTCATGGACAATTTCACACCACAAATCTTGCCGCGGTGGGGAATTACCCTAGAAACACTCGCTGAGAAACGACCTGGTATTGTATTTGCCTCATTATCTGCTTACGGCGCTACCGGACCATATAAAGAGTTCCCTGGAAATGGCGGCACGACTGAACCTATGTCCGGCCTGTCCTCAATTCATGGCTATGAAGGTGATCTGGGAATGAACACTGGAGGAATGATTCCCGATCCAATATCTGGATATTTCACAATTGCTTCAGTCATAGCCGCACTACATGAGTCGAGCAAGACCGGAGAAGCGCAACGCATCGAAGGTTCTATGCTCGAATCTCTCACAGCAATTGTCGGCGATGCGTTAGGCGAATATCAGCTTAGCGGTGAGCTTCCAAGACCACATGGCAACAAACACCCGGAAATTGCCCCGCACGGTGTGTACCGATCCAAAAATAGTGAATGGATTGCGATTTCAGCCGATAATGAAACTGCTTGGACTAACCTCGCAAATGTATTGGGACTTGCTGAAGATTCACGATTCAAGAGCCAGCAACAACGAAAAGAAAATGAATCCCTTTTAGACGAAGTGATCGAAAAATGGACACAAGATCGCTCGGCCCAAGACATGGAAAATCAGCTCACTATAATGGGCGTGTGTACAGCCCGGGTAGCTGAACCCTACAAGATATATAGCGAACCTGATCCTAATTTCCTATCCAGAGATTTTTTATCGTATATTGAGCATCCAGAGACGGGAGTTAACGTACTCCCCACACGCGCCTGGAAGTTTGAAAGTGTTGAATCATCCAAAGTTCGACCGGCCCCATGTGTCGGCCAACACAGTAAAGAGGTACTGCAGGAATACTTAAATATAACTAACGAGAAATATCAAGAACTGATTGAGAATACCGTAACCGGAACAATATATGACTACGAAAGGTACAAACAAATATGAGCTTCAAGAAAATATTAATTGCTAACCGTGGTGAAATTGCGATACGCATCATGCGAGCCGCAAACGACCTTGGAATCCAAACAGTAGCTATATATTCCGAGGATGATGCAACTTCGTTACACAGAACCATTGCTGATGAAAGTTTTGCACTATCTGGCAGAGGTGTGCCGGCATATCTCGATATGGACACAATTATTGACGGGGCAAAAGAAATGAATTGTGATGCTGTCCACCCCGGTTACGGATTCTTAGCTGAAAATTCACAGTTTGCAAAAAAATGTGCTGAACAAAATCTAACTTTCATCGGACCTGAGGTGGAGCATCTGGAATTGTTTGGGGACAAAGGACGTGCGCGAGCCGCAGCGACAGCTGCTGGGGTGCCAATTCTTAAAGGCATCGACCGTTCTGTTTCGCTTGAAGAGGCAAAAGAGTTTTATTCAAGCCTTGGGGCTGATGCGGGTATGATGATCAAAGCTGTTGCTGGTGGTGGAGGCCGAGGATCGCGAGCTGTAACGGACGAACTTGAAATAGAAGAGGCCTTTAAAAGATGCCAATCGGAGGCAACAAGCGCCTTTGGTAACGGAGAGCTCTATGTTGAAGAATTCATTCAACATGCAAGGCATATTGAAGTTCAAATTCTTGGAGATAAAAACGGAAATATCATCAACCTTGGCGAACGTGAATGCAGTGTCCAACGGCGCTATCAAAAAATAGTTGAAATCGCGCCTGCGCCTCACCTCCCGGAACGACTACGTGACGATATCATCGAGGCGGCCCAACGCCTTGCTCAAAGTGTCAATTATTCAAATCTTGGCACCTTTGAATTTCTTGTGAACACCAAGGCATCTGATGGAGGCGATCCGTTTTCATTCATTGAAGCAAACGCTCGACTACAGGTTGAACATACTGTCACCGAAGCTGTGACTGGAGTAGATATTGTCCAAACTCAGATTGAATTAGCTGGCGGGACACTACTTGCAGAGCTTGGATTAGACGGTCCCAACATAGGAGTGCCCCGAGGATTTGCTATTCAAGCCCGTATAAATATGGAGACCCTCGGTGTCGATGGAACAGTCCGCCCAGCAGGCGGAACTCTCCGCTCATACGACGCACCAAATGGGCCAGGTGTCCGAACTGATGGGTTTGGATATGCGGGTTATACAACCAGTCCAATGTTCGATTCATTACTTGCAAAAGTAATTACACATTCACCATCTAATAAATTTGAGACTGCCGTACAGCGATCACTCCGTGCGCTTTCCGAATTTCGGATAGAAGGTGTAGCTACAAATATCCCTTTCTTGATGAATGTTCTAACAAACACAGACTTCATTGATGGATCGGTACATACACGATGGGTCGATGAAAAAATAGCTGACCTCGCAATAACAGATACTGAGAGCCAACAAAAACGCTGGATTGAAAGTGCAGAGGCACCAGTTCCTGTGGCTGCAGGCCAACAGGCGAGCCCGCTCACTGGGACGGCTCCAGTAATGGTAGACACATCAGACCCTTTGGCACTTTTTAGTTATGACCGTCAAGTGAAAGAAGCTGAAAAAGTTGAACTCCCGGTAGAGGATCCGGGAGCTAGTCTGATAGGCCCTGATGGATCTATTGGAGTCGGCGCTCCAATTCAAGGAACGATCATTCAAATCTCCGTCAGTGAAGGCGATTCGATACGCATGGGCCAAGAAATGCTGATTATGGAAGCCATGAAAATGGAGCACGTAATTAAGGCTGATGTAAGCGGAATCGTTAAAAAAATCAATGTTGAACCGGGAGACATCATTGTCGAGGGTCATCCATTAATTTTTGTCGAAGAAGGTGAATTGGACGAAGCGAGTTTCGAAGAAGAAGAGGCCATCGACCTGGATTACATAAGACCGGACCTCGAAGAAGCTTATGCCAGACACGCATTTACGCTCGACGAGAATCGACCTGAAGCTGTGGCGAAACGATATGGACGTGGCTATCGAATGCCCCGGGAAAATATCGCTCAATTAGTCGATGACGGCACATTCAAGGAGTATGGACCATTAGTAGTGGCCCGACAACATCAACGCTTCAGTAGCGAGGAACTTAGAAAAAATACTCCGGCAGATGGTCTGGTATCAGGTATCGGCTCAGTTAATGGAAAGTACTTTTCCCCTGAGCAGGCTCGGACAATGGTTATATCCTATGACTACACGGTGCTTGCGGGAACGCAAGGTGGACGTAACCACTACAAACAGGATCGTATGTTTGAGCTCGCACAGCGATTTAAAATTCCACTAGTCTTTTTCACTGAAGGTGGGGGTGGACGTCCAGGAGATGATCGGATCGGACCTGGAGTAGCGTTTGATACCCATACGTTCACACAATTCTCTCAGCTTAGTGGCTGGATTCCACTTGTAGGAATCACCAATGGGCGGTGCTTCGCGGGCAATACAGCGCTATTGGCCTGTTGCGACGTAATCATTGCGACTGAAGGATCTACAGTCGCCATGGGTGGGCCAGCAATGGTTGAAAGTGGTGGTCTGGGCGTATATACACCAGAAGAACTTGGTCCAATGTCATTTCAAGTACCAAACGGAGTGGTCGATATTTTAGTTAAGGATGAAGAAGAAGCAGTAGATGTTGCTAAGAAATACCTCTCGTATTTCCAAGGTCCGATAGATGAATGGGAGGCTCCAGATCAACGACCTCTTAGACATATCGTTCCGGAAAACCGCAAACAACTGTATGACATGCGCGAAATAATAAACACAATTGCAGATAAAGATTCAGTACTAGAAATACGGGAAAAGTTCGGTATTGGTATTATCACGGCCTTCATGCGGATTGAGGGTAAACCTATGGCGGTGATAGCTAATAATCCTCATCATATCGCTGGCGCTATTGACTCAGATGGAGCTGATAAGGGCGCTCGGTTCGTTCAGCTATGTGACGCATTTGATATTCCGATTTTAAGTTTGATGGATTGTCCAGGAATGATGGTAGGCCCAGATGTCGAATCCACCGCACTGGTCAGACACTGCGTCCGTATGTTTAATGCCGGTGCAAATCTTACAACGCCCATGTTCCTCACAGTTGTTCGCAAGGCCTACGGACTAGGCGTACAAGCTATGTGTGGTGCTAGCTCTTTTGTAGGATTCTTCTCAGTCGCATGGCCCACAGCAGAATTTGCGGGCATGGCAATTGAGGGTTCTGTGAAGCTCGGCTATCGCAAGGAACTGGAAGCAATTGAAGATCCGGCTGAACGACTGGCTGAGTATCAAGATCGAGTAGATCGTGCATACGAAAGTGCAAAGGCTGTTAACGCGAGTGCAGGATACGGCATTGATGACGTAATCGATCCAGCAGACACGCGATCGTGGCTTGTCATGGGACTAAATAGTGTACCCACACCGCCCGAACGTACCGAAAAGAAATATCCGTTTATTGATACCTGGTAGGGTTGAATTAGCAATAGTTCTAATCGAGGTATTGATAGGCTGGTATCGTAAGAAAATCGACAAACTCGTCGCTTAGGACCAATTTGTCTAATATTGCCGCCGCGTCATCAAAATGCTGATCTTGATCGGTATTGAGAATCGCAAGCTCTTCACCCCGAAGTTCTAAATACAAATCTGAAGTGATCGTTCGGCCATCATCGAGTGGCACAGCATGAATAATCCACTGCCAAAGCTGTGCGCGGCTGATTTCGGCGGTTGCAGCGTCCTCCATCAAATTATTAATAGCAGCCGCCCCGTTGCCGCTTAACCACTGATTTATATATTGCAGGGCGACCGAAATATTGAGTCGAACCCCCGTTTCAGTTGTATCTCCCTCAGTGAGATCTGCTCCGCTGAGTGCTGCCGCATCAGCTAACACATCATCGCGCTGCCTATCCTTCTGATTATCGTTCTCGCCCAATACATGCTGAAATGACGCCCGCGCAGTTGGTTCAAGATCAGGGTGCGCTATCCAAGTGCCATCAAATCCATTTTTTGACTCCCTGTCTTTATCGGCCTTCACTGCTGCGAGTGCGACTGCATTTAACTCCGCATCTCTTCGACTAGGAATAAATGCAGACATCCCCCCCATTGCATGAGCTCCGCGCCGGTGGCAAGTCTTTACAAGTAAATCTGTGTATGCACTCATAAACGGAACAGTCATTCCAATTTGCGCCCTGTCTGGAAGAGCATACTCACGACGATTTCTAAATCTCTTAATCACACTGAAAATATAATCCCAACGACCCGCGTTCAAGCCTGAAATGTGCTCCCGCAACTCAAACAAAATTTCGTCCATCTCGTAGGCAGCAGTAATAGTTTCGATCAAGACCGTGGCTCGGATTGAACCGCGACCGATACCTAAATTATCTTGACTGAAATTAAATACGCTGTTCCATAACCTCGCCTCTAAATGCCCTTCTAATTTGGCTAAATAGAAATACGGACCAGTGTTTCGTGCGAGTCGCTCCTCGGCATTATGAAATAAATAAAGTCCCGCATCGAAAAGTGCCGCCGAGCACGGATCTCCATCTATGACCAGATGCTTCTCCTCTAAGTGCCAACCACGAGGTCGAACAATGAGCGTGACATCATCCTTAATCAGTTTGTAAGACTTACCGTTAGGTTCGTCCAAAATCATGTCCCCTCGCACCGCATCAGTGAGATTAATCTGAGCTTCAACCACATTTTCCCAAGTAGGTGAAAGCGAATCCTCCAAATCTGCCATAAACGCGTCTGCAGCAGAATTAAGTGCGTTAATCATCATTTTTCTATCACACGGGCCTGTGATTTCAACCCAACGCTTCTCTAAATCTTCGGGGCAATCAGCTACAACCCAATCACTCTCACGAATACCAATAGTCTCACTCAAAAAATCAGGTAACTCACCAGCGTCAAACTCATGCTGACGCGTAATACGCGCGTCCAAAAGCTCAAGTCGAGCACTATTGAACTCGCGTTGCAAAGATGCAATGAATTTCAGAGCATCAACACTTAATATATTCTTCCATTTGTCAGGAAAAATACCTCTAATCTCAATTCCTTCAGCTATTTCTTGAATCAATGGATTTGAATTGGACATATAGAACCTCGTGTACTTAAAGAATAGAGAATTTCAACCCGACAGAGCGTAACAAATTTTACGAAGGCTGTCAGTTAGGTAACTCAATTACCGAATAACCTACTTAACCTCCACCAAGTGGCGGTACCAAATAGATATCACTATCAGTATCAACGGTTTCTGTTAATCCTGCCGAATCCAGAATTGACCCGTCGATGGCAACTGCAAGATCTGATCTCAAACCGTCTGGGGTAATAATCTGTGCAGTCAGTTCCGGACAGATAGCTTCAAGATTTCTGAAGACTTCCCTCAAAGTAGTTCCTGTCACCTGCACAGAGTCACGCATTTCACAAAAAGTACGCAGCGCGTTGGGAAGATGAATAATCGGCATAAGCAGTCGTAAAATTCCTATGACTCAAGCCCAGCTAGCTCTCTGAGAATAGTCTCAGGATTTGCAGGAAGGCTACTTACACGAATACCAACAGCGTCATAGATTGCGTTCGCAATCGCCGCTAATGGAGGTACGATCGGTACCTCGCCAACTCCCCGAACCCCAAATGGATGCCCGGGATTTGGCACTTCAACTAGCACGGTATCTATCGCTGGAAGGTCGTTTGCAACCGGCATTCGATAATCAAGAAAAGATGAGTTAGCCATCGACCCATCATCGTTATATACATACTCCTCATTCAACGCCATACCTATACCCTGTACAGCGCCACCTTGAATCTGTCCCTCAACATACGCAGGGTGAATCGCTCGACCCACATCCTGAATGGCAGTATATCTAAGCACTGTTACCTTGCCAGTATCTCTATCAACATGCACATCAGCGATATGTGCGCCAAAACACGCTCCAACTTTACCAACATTTGTAGATACGAGGTCCGCCCGTCCCTGTACCATTCCGCCAGTTGCGGGAAGCTTTGCAGCAGCGTCTTTGAATGTCATTACGAGATCACCTGGCCCGTGCAACGACGCATCTATCGGGCTGTAACTTACGTCATCGACGGATACTTCCCATATCTTTGCGACTCGCTCTTCAAGCTGGTTGCTGACATCGACAGCAGCTTGGTAAACGGCCCAGCCGGTAGCAAAGGTGGTCCGACTCCCGCCAGTATTACCTGTGTAGCCGATCGTGTCGGTATCCCCTACCAGTGAGTTGATATCTTCATACTTGATGCCAAGGGTGTCAGCAAACTGCATCGCCAGTGAAGCGCGCTGACCCCCGATATCGACGGATCCAGTAATAAGAGTCACTTTGCCATCCTCATGAACGTTGGCATATGCACTGGACTCGCCTCCACCATTTTGCCAAAAACCCATAGCTACCCCGCGACCCACATCCTTCCGAGTTATTTCCGCACGATAATGAGGGTGTTCACTTGTGGTAGTAATTACCTCACGGGATCCTACAGATCCATGCGTAGCGCCGTCACTTCTGCGGTCCCCTTCAACAGCCGCATTCATATCACGGAGTTCCATAGGATCAATATCAAGCATCTCCGCCAATTCATCCAACACAGCCTCAACCGCAAATTCTGAAGCAGGCGCTCCTGGCGCACGATATGCAGCTGTCTTCGGACGATTGAGGACGATATCTAATCCAAGGATTCGCTGATGGGGTACCACATACGGACCTAGGGCACACCGTGCTCCACCAGCCACAGGCGATCCTGGATATGCACCTGCCTCATACTCTAAGCGAATGTCAGCTGCCACTATTTTACCCTCGCGGGTAGCGCCTATTTTCACGAACGATCGGGTACCAGAGGTAGGCCCTGTAGCCTCTAATACTTCAGTTCTATTCATCGTCACTTGGACAGGTCGTCCTGATTTTCGTGATAACAGAGCCGCGATGGGCTCTAAATAAACAACGGTCTTACCACCGAATCCTCCACCAATTTCAGCAGGAATGACTCGTAAGTCACCCAAACTGATTCCAAGCACCCGACTCACATTCTGTCTGATACCAAAAGCACCTTGCGTACTCGTCCAGAGTGTTATCTTTCCGTCCTGACTCCAAATTGCTGTGGCATTGTGAGTCTCGATATACCCTTGGTGGCTCATTGCAGTCTCATATACTCGCTCTAGGACCACTTCAGCTTGCGAAAATCCCTCCTCAATATCGCCGAATCCCATCTCAACGGTTCTGGCTATATTTGACGGCCTGCCGTCAACTGGTTGAAACAAATCTTCGACAAGAGAATCAAGTCCATCATCGTGGAGAATTGGAGCATCAGGTGCGAGGGCATCATCAATAGTCACGACTGGTGGTAACACTTCGTACTCCACCTCAATCAGGTCGAGTGCATCCTCCGCTATGTGCACGTCAGTTGCCGCGATAGCCGCTACTGGGTGCCCCTTGAAGAGCACCTTACGCCGTGCCATCAGCCTCTCAATATCCCACTGTGCCGGCATGGGTCCACGAAGAGTCTGTAATATGGCTTCGACAGGCTCGGGGAAATCATCACTGGTTACGACAGCCAGTACGCCCGGGAGCGCCACAGCTTTCGAAACATCAATATTCTTAATAACTGCGTGTGCATGAGGGCTTCGTTTGACTCGGCCGACAATCATATTTGGTAATCTCACGTCCGCACCATATATGGCTCGACCTGTCACTTTGTCAATTCCATCAGGTCGTACCGTATTTGTTCCCACTGACGAAATCTTTGGTTCTAACATAGTCATCTGCATTACTTCCTTAAAAATACGATGGCGCACCTGAATCTGTTCAATACACTTGGAATCATAGCAAACCATTTAATTGATTAGAGAGTAGGCAGATAATTGATTCGGAGACTAGACCCGTTTCAAACAACGAAACCCAACATTACTCGAAGTGCTATCAGGAGAAACACCAACACGAGCAGCTGGCCGATACCTTGCACAATAGCTGGCATGACACAAGAAAGATCCCCCTTTTTGTACCTTTGAGTTTCCGGTGGCTGGGCCAATTGGATCAACTGGTGAAGATACACGTGAGTCACTAAAACCGAACCAATCAGCACACCACTCCCACACATTACCGGTCATATTATGAAGCCCATAGCCGTTCTCCGGAAAATGATCAGCTGGACAGGTTCCATACCACCCATCGTCTTGAGTATTGCTCGATGGAAAAATACCCTGCCACGTGTTAGATAGATAATTGTCGTCTGGATTCAACTGATCACCCCATGCAAATAAAGCTCCGTCTAATCCACCTCTCGCCGCGTATTCCCAACACGCTTCCGAAGGTAATTCTTTGCCCAACCAATCCGCATACGCCGCAGCATCAAACCAACTGACATGCACAACAGGATGATCCATACGATCATTGATATTGCTGTGCAGTCCCTCGGGATGCTGCCATGTGGCCTTATAAACCTGGCGCCACCAGGGTGCGTCAGCCACCCCTCGCGTGGGCTCAAAGTCATCCGGAAGCAATCCAGCAAAAACAAATGACCAGTCTCGTTGCTCTGCAGTCGTGATATATCCAGTTTCATCTATAAAAAACATGAAATCAGCATTCGTTACCGAACGGGTATCTAATAGGAATTCCGAGACTGATACAGACCGAACTGGACCCTCCCCATCAGCGGGATAAGACATCGGATCCTCTGAGCCCATACGAAATATTCCGCTAGGTATTAGCGCCATTCCCGTCTGTGCGTCTTCGGCTAAACCCGAACGATTAATCACCTGCTGACTAGGTAAGACAACCTGATCGAAGCCGTCTTGACCAAGACTTGGCACACAACAAGAGCACTTTTCAGACATCAGTCACCAATTTTGCACGTATACATTTTTTATCCCAAAAGCCAACCTAAGAACACGATGACAAAGTCCATCAATTAACCCTTACACTTACCGACACTAAAGTGAACTCTTTAAGCATATCAAGGACGTACCCAGCTAAATGAAGACAAATGACGAATTGTATAAATTCCTACTTTCGCTGGGCACCGATGAGGTGGCGCACACAGGTGGAGATTTTCTACATCACCTGCAATCCGTTCAGAATTTACTCGAGAAAAACGGGGCCGATCTAGATATGAGTAGGGCAGGCCTCTTCCATTCAATCTACGGAACACAGGGATTTCAGGACTTCTCATTGCCACTCAGTGAGCGACCACTGATTAAGGATCTTATAGGTGAACGGGCCGAATTTGTTGCGTTCTGTAATTGTGTGATGAATCGCGAGACGTTTGATGAAGCTCTAGCGCAGGCAGTAACCGAGGGTGAATCATTCACTATTGAAAATCGTGAAGACAAGAGTTCTATCGAGCTCAGCCGCAATCAACTAATAGATTTAAGTGAGGTTCACCTCTTTGACTGGTTGGAGCAAGTCAAGCGAAGTGAACGAGGCTGGGGTTACAGACGAACTGCTTATAAAAACATGGCACGGCTTGTAGGCACACGTGCTATTGATCTCTATGACCGAGTATTCGCCGATGAAACCTAATGTCACATAATAAGGGGTAGTAATATGACAACCACACCTGGAACTGAAATAGTTGAACTTAGCACCGGAGTCTTCGCAAGACTACATGCTGGGCTGACAAATGCTGGAATTATCATTGGAGACGAGAGCGTCCTTGTAATCGACTCCCTGCGGGTGCCATCGTTCGCACGCGACCTTATTGAGGACGTCCGGCACGTCACCGACAAACCTATACGGTATGTGGTAGATACTCACTCGCACTGGGATCACGCCTGGGGTAACGAAGAATTTCCCGATGCAACGATAATTGCTCACTCCAACGCTCGTAAAGAAATGCTAGACGTTGAATGGAATAGACAATGGCGTGAAAAAGTAGTCGCAGCGGGTGATCCTTGGTCTGAAGAAGCAAAACTAGTCAACATAACCCCGCCTGATCTCACCTTTGAAAATACGATGCAACTTTATTTTGGAGGCCGAGAAATCAATCTCGTTTATTTGGGTAAAGCCCACACGAGTGGGGACATATTCATCCACTTACCGGAAGAAAAAATTCTATTCACTGGTGATGTAGCTCAGGATGGCGGTATTCCTTTTCTCGGTGATAGCTATCCCACAGACTGGCTATCTACTGACGACAGACTCATAGAAATAGAATCTGATCAATTTGTGTCTGGCCACGGGCCGATAGGAAACCATGCCGCTTTGGTAGATGCCCGAGATTTTATTCACGAACTAGTTGGTAACGTAATGACATCGATCGCGGAAAATGAGCCTCAACACTCAGCCTCGAATACGGTGGTAACCAAGATGCAATATCGTTTTGGGCATTGGAGAGGCTTTGAAAGCCTCGCCGATAAAGTACCTGAGGTGTATCACAAACTCAATAATTAGAGAAATGTATAGTCAAATCGAGGTGGAATAATTATGGATAATTTTGAAGACAAAGTAGCGGTTATTACCGGGGCAGCCTCAGGTATGGGACTGGCTTTTGCGAGGCGCTTCGCACAAGAAGGAATGAAAGTCGTGCTCACTGACGTAGAAGAAGAGGCACTTAGTGCTGCCACGCAGGCTCTCAAGCAGGAAGAACTCGATGTGATCGGTGTTCAAGCGAATGTGGCCAACCTCGACGAAGTTCAGTCTCTAGCTGATACAGCTATGAAGGAGTTTGGACGAGTTGACGTGCTTTGTAATAACGCCGGAGTGGCAGGAGATCTCGATTTTGTTGGTCAACGAAACCAACCACTGTGGGAACAGTCACCTGAGCTTTGGAATTGGACGTTTGGAGTAAACGTAACAGGTGTTTTAAATGGAATTCGCACGTTCCTCCCCATTATGTTGTCACAGAATGAGCCTGGACACGTCGTGAACACTGCTTCAATGGCAGGGCTTTTAGGAGGCTCAAGCGCAGGAATTTATGGCGCGACAAAGCACGCGGTCGTGAGAATCACAGAAGCACTCTACTTCCAGCTAATGGAAGCAGAATCAAAAATACACGCCTCCGTATTATGTCCGGGAATCATAAATACACGTATTTTCTCTTCAGGCAGAAACAGACCGGATATATTTTGGACGGCCGACGAAAAACCTGATGAAGGTGATACCGGCGCGCGTATTGACGCGGGCGATCAATTTTTCGCACATGGCTTACCACCTGAAAGTGTTGCGGAACAACTTCTCGAGTCGATCAAAAATAATCAATTTTGGGTATTAACCCCTGACGTACCACTTGAACGAATATCTATTAGACATCAGCACATTATCGAGCAAACAAACCCGACTCAGCTTCCGCCTCTGACTCCAATAAATTAAAGCTGCAAAAAAATACGTAAAAATAAATATTTAGGGCGTTCACTGTCGTCTCAGTTAATCAAAGAGTTGGTTGAGGTACCAGATAACCAAGTGTCGAGTATTGGTATGGCATTTAACTTATTAGTGTTCACATCAAACGGATTTTGACCAAGAATCGTAAAGTCCGCCAACTTTCCAACTTCGAGGCTTCCTACCTGATCGTCAATCCCTAACTGCCACGCTGCATCTATCGTTACGGCCCGCATAGCATCCTTAAGATCTAACTTTTCAGGCTCATTTATCATCTCGCCCGTCACCGACATTCGACCTACTGCAGTCTGCACCAAGTCCAAGGGATTTGGCGGAAACATAGGTGAATCAGCATGCAAAGAAATTCGAATTCCTGCTTCCTGTGCGCTCCGCGCAGGCATCAGGTATTGGGACCTATCAGATCCGATAATTTCGTCGCGGAGTCGCTGACCATAATACTTGACATGATTCATATGAAAGCTGATTGAGATCCCCAGATCAGCCGCTCGCAGTATTTCATCTCTCTCCATCAAAGCACTATGTTCAATCCGGTGACGATGCACTTTGTTGGAGGAATTATTCAATACCCGCTCAAACGTATCAAGTACCTCGCGCGTGGCTCTGTCCCCTTGAGCATGCACTAGTATCTGCACTCCACGATCATGAAGACCGCTAACAAGTTGATAAAACTCATCTAACTCCCAGTTAGCTCGACCAGTTGAGTCTGTCGCTATACCTAAACCCTTGGTAGTCAGTTCAGTATTCAAATAGGGTTGGTCCAACAACATAGTTCCTGTATAAGGGGAACCGTCATACCAGAGCTTCACGCCGCTCATACCAAACACCTTATTCGAAGGGAATTTCGGTAAATTGTGATTGTCAATATCCATATGCCGTAAATAGACAGCATTACGAATCCTTAGCCGATCTCCCACGGTCTCATCCTGATAGAGTGCGACTGTTTCCTCATCTCTAAAGAAGAGTCCCGCCGACCCGATCGTAGTAATGCCTACTGACTTATATCGATCGTACTGTCTAGAAAGATTGTTGGAACGCGTTTCTTTCGAGTCATCAAAAAATCTCAAAAACGGTCTCATCGCTGGAGACTCCTCAATCTTTCCCGTCAAACGACCAGTGTGATCTCTCACATACTCGCCACCAAATCGAGCAGGTTCACTTGACTCATCTATCCCCGCCTCGGAGAGCGCTAAGGAATTCACAAACAGAGTATGCATACTTTGAGTCATTACAGCGATAGGATTTTCTGGTGCAATGTCGTCAAGTTCATCTCGGGTCAGACCAGTTAAATCAGGAAAAATTACCGGGTCATAGCCAAAAGCAAATATCCACTCCCCTTTTGGAGCTTTATCAATAGATTTCCGAAGAGCTTCCATCACTTCAATCGATGTCTGATGTGAGAAGCCGCTGATATCAACCCATGAATACATTTGAGCGCAAAGGTCTGGATGGGTGTGGGGTTCAATAAAACCTGGAAACACTGTGCAATCTAAAAAGCTATGTGTCGCAGTATCAGGTCCCTGTACAGATCGCAAATCGTCGCCAACCGCAAGAATTATTCCATCTTTTATTGCCACAGACGTAGCCATTGAATTAGACGGATCCATAGTAATTACCTGCTTGGCACTAATAATCGCATCCGCATATATGGGCATAAGTCTGAATCCTACTGAAAACTGACTGTGATAGTGGTGCGCCGAGAGGGATTCGAACCCCCGACTTGCGGTTCCGAAGACCGCCGCTCTGTCCCCTGAG